>JAZTYI010000021.1:0-18359 GCA_045636885.1 Alloprevotella sp.
TGCCAAAATTCATAATTCTGCAGTTTTGGCTGCAAAATTATTCAATCAAATTCAAATCAAAAAAAATAAAGATCGCTTATAAGTTGTTAAATATTAAGCATATAAATGTAGTCAATCGAATTTTATCGCATCACTAGTAATTGGATTTATTTTGGCGCAACATAGGGTTGACCTATTAGAACTTAGTGTCATGTAATAAATGAGGGAGAGGGAGTTAGATATTATGGATAGGGGGGCAAAAATAAAGGGGATAATATAGCAGTTGACCCAAGTTGAAGTTTCATGACACCTTCGGCGTCATTACCAAGATATATTAAGATTGATATCACATTGTAAAGCAACCCAAGGTCACGCAAGTAACTGCCACATTATTGCCTTTTTAACATAGATGTTGCCACTTGGCAGGTAGGGACGTACGTCCGTGCGTCCTTCTCCAACCGAGAGAGTGGTGGGAAAGAAAACGCAATAACTGTATTATTACCAAAACTTTTTTTCTCCCTTCAATATACTAATCCTCGGTTCGTTGCGTTTAATCAATAGGAATGAATAAAAACTGTATTTGCCTATGAATGATTCTACACCTATTATGACACAACCCAGCGCTCGTGTGCTGAACAATTTACGCGCTTTTGCACGTGCCTATCGCCCGAAGAATCCCGAGTTGGAGGTGGCGAGTTTTGCTACGGAGTGTGGTAAGAAATCCGTGGTGCTCCTGAAATCATAGTTGGCGGCAGAAAGTTTTCTGCATGAAGTGCCCCCTATAAAGCACGTAACTCATTTTTTATTTATATATTTGCAACGCAGTAATTGCGTTGCTTTTATTTTATTCGGACTATACAACATTCAAGAATGGGTCGGTAGGACTCGTTGATACACACTTATGAAAAAAATCCTTCTTCTTGGTAGCGGTGAACTCGGTAAGGAATTCACCATTGCGGCACAGCGCCTTGGTCAGCACGTTATCGCTTGTGATTCTTACCCCGATGCTCCTGCGATGCAGGTGGCAGATGCGTTTGAAGTTTTCTCTATGCTCGATGGCGAGGCGCTTGAAAATGCTGTGCGTAAGCACCGCCCCGACATCATCGTGCCTGAAATTGAAGCCATCCGCACGGAGCGTCTATACGACTTTGAGGCTGAAGGCATTCAGGTGACTCCCTCTGCGCGTGCCGTAAACTTCACGATGAATCGTAAGGCCATTCGCGACCTTGCTGCGAAGGAGATGGGATTGAAGACTGCTAAGTATTTCTACGCAACGACTTTTGAGGAACTCAAAGAGGCTTCTGAAAAAATTGGTTTCCCCTGTGTGGTAAAACCCCTGATGTCATCATCGGGTAAGGGGCAGAGCGTAGTGAAGAGCGCTGACGATTTGCAACACGCTTGGGAATACGGCATCTCGGGCAGTCGTGGTGACCTTAAGGAATTGATTATCGAAGAGTTTATCAAGTTTGACAGCGAAATCACCCTCCTTACAGTAACGCAGAAGGGCGGTCCTACACTCTTCTGTCCTCCCATCGGACACGTGCAGAAGGGTGGCGACTACCGCGAAAGTTTCCAGCCTGCAGCAATTGCACCTGAGCACTTGAAGGAAGCGCAGGAAATGGCTGCCAAGGTGACTGAAGCACTCACTGGTGCCGGCCTTTGGGGCGTAGAATTCTTCCTCTCTCATGAAAATGGGGTGTACTTCTCCGAACTTTCACCCCGTCCGCACGACACGGGTATGGTGACGCTTGCCGGAACGCAAAACTTCAACGAGTTTGAACTCCACCTGCGTGCTGCGCTCGGTTTGCCCATCCCCTGCATCAAGCAGATGCGCATCGGGGCGAGTGCCGTGATTCTCTCAACCTTTGCCAGCGAAAATGCACCTGCGTATAAAGGTCTCGAACTCACTTGCGAAGAAGATGCCGACCTGCGCATCTTTGGTAAACCCACTACACGCGTGGGCCGCCGCATGGGGGTTGTTGTAGTAAATGCGCCGCTTGATGGCAATCTTGATGATGTACGTGATAAAGCAAAGCGCCTTGCCGATTGTGTAGAGGTTGTAGAGCAATAACACGGTTAGCATAAACAGAGCAGCGCCGAAGGAACGTTTGGTGGCTGCTCTTGTTATTTCACTCCAACACCATTCCCCTTATGACCTCCTCAGCAGAAGAAATACTTAATGCTCGTGGCATTCGTCCGACTCCCGTGCGAATTCTGGTGTTGCGTGCCCTGCAACAGAAGGACTGCGCCGTGTCGCTCATGTCGCTCGAGGCGGAAATGCAGACGGTGGACCGTTCCTCCATATTCCGCACGCTTAATCTCTTCTTGGACGAACACATTGTTCATCAAGTAGAAGACGGTAGCGGGCAAACAAAATTCGCCCTTTGTGAAGAGCACTGCCGGTGTGGGGAAGAGCATGAGCACCAGTTGTCGGACTTTCACGTACATTTCTATTGTGAGCAGTGCCAACGCACCCTTTGTCTTCACGATGTGGCAGTGCCCGAGGTCGTTTTGCCCGAAGGCTTCACGCTTAACGCCGCCAATTTTGTCTTGAAAGGCGTTTGTGCGGAGTGTAAAAACAAGGATTAAACTTACATACATTTAAATCATACCCTCTTATGAAGAAACTTACATTTATGATTTTGACCCTCTTTGCAACCTCCTTGGTGAGTTGTGATGAAAAGAAGGGCAAATTGGGCAACCAGTGGGAAGACGTCATGGATGAAATAGAAGACGTGGCTGATGAAGCGGCAGAATTTGCCGAAGATGCCCTTGAAGAAGCTGAAGATGCCCTTGAAGACGCCGAAGATAAAATTTCTGATGAAGCGAAGCGCATCAAAAAGACGGTAGAGAAGGAGGTAAAAAAAAACAATTAGCGAAGAAGGCTGAAGAAGCATCTTCGTCCAGCGCTCGACAGTCGGTTCGTCATCTTGAACTTCCCGCGCGCCTCAAGCATACTCCTGAGCGCATTGTGGAGCACACGGGATTTACGCTCTCCTTTAACCGTGAGCACAACAATCCGAATTGGGTGGCGTGGGAACTCACGGCTGACGAAGCCAAGGGAACATTGCCGCGTGCCAATGATTTTGAACCCGACCCCTTGATTCCCGCCAATCATCAGGTGAAGCATTCGGACTATACGGGTTCGGGTTATGACCGTGGCCACATGGCGCCGGCGGCAGATATGAAGTGGGACTCAAAGGCGATGCACGACTGTTTCCTGATGAGCAACATCTGTCCGCAAACCCACACGCTGAATGCCGGAGGTTGGGAAACTCTGGAAAGTGCTTGTCGCCGTTGGGCAAAGCGCGAAGGAAGTGTCTATGTCGTGTGCGGTCCCGTGTATAAGGGCGCGAAGCACAAGACTATCGGCAGAGACCTTTCAGTCACCGTTCCTGAAGGATTCTTCAAGGTGGTGCTCTCCATGCGTGAGGGCGAGGAAAAGGCGATTGGTTTCTACTATGCCAACTCTAACGCCAAGCAAAATATGACGGAGACTGCCACTACGGTTGATGCCATTGAGGAACTGACGGGGATGGATTTCTTTGTCAACATCCCCGATCGCCTTGAGGAACAAATTGAGAGCACCTTTTCACTAAAGAAATGGAGGTAACAGCATTATAGTTGCAATAATTGTGCATTCTCACATAGCTTAAAAATCAGAGTATATAGACGCCATCTATTAGCAAATAGGTGGCGTCTGTTTGTTTCTATCTCAGAGATTTTGTAATTTTGCTCCGTAACAATGTCTTAACATGCTATTTATGAAACATAAACACTTACTCACCTCACTTACCCTTTTAGGCGCCTCACTCTTTGCCCTTCCTGGTTTTGCCACGGATGAGGTAGAAACATACGAACGCAAGGTTGTTGTAGAGAAAGGAACGGCCACGTGGTGTCAATGGTGTCCGCGGTCCATTGTGGGATTTCGCACGATGTATGAAAAGTATCCCAATAACTTTATTGGCATAGCCATGCATGACGATGACATGTATTCTCCTTCGTACATTTATATGTTGTGGCGCATTAACGGTGGGTTACCTAAGGCCACGATGAACCGCAAGCATGAGATTGATCCCAATCAAACGGCGCTTGAAAATTACTATCAATTTGAAATAGACAAAGCACGTGCGAGAATACTGATGGAAGCAACGTGGGAGGATGAGGCGCAAACAAAGGTGTTGATTCATACTACAACGCGCTTCGCGCAGGATATGGAGGGTGAGTTTCGAATTGCCTATGCCGTCACGGAAAACGGAGTAGGTCCCTATATGCAACGAAATGCTTATTCTGGGGATGTAGCTATGGGCGGATTTGAAAATGAACCGAGTAGTGTTTATATGTTTCACGACCATGTTGCGCGTAGCATCTCTAATGTAGATGGCGAACCAGGAAGTGTTCCAGAAAGTCCGTTGGGTAAAACGGATTACGAATATACCTATACTCTTCATCTTCCCGACAATATTCAAAACAAGGAGAATATCGAAATCATCGTGTTGCTCATCAATCAAACTACTGGCGAGATAGAGAATGCCGATGTGAAGAAATTTGAAGCGATTAACCAGCAAGGAACAACAGGGATAAACCTCCTACCTACAGATGCGCGTAAGGGTAAGCATTACTATGATGTAACAGGAAGAATGCTGACGTCGAAACCCGCCAAGAAAGGGGTGTACATACACGAAGGAAAGAAGGTGTATGTGAAGTAAAAATAGAACCTCTTTCTCGCTTAAATACACAAAAAAAGGTGCACCGTCAAAGTGCACCTTTTTGCATGCTTATATTCTAAGCAATTATGCCTTTACGCGGTTCTGGTAAGAACCATCGCGCGTGTCGATTTCGATGATTTCGCCTTCTTCAATGAAGAGGGGAACGCGAACCTTAGCGCCAGTTTCAACAACTGCGTCCTTGAGCGTGTTTGTTGCAGTGTCGCCACGGAGACCGGGTTCTGTGTAAGTAATCTGAAGACGAGTCTTAACGGGCATTTCAGCGTAAAGAACTGTTTCTGTAGAAGAGTCGCTTACTACTTCAACTGTGTCGCCTTCCTTCATGTATTCTACGCCAGTGATGAGGTCCTTAGCGATAGGAATTTGTTCGAATGTTTCGTTGTTCATGAAGATGTAGTCAGTGCCTTCCATGTAGAGGTACTGGTAGGGACGACGTTCTACGCGAACATCTTCGAGAGCTTCACCGATGTTAAAGCGCTTTTCGAGTACACGACCAGAAACTACGTCCTTCAAAGTGGTACGCATGATAGTGTTACCCTTACCAGGCTTAACGTGGAGGAAGTCGATGCAGAAGTAGAGCTTACCGTCGAGGCGGATGCAAGTGCCCTTCTTAATGTCTTGTGATTTAATCATAATAAAATTGAGGTTGTGAGGTTTAAGGTTATGAGGTTGTAGTTAGGTTTGTGATTGCAAGGTCTTATGACCTAAAAAACTTTAAGCGCAGCGACCTTAAAACCTTAAAATCCGTTTGTTACTAATTTTCGGGCGCAAAGTTAAGAATTTCTGTTGAAATTCAATGCCTTTTTAAGCAAGAAACCGTGCTATTTTAGTTCAACCACCCAAGAACACTAATGTCATTTGTGGTTAAAACCTCGAATTGGGGCATTCGGAATGTTTGTTTAACCACGAATAGCACTAATCTTCACGAATGCCCTGCGGAGTGTTTTGTGCCGAATGGTATTTGTGTCGATTCGTGTTATTGGTGGTTAACCCCAAATCTGTTTTTTTATTTAAACCACGAATAGCACTAATGTTCACGAATGCCCTGCGGAGTGTTTTGTGCCGAATGGTATTCGTGTAGTTTCGTGTCATTCGTGGCTAAAACGCAATCAATTTGTGGTACCCGAGTACTTATCGGCGTACATTCCACATTTTATTGGTACCACCAGCGTCGAAGAGCACGTCAATATTAGCGCCCTGCTTTTCAGCAATGATTTCCCAAGCGCGGAGTTCGATGAACTGTTCGGTAGAGAGTCCGAGTTCCTTCTGGTATGCCTTGTCGGCAATAGCGCGCTGGCGTTCTGCGGCTTCACGCGCTACGAGCATCTCGCGGCGAGATTCTTCCGTGCGCTTCGCCTGTGTGGCAGCAGCGGTGTTGTCCATTTCTGCCTTCTGCTTTTCGTTGGGAAGGGCGCGACCGATGACTACGTTCACTACGTCAACGGGGAGAATACCGTGCTTCTTGCTGAGCGAAGCGATGTAATTTTCCATGTCTCTCTTCACCGCAATGTTGATGGAGTCAAGCACTTCGCGGTTACTCATGAGGTCAAACGGACCAAAGTTAGAGATGTAACCACGCACGATGTTGCGGTACTGCTCCTGGATGACATTCTCATACCAATTTTCACCGTAGTTCTTAATCAAGATGGGCGACTTGTTGTCTTGCACCTGAAGCTGAATCTGCGTGTTAAAGTCCAAGAGGGTATTGTCATTGGATGTGGCATCGTCCAGTTTTTCATCAAACTTCTGGGGAAGCATGGACACAGTAACGTAAGAAGTTGAGAACCACGTGTATTTCAAACCTGTTTCAACGGGAGTATCATCTACACCGCCCGAACCAAAGATGTAAGGCTTGTGAATCAATACCGCTTCTTCACCAGCGTCGGGCGTAACACTTGTGCAGGATGCCATGCCAAATAAAATTGCTCCGCAAAGGAACATGTTTTTTGTCAAATGCTTCATAGTAAAAAATATTAGTGAGTTAGGTTTTTCTCATTGGGAGATAATTTGAAATGATGGGGAGATAGTTTTAGATATCTTCCACCTTTATCAGTCCATGCGTCAGAGCGTAAACTGTGAGTGCCGAAACACTTTTGATGCCGAGCTTGTCGGTGATGTTTTTGCGGTGGGTCACGACGGTCGGAAGGCTTACGCAGAGGCGGTCGGCGATTTCTTTGTTGATAAGTCCCTTCGTAAGGAGTTGGAGCACCTCAATTTCACGTTGCGATAGGGGAGAGGTTTGCAGTTCTTGAGGGTGCGTGGGGATTTGCGACACCGAGGGGTGCTGCGTATGCTTTCCGTGTGCCATTTCTGCTAAGCGGATGAAGGCGTGGGTGAGTTGCTCCTCGCTCTGATTGCAGTTGAGGGTGCGGAAGTCGCGGGGCAGTCTGCTGCGCTCCCCACCTTCCACCAACACAATCGTTTGGCGGATGTGCGTGAGGAAGAACTGCGCATTCTCAATCAGCACCTCGGGGGAGATGAAGTAGTGGAAGAATCGACCTTCCGACTCTTCCAATTCTGCATATCCCGAGAAGCAGGTTACCTCTGCCATCGGCATGATTTTTTCTATGATGCTGGCAAGACCGAGTGCCGCCAGGGTGTTGGGGTGTATGATTGCGATCATAGGGACTTGAAGTAAACGAGTTGACAAGTAGACAAGAGGGATACAGAGATAAACGAGAACTCTTCCGCATGGCCTCTCGTTTACTTGTACCTATAAACTCGTACCTTTTTTAAGAGTACCTTATCCACTTCAAAATCTCCTTCACCGTAGGCTTCTTGCCGTACATCAGGATGCCCACGCGATAGATGCGTCCGCTCATCCATACGATGAAGATGGCAGAGGCATAGAGGAGGGCGAGCGAGAGGAGTTCTTGCCAAAGGGGAACACCAAAGGGGATGCGCACCATCATGACGATGGGCGAAGTGAGCGGGAAGATAGAGGCATAGAAAGCCAAGGGACCGTCGGGATTTTCAGCACCGTAGAGTGCGGCGTAAAGTCCGAAGATCATAATAAGAATGACGGGCATCATGAATTGCGAACTGTCTTCCTGTGCATTGATGCTGGCACCTACGGCTGCAAAGAAAGAGGCATAGAGCAAGTAACCCCCGATGAAGTAAAGCACAAACATGATGAGGAGTTCCACGATGGGGAGTGCCCCGAGAATTTCTGTAATCGGATTGCCCGCTTGTGCTTCCGCTACGACCGTCTGCATCGCAGCATCGCCACCCATCATTGTCGGTGGAGTTGCTACTTCGGGAGTGCCCATAATGAAAGACACTGCCGTAAGAATAGCAGTAAGCATCACGCCCCAAATGGCGATTTGCACAAATCCCACGAGGGCGATGCCGATTATCTTACCCATCATGAGTTGGAAGGGTTTGACGCTCGACACGATAATCTCCATGATGCGGTTGGTCTTCTCTTCCATCACACCTTGCATCACCATGCCACCGTAGGACATGACGAACATGTAAATCATGAAGGTAAACAGAAAACCTACCCCCAGGGCTATGCCTGAATTAGAAGAGGTTTCGCCGCCATCATCCGTCCACTTTACGGTTTGCGCACTGATGTTCACCTCGGCGCTGGCAATGATTTCTTCCAGTCCTTCCACATTGTAACTGGCAAGCTTATCCGCGCGCACCTTTTCGGAAAGAATGTCCTCCGTGAGGCGTTGCAAGTCGGCAGGCACTTCCTCTGACGAATACATCTTCAGGGCATTGGGATTTTCCACCAAGTCTTCGCTGATAAGAATCACCGCCTTGACATTCGCGTCTTCTTCGCGAAACTCGGGAAGCACATCAGGTGCCGTCACGAAATGGTAACTCTCATTGTCTTCAAAGAGAGGGGCATATTTAAGCGTCTTATCCACTAGCATTACCGTATGCTGCGTGTCGTCTTTAATAGAAGCCAGCAACAAAGGTGCCACCGCCACCGCTGCAATGATAAAGGGCATGAGGATGGTGAGGATAATAAACGACTTTTTTTGGATGCGCGTAAGAAATTCGCGCTGTATGATGATTAGAATTTTGGACATAGTTTTTTTAGTTAACGAGTTAACAAGGTACGAGTAGACGAGAAGGGCACCGAGGTAAGCGAGCAGGATTCCACTTGAAAGGTACGGACGCACGGTTCGTGCGTCCTAAATATATACGAGGAATAGATCGAACGGCAGGAAAAACCGATTGAGTTAGGACGCACGAACCGTGCGTCCGTACCTGTCAAGTGATTTCCCCGCATGGTATTACTCACTACTCACTACTCGTTACTCACTACTCACTTTCTCCCACAACCTTCAAGAAAATCTCGTGCATCGTAGGTAGTTTTTCGTTAAACAAACGCACGTCCATCTTCTCGCTGATCAAGCGGATGAGTTCGGCATTTGTTAGGGCGTCCGACTTCTTCAGTTGGTAGTGGTCAACGGTACCTACGCGGTGGTGGTCAATAACTTCATAGTCTGCACAAGTTTGGAGCAAGTCACTTCCTACTCCTGACACTTCGTAAATGCCCGAACGGTATTGATGGCGAATTTCCTCCACATTACCTTGGAGCACCACCTTCGAGTGGTTGATGAGGGCAATGTTGTCGCAAATTTCTTCCACCGACGCCATGTTGTGGGTAGAGAAGATAATGGTGTGCCCCTTGTCGCGGAGTTCCAAAATCTCGCGTTTGAGGAGTTCGGCATTCACGGGGTCAAAGCCCGAGAAGGGTTCGTCAAGAATGAGCAAGGGCGGTTCGTGGAGCACGGTGATGATGAATTGCACCTTTTGCTGCATCCCTTTGGAGAGTTCTTCCAACTTCTTGTCCCACCAAGGCATGATGCCAAATTTCTCAAACCACATCTTCAGGCGCTTGCGTGCCTCACTGGCCGAAAGTCCCTTGAGTTGGGCAAGGTAAATCGCCTGTTCGCCCACCTTCATTTTCTTATAAAGTCCGCGCTCTTCGGGAAGGTAGCCGATGCGTGCCACATCCTCGGGACGAATGGGCGCACCGTCAAAAATAACTTCCCCCTGGTCGGGCATGGTGATGCGGTTGATGATACGGATAAGGGTAGTTTTGCCCGCACCGTTAGGTCCGAGCAAACCAAAAACCTTGCCACGCGGCACTTGAATGCTGACATCGTTCAGCGCCGTGTGCTTGGCAAAGGACTTGTGTATGTTTTTTGCTTCTAAGAACATGAACTTTAGAGTAAAGATAAAAGAGTAAAGAGTAAAGTTTCCATGCGGAAGACTTTAGGGTAAAGATATAAGAGTAAAGATAAAAGAGTAAAGAGTGAAGAAACCTTGTGGGGGAGATAGGAGTAAAGTGAAAGGTGGTTGTAGTCCGGAGGGGTGTCTTTACTCTTTACTCTTTTATCTTTACTCTTTATCAGGGTTCCGTTTCCCCCTCAATATACTGCTCCATAAAGAAGTGCTCGCCGTCAAACACAGCATAGGAGAAGAGGGAGATCCAGTCGCCCAGGATGGCCACGCGTGCCGTGCGACTGAGCATAAGGTCGAGCTCGATGTGGCGGTGCCCAAAAACGAAGTAATTGATGTCGGGGTGCGTCTTCAAGTAGTCCTTGGCGTAGATAATAAGGTGCTCCTTATCTTCACCCATATAGGGAGGCTCGACACCGTCCTTACGCTTCAAGCGACTGTGTTTTGCCCACGCCAGTCCGAAGTCCATGCCCCAGCGAGGGTGTACGGAGGCGAAGAGGCACTGGCAGATTTTGTTGTGAAACAAGCGGCGCAACCATTTGAATTTCCAGTCGTTGTCGCCCAGTCCATCGCCGTGAGCGAGGTAAAACGTCTTTCCGTAGAGTTCCGTAACGAGTCCCTCACGATGCAGAATTACCCCACATTCCTTCTCCAAGTAATCGCCCACCCAAAGGTCGTGATTGCCGATGAAGAAATGCACCTCCACGCCCATGTCGGTGAGCTCCGAAATCTTGCCCAAGAAGCGCGTGTAGCCCTTGGGCACAACAAGTTTATACTCGTGCCAGAAGTCAAACATGTCTCCCAACAGATAGACAGCACCCGCCTTATGCTTGATGCTGTCAAGGAAATTTACAAGTCGGCGCTCCTGAGTGCGTGCGTGGGGAATCGCACGGCTGCCCAAGTGAGCATCGGAGAGAAAATATATGGGTTTCATTTTTTAGTA
Organism: Alloprevotella sp.; assembly: GCA_045636885.1. GTDB lineage: Bacteria > Bacteroidota > Bacteroidia > Bacteroidales > Bacteroidaceae > Alloprevotella. Next base: position 10,852 of record JAZTYI010000021.1, read on the forward strand.
GACGAGTTTTTAGTAAACGAGTAGACGAGAAAGTTTGTGGAGGTACAAGTGTTTTAGCAGTTGAGATGTGTAACCATCTCGTCAACTCGTTTACTCTCCTAAAATATTATGTTTTTAGTAGACGAGTTTTTAGTAGGCGAGTAGACAAGAAGGGTAGCGTTGTTCACGTTGTTAGTAGGCGAGTAAACGAAGGGGATGATTTGAGAAAATTGTGTCAGAAGGAGAAACCTATCGTTTATCTCTGTGACCATCTTGTCTACTCGTTTACTCGTCAACTTGTTAACTTATTTACAACTTACATAAATCCAAGATCCAACTTCGCCTCTTCCGACATCATATCCTTGTCCCACTCGGGTTCAAACACGAGATTGACGCGGGCGTCCGTGATTTGCGGAATACCCGCCACCTTCATGCGCACGTCTTCTACGATGAAGTCTGCCGCAGGGCAGTTGGGTGCCGTAAGGGTCATGTCTATGTCAACGGAATAATCGTCGTTGAGGTCAATCTTATAAATCAATCCCAAGGCATAAATATCCACGGGAATTTCAGGGTCATAAACCGTTTTGAGCACGTCAATAATGCGCTCTTCTATTTGGAGCCTTTCTTCTGGAGTCATAGTTTGTTTAGTTTGTGAGGTGTGAGGTGTGAGGTGTGAGGTTTTGAGGTTATGAGGTTTTAAGGACCATGCGGGTCTGACTTACCTGTGTGTCTTTTCGACCTTAGAGACCTTAAAGACTCTAAAGACCTGTCGTGTCCCTTCTTAAAACCTTAAAGCGAAGCGCCCTAACAACCTTAAAACCTCACGTTATATTTTCCCTTCCTCCGAGTAACTATAATACCCTTCGGAAGAAATAATGATATGGTCAATGAGGGGGATTTGCAGGTGTTCCGCCGCAAGTTTCAGGCGTTGCGTAAGTTGGTCATCCTGTCTGCTGGGGGTAAGATTTCCCGACGGGTGATTGTGGCAGAGAATGATGCGCGATGCTTTGCGGAGGATGGCTTCGCGAAGCACGTGGCGAACGTCAACGAGCGACGCATCCGTTGTGCCTTTACCCACGAGTACGGTATCAATAAGTTTCAGCGAAATGTCCAGCAGTATGGCGTGGCACTCCTCATGCGTCAGGTCGCGCATATATTCTTTAAGTAGATCAACCGCCGCCTGTGCAGAGTCAATCTTCTTGCGCTCACGCGCCTTTTCTTCCGACCGGCGCTTCCCGAGCTCACAAGCCGCCTTGATGGTAATTGCCTTTGCGGGACCGATGCCCTTGTAGCGCTGCAAGTCCGTAATCGAGAGTTTGCCCAATTCATAGAGGTTATCCCCCACGTCGGCAAGAATACGTTTCGTCAGTGCCACAGCATCTTCATCTGCCGACCCCGAACCAATCAGAATCGCCAGCAGTTCCGCCTTGCTCAGCGCCTCCGCCCCGAGCGCCTCAAGCTTCTCGCGCGGTTTATCTTCTTCCGCCCATTGGGCGATGGTTAGTTTTGAGTGGTCCATGAATTGACGAAGGTTATAAGGCTTTAAGGTTATGAGGTTTTAAGGTCCATGCGGGGGATGACTAACCCGTGCGTCATTGACCTTAGAGTCCTTAATGACCTTAAAGACTCTAAAGACCTTTAGTCGCCTCCCTTAAAACCTTAAAGCAAAGCGCCTTCACAACCTTATAACCTTACTTATAAAAATTCTTCTTAAACGCCTCAAACTCTCCTCTGCCCAACACACAACGTTCCCACCAAGCGCGAAGGAAACCTGTGCCGTAACCCGTAAGTTGCACAAAGGAGGCTTGGATACTGAGCGCTGCAACTTTTGCAGAATGATTCTGACGGAGGGAATCCACAAAAATCAGCAGACTATAAAGAATAAGAGGGGTTAGCGCACAGATGCTAATCATCACTCCAAGGAAGGTTCCCACCCAAAGCATACTCACGGAGGTTCCGCCTGTGGCACTTGCCAAAATGGCAAACAGATTTGCTCCGACAAGCACGAGTCCCACTATGAACGCTAACAGCAAGAAGATTACTCCAAGGGTAAACACGGCAGGAAGTAGGTGCACGAGTTTCAACGTTCCTGGATGGCGCTTCGTAAGGTTAATGCGCGCAATTCCCGAGTTGTGAACTTGCTTGAAGAACTTCTTAAGGTCCGTACGGCGCTTATGCCACACCCATGCTTCGGGGAACAGGCGACACGCATAACCGCCCTTGAAAATGCGGGTCGAGAAGTCGATGTCCTCGCCAAAGCGCATTTCGCTGAAACCATTGAGTGCGTTGTAAACTTCCCTACGTACCCCCATATTGAAGGAGCGGGGGTAGAACTTATCCATTTTCTTCTTACCCCCACGAATGCCTCCCGTGGTGAAGAATGAAGTCATCGCATAGTTAATCGCCTTTTGCATGGGCGAAAAACTCTCGTGCGCACGGTCGGGACCGCCAAACGCATCACAAGGGTTTGCCTGCAATTCCGCTTCTACCTCGGCGATGTAGTTGGGGGGACACACGGCGTCGGAGTCCAATATCAATACATATTCCCCCGCCGCACGCGCTACACCATAGTTGCGCGTCTGCCCAGGTCCGCTATTCGGTTTCGTAAAATACTTCACATCCAAGCGGTCGCAGAACTGGTCCACCACCTCTTTGCAAGGCACCGTGGAACCATCTTCTACCACAATCACCTCAAAGTCCTGACACGTCTGTTGCGTCAAACTTTCCAGCAAGTCCTGCGCCTCATCGGGGCGGTTGTAAACGGGGATAATTACAGAATACTTCATAGGTTGCAAAGATACATCTTTTTTTTTATTGCAAACATTTTACCCCTTCCCTTCCTTAGATTTAAAAAGAAATCTCCAATTTTGTAGTCAAAATACCAATCGATTATACATTCTACTTAAAACACTTGGCAGTTGTACTTCGTACACTGTAGAATGTACGCTACCCCTATGGAATACTGGTTCATAATCCTCGGCGCTATCTTCGCCATCATCGGTTTAGTGGGCGCCATAGTCCCCGCCCTTCCTGGTCCTCCGCTTTCCTACATCACCCTTTGGATGATGTGGTTATTCAACCGCGATGACGTCTCCACCTTGATGCTTGTCGTGATGGGCATCCTGATGATACTCATTACCATTTTAGACTATGTTGCCCCCGTGTGGCTGACGAAGTTTGGGAAGGGCACAAAGGCGGGCATCCGCGGCGCCACCGCAGGACTCATCGTGGGTTTCTTCTTCGGTCCTCTCGGACTTATCTTCGGTCCCTTCATCGGTGCGCTTCTCGGCGAACTCCTTGTAAGCACACCCTTCGCCACCGCCCTCAAGGTGGCATTCATGTCGTTCCTCGCCTTCGTGCTGACCACCGCCCTTAAGGTTGTTTACTGTGCAGTCATTATTGGGATGTTTGTAAAAATGCTTGTCGTGCAGTTCGTATAGCCGTATCAATCGCTTCTATCCCTTAGCACGGCAGGGCGCGTCACCCGCATTTTCATCTATTTGCCCCCCCCAGTTTGTTACAATTTTTCGCCATACCCGATCTCCTCCCCACGTTTGCCCTAAAAAACGGGATTTGGATTTCGCTGAAAAATACATTATCTTTGCAGTGCAGAAAAGGAGGCATTATCCATACGGGTAATGCCTCCTTTTGTATCCCTCTGATTATTAGCTTATTGCAAGACAAATTCTTCAAGCAATGTATGGGATTTTGTAAAAACTATTAGTAACCTTTTTCAAATTATCTTACTAACAATTTTAAAATGGTTACTTGTAGATTTTTCTGCGTGAGATATGCGCGTTAAATTTTCTTAAATAAAGTTAAATATTTCGAGTCTAAATTCTGATGACAAGAGTTAAGGACCTTGAATTTTTTGACCCGAGATTTTAAAATTCTGAAGCAAACCTCAACCCGACTGAAAATACGCGAACTACGCCCCATTATCTCCACCTTTTTAACGATTTAGGGGCGCAAAAATAAGGTAACTGGTTGAAAATCAATGCAAATTTATTTTGCGAAAAATTTGTTCAAATAGAAAAGAAAGGATGGCGCCGCGGATGATGCCTGAACTTCTCAGAAACCAACCAATTAGAAGAGTAAAATTCCTATTCCTATTCTCAAGCAAAACGCAAGTGTGTGCTCTCAAGAGAAACAAAAATCCCTTCCTAACAACATTGTGTCAGGAGGGGACTCTTCTAAACTTTAACTATAATTTTATGAGAAAATTATTCGGCATCTTTTTCCCATTGTGAACAGCTCCAAGCGCCTTCATACTTGTTTGTTGCGGGGGTGCCTGGGTTGGGATCCATAGGAATACGGTCGCTCGTAGCAATGAGACCTTCAACGTTCATTTCTACTACACGAAGTTGGGGAGATTTATATGTTTGTTTCTTCATACAGTATGGTGATTTGAAATTATTTTAAAACGACCTTTTTGCCATTCACGATGTAAATGCCCTTACCCGGATTTTCTACGCGGCGACCGCTGAGGTCGTAGATGATTGTAGCATCAGTAGTTTGGGTTTCTACTTCATCAATATCAGTAGTGTAATCACCCTTCAAGCGAATGCGAATCGACTGCAAAGCGCTTGGTGCTACTTCTACGGGAGAACCATCTCTGCTCGTAATCTTCAAGTAGAGGCGGAAGGGATTGAGGTAAGAACCTGTTGCAATGGGCGACCATGCACCGCTGGTGTTGATGGCATAGCAATCAGTAAGTTCTGCCGCTGTGCGCTGTGTATAAATACCCTTCAACTCATAGTTAAGGTAAACAGAAGAACAAGTCAAACTATTTTCCTGTGTAGTGTAAAGCGTAGCATCAGTAAGTTCAATATTCAGTTCCTTAGCAGCGTCATTCTTTGCACGAATGAAATAGGGATGGTTGGCGTGCAAAGTGCCCTCAGTCAAGAGCATAATTTCCATATCCATTTCATCAATCTGACCATTATTATCTCGGTCATAAGCGTGCATGTTGTTGAAGTAAGCAACGTCATAGTTATCAGTCAACATTTCCACGGGCACCTTGAAAGGCAAGTAAAGCGCATTCCAATGGAGGTTGGGGAGAGTACGAGTGTAGGTTAAGGTTTCAACTGTCATATCAGACGCTTCGTTGTACTCTTCTCCATCTGTTAGTTCATAAATTGATGGTTCTAACTCTTCAATATTTGTAAAGTCCTTCCAATATTCCGCTTCGCTATAAGCAGTCTTTGCGCCAAATGGAACGTATAATGTCGCATCATAATTAGAGAATGCATTATACGGAATCAATGGAGGAATTGGATTTAAAGAAGTGATGCTATTTAAGTTATCGCAAATTAAGAAAGCATGCTCCCTAATGTTGGTTACACTATTCGGGATCTCCACAGATGTCAAACCTAAGCAACGACAGAAAGTAGCAACCCCAATGCTAGTCACACTATTCGGAATCTTCACAGAAGTCAAACCTATGCATTCTGAAAAAGCAGAAGACCCAATGCTGGTTACACTATTCGGAATCTCCACAGAAGTCAAACCTGAGCAACGATAGAATGTTTCATCCCCAATGCTGGTTACACTATTAGGAATCTTCACGGAAGTCAAACCTGAGCAACTTTCGAAAGCACCATCCCCAATACTCGTCACACTATTAGGAATCTCTACGGAAGTCAAACCTGAGCAATAAGAGAAAACTGCTTCCCCAATGCTGGTCACACTGTTAGGAATCTTCACGGAAGTTAAACCTGAGCATTCAGCGAAAGTAGCCCTCTCGATGCTGGTTACGCTATTCGGAATATCCACGGAAGTTAAACCTGAGCATTTCTGGAAAGCATGCTCCCCAATGCTGTTCACACTATTCGGGATCTCCACAGAAGTCAAACCTGAGCAATGATAGAAAGCTTCATCCCCAATGCTGTTCACACTATTCGGAATCTTCACTAAAGTCAAACCTGTGCATTCTGAAAAAGCAGAAGCCCCAATGCTGGTTACACTATTAGAAATCTCTACATAAGTCAAACTAGTGCAACCATAGAATGTTCCATCCCCAATGCTGGTCACCTTATTCGGTATCTCCACAGAAGTCAAACCTGAGCATTCTTGGAAAGCATGCTCCCCAATGCGGGTCACGCTATTCGGAATCTCCACAGATTTCAATCCTGAGCACAAATAGAATGCTGATGCAGCAATCAGCAACGTACCATCCTTAATCTCAATAGATGTATTTAAAGGCATTTTTCCTTTATATCCTATTAAATAATTATCCATATATACTACTCCATCAAGTTGATTATTATACCATGCGGTATTATAGAAAACTTGAGCCCCAATGCTTGTCACGCTGTTACCCATTTTCACGGATGTCAAACCTAAGCAACCATAGAAAGTGCCGCCCCCTATGCTGCTCACACTATTCGGAATCTCCACAAAAGTCAAACCAGAGCAACGATAGAAAGCCGCTGCACCAATGCAGGTCACACTGTTTGGTATCACCACGGAAGTCAGACCCGAGCAATTTTTGAACGCATTATCCCCAATGCTGGTCACGCGGTAGGTGATACCATTATAGATCACTGTTTCGGGAATGGTAACACCATCGGAATATTCTAGAAAATCATAGTCGTGGTCTCCGCGATAAGTCACCTCCACCGTCTTGTCTGATGACGAAGTAATTTTGTAATAAATGTCACCCACCTCAAAATCGTGGGCACTCACGCTCATACAGCATAGTAATCCAATTACTGTAAGCACTAAAGATTTAAGTTTGTACATAATAAATTGTATATTAAGTGTTGAAGTTTATTCAATTTGCTATAAGAACACAAAAAAGACGTGGAACCAACGATTGTCCGTTCCACGTTCTGAGGCTCTAGCAATTGCCCATCATTGTTGAACAGACAACGCTAGAGTCCACGCCGAATATGATTTATTTGAATACCACCCAATACACTCCATGCTTGCATCCAAAGGGATACACTTATGGCAGTTACTGAATGGTTGATAAAACCACACCCAATGGACATCTACCGTTGCAAAGCTCAAGACAATGATACTGTAAATTTGCTAGATTTCAGAACGTCTTAAACAATGCGTAAGTAAACGCCTTTTATATGTCAGTCTTTCCTTATCCCACCCTACCACCTCTAACCTTGATTCTCATTTGGAGAAATCTGCTAAAGGTTTCGGCGTGGACGCTGCGCCTCTGCTCAGTTGCTACCGAAAGACATGGCAAATTTATGTATAATTTTGTTAATCAAAGAATAATTGGCACATTTTTATTTAAGTAATGATATAGCAGTTGACCCAATATTAGAATCATCATCATACCCCCTCCCCGCCCGAGGGCGGTACTCCCCCTATCTTAAGGGGAGAGCGCCATTCGGAGTAGTCTCACACTATTTATACCAAGTGAAAGCAAGATTGTTTTCACCTATTGAGTTGTTTTAACGGAAGTCTCATACCGCGTTCTCCCCTTAAGATAGCTAATCTTTGTACACATTTTTGAGATGTTATCTATTTGATTATTAGCAATATACTTGTGTATCCCAAGTTTTTTT
>JAZTYI010000022.1:0-20793 GCA_045636885.1 Alloprevotella sp.
AGTGAGTAGTGAGTAGTTGCCATGCGGTGCAAATCTTGCACCCCCTCACCGCCAAGGCGGTCCCCTCCCCCTATAAACAGGGGGAGAGCGCCGTCCGGAGCAAAACTCCGCATGGGTTACTCACTACTCTCTACTCTCTCCTCACTACTCTCTCCTCACTACCTACCGCTTACCATCCATGGCGAAAAATTGTGACACTTTCCTCCTTCATTTTTCCTCATTTTTCGCTGAAAACTTTAACAAACATTAACATTCTGCCTACACACCCTTGCAACAATATCTATTATGGGGCGCAGAATAAGTAACATTAAAAACCGGTTGTTTAACCTTGAAAAAACAAGGTAACTTATTTTTTACCCCCAAAAATGGGTTTTTCGGCACAAAAAAAGTGGAGATAACCCTGATTTCAAGGGCTATCTCCACTTCCGTAACACAAAGATACAAAATTTCAAAGCGAAATCCAAATCCGTTAACACTTGTTAACACCAACATTATTCTTCATTTTTCGTCATTTTTTGAGGAAGGAAGCAGAGGGGAGATTAGTAGTGAGTAGTTAGTAGTGAGGAGTGAGTAGTCCATGCGGAATAATAGTCCGGATGGCGCTCTCCCCCTGTTTATAGGGGGAGGGGACCACGTAGTGGTGAGGGGGTGCGAAAAATGCACCGCATGGCAACTCCTCACTCCTCACTTCTAACTACTCACTGTTTCTGCACCCCCTCACCGCCAAGGCGGTCCCCTCCCCCTATAAACAGGGGGAGAGCGCCATCCGGAACTCACTCCTCGCCCTTCACCTCCGCAAGGACTCCTCACTACTCTCTCCTCACTACTAACTAAATTCACCCCCTCAATTTCATTTTTCACAACCCTAAGTCGCTCGCATTAAGAAAAAACTTGTATATTTGCACGTTGAAAATTACACTTTTGGAGAAAACCGCTATTTTGGGGGGTCTAAAACGTGTGTTTTCACCCTTCACACATTTAATAATATATATAAACAACAATAATTCAAACACAATGCAAAACAAAGGATTTGTAAAAACAATCGCCGTATTGCTGTTCTTGACTTGCTGCTTCTACTTCTCGTTCTCGTTCGTAACGAGTCACTACGAAAAGAAGGCTGCTGAAATCACAGCAACTCAGGGTGTTGACGCCGGCATCGCTTACCTCGATTCGATGCGCAACGAAAAGGTTTACCTCAACTGGAAGACCCTCAAGGAGTGCGAAGAACTCGAAATCGGTCTCGGTCTTGACCTCAAGGGCGGTATGAACGTTATTCTTGAAGTGAGCGTACCCGATGTGGTAAAGAGCCTCGCTGGAGAACAGAACGCTAAGGACGCTAACCTCCTCGCTGCTATCGAAAAGGCGAAGGAAGGCGCTAAGAAGGGTGATGACGACTTCGTAACCCTCTTCGTAAAGGCTTATCAAGAAGCAAATGGTGAAAACAAGCTCGGTGGTATCTTCGCTACAAAGCTCAAGGAAAAGGGTGTAAGTTATACTTCTGATGATGAAGCTGTTAAGAAAGCTATCATGGAAGAAGTAGAAGCTGCTGTGGCTAACTCTAACGAAGTAGTTCGCTCACGTATCGACCGCTTCGGTGTGGCACAGCCCAACATTCAGATTCTCCGTGGTAAGGGTCAGATGGGTCAGATCATGGTGGAAATGCCCGGTATTAAGGAACCCGAACGTGTGCGTAACCTCCTCCAGGGTAGCGCTAACCTCGAATTCTGGGAAACTTACACCGTTTCTGAACTCCAGGCGGCTATCCAGGCTGTAGCACAGGTGGAATACCCTGTTGATACTACTACAACAACCCTCTTCCAGCACCTCGCGCCCGCTCAGTATGGCGATGCTTGTGTGCTCGGTTATGCTAAGGGTTCTGACCGCGAATTGGTAGACGCTATCCTTGCTTCTGACAAGGCACAGGCTGCGCTTCCCAAGGACCTCAAGTTGGGTTGGTCTGTAAAGCCCGAAACTGGTAACTTCTATGCCCTCTACCTCCTCAAGCAGACAAATGGCGAACCCGCCCTCGCTGGTGACGTTATCGCTGATGCTAAGGACGACTTCGACCAGTATCACCGCCCCATCGTTTCTATGACCATGACTACTCAGGGTGGTCGTGAATGGGCTGGTATTACGCGCAAGAACCTCAAGCGTTGCGTAGCAATCGTGCTCGACGGTTTTGTATACTCTGCTCCCGTAATTCAGACAGAAATCAACGGTGGTATCTCACAGATCTCTGGTAACTTCACTACTGACGATACTCGCGACCTTGCTAACGTATTGAAGAGCGGTAAGATGCCTGCTCCTGCAAAGATCGTTCAGGAAGAAACAGTGGGTCCGTCACTCGGTCAGGCTTCTATCGAAGCTGGTTTCACAGCATGTGCCGTTGCCTTCGTAGTGTTGATGATCTTCATGTGCGCTTACTACGGTTTCATCCCCGGTATGGTGGCTAACGCAGCGCTCATCCTCAACTTCTTCTTCACATTCGGTGTACTCATCTCGTTCCAGGCTGCCCTCACAATGAGTGGTATTGCCGGTCTCGTGCTCTCACTCGGTATGGCGGTGGACGCTAACGTACTTATTTACGAACGTACGAAGGAAGAACTCCGCGCTGGTAAGAAGATCAAGGAAGCACTTGCACAGGGTTATAGCAACGCATTCTCTGCTATCTTCGACTCTAACTTGACATCAATCATCACTGCCGTAATCCTTTACAACTTCGGTACAGGTCCCATCCGCGGCTTCGCCCTCACGCTTGGTATCGGTATCTGCGCAAGCTTCTTTACAGCAGTATGGATGACTCGTATGGTTTACGAACACTTCCACGCTCGTGACAAGTGGTTGAACCTCACTTTCGCTACGAAGCTCTCTCAGAACTTCCTCCAGAACCTCCATGTGAAGTTCATCGAAAAGTCAAAGACAGCGTTCACCGTATTTGGTGTAGCAGTAGTTGTATGTCTCGTGTCTCTCGGTGTGCGCGGTCTCTCTAAGGGTATCGACTTCACGGGTGGTCGCAACTTCGTTATCGAACTCGAAGATAAGAACATCACTCCCGAACAGGTGCGCGAAGCCGTTGCTGCAAAGATCAACGCGGCTGACCCCAACGCTTCAGTGGGTGTAATCTCTATCGTTACTACGGATAACAAGGCAGTGCGTGTAACAACCAACTACCTCATTGATTCAGATGCAGAAACTGCTGACGCTCAGGTAGAACAGACTATCTACGAAGCGCTCCACGGTGCAAACCTCGTTCAGGCAGACTACGAAACATTTAAGGATCGTGAAAACCGTGCTGGTGGTTCTATCATCTCTGCACAGAAGGTAGGTCCCTCAGTAGCTGCTGACATGGCAAAGGCTGCGGTAACAAGTGTCATCTTGGCGCTCATCGCTATCTTCTTCTACATCTTGATCCGCTTCCGCAACGTAGCGTTCTCAATCGGTTCTGTAGCAGCCCTCACAGTAGATACCCTCCTCATCATCGGTATGTACTCACTCTGCTGGGGTTGGGTGCCCTTCTCACTCGAAGTGGACCAGACCTTCATCGGTGCGATCCTCACAGCAATCGGTTACTCTATCAACGACAAGGTGGTAGTATTCGACCGCGTACGTGAATACCTCGGTCTCTATCCCAAGCGCGCTACAAGTCGCCTCTTCAATGACTCGTTGAGCAGCACACTCACACGTACAGTGGTTACTTCACTCACTACGCTCATCGTGCTCCTCAGCATCTTCATCCTCGGTGGTGACAGCATCCGCTCATTCGCGTTCGCAATGATCCTCGGTGTCATCTTCGGTACACTCTCTTCAATCTTCTTCGCTGCTCCCGTAGCATACCTCACATACGGTAAGAACAAGATTGTTGCTAACGACGAAGAATAATAAACCATATTTCCCCAAAAAGGAGGGTGCATCCAACAGGGTGCACCCTCCTTTTTGGAAGATAGTAGTGAGGAGATAGTAGTGAGTAGTCCATGCGGAGGTGAATTTAGTGAGTAGTGAGTAGATAGTAGTGAGTAGTCCCATGCGGAGGGGAGGGAGGAGTAGTGAGTTCCGGACGGCGCTCTCCCCCTGTTTATAGGGGGAGGGGACCGCCTTGGCGGTGAGGGGGTGCAAGATTTGCACCGCATGGCAACTACTCACTACTCACTTCTAACTACTCACTGTTTCTGCACCCCCTCACCAGCAGAGCTGGTCCCCTCCCCCTATGAACAGGGGGAGAGCGCCGTCCGGAGTATCTTTGCCGTCCAGACTGTTACCAGGCAGGTCAGGAGACGCTATACTGTGGCGTCTCTACGTTTCATCCCTAAATTTTACCAGACACCAATAATTTTGTGGCATCAAAAAAGGTGCGTCAAAACCTGCATTTTGACGCACCTTTTTTATCTATGATGTTTTCAAATTACTATTTACAACCCCAGCTTCGCCGAGATGTCGAGCATGCAGTCGATAGATTTCACGGCTGCTGCGGCTACGTCGGCAGGAACTTCGATGGTGGGTGCCAAGTGTTGGAGCGAGTTATACACCTTTTGGAGGGTAATCATGCGCATGTACTGGCATTCGTTGCAGGGTGAGGAACCCTCTTCGGGAGGCAGGGGAATGAACGTCTTCTGCGGACTGCGCTTCTGCATTTCGTAGAGAATACCACTCTCCGTTACGACAATGAATTCCGTTGCGTCGCTCTGCGCTGAATAGTTGAGCAGGGCAGCGGTAGAACCAACCTCGTCTGCGAGTTTTACCACAGCGCCCTTACATTCGGGATGCACCAATACTTTTGCCTGGGGGTGTTGCTGCTTCAAGGCAATGAGTTTTTCTACAGAGAAGCGCTCGTGCACGTGGCAAGCACCGTCCCAAAGGAGCATCTGTCGGCCGGTAATGCTGTTCAGATAGGCTCCGAGGTTGCGGTCAGGACCAAAGATAAGTTTCTGTTCCTTGGGGAAACTGTCCACAATCTGCTTGGCGTTGCTGGAAGTCACCACCACATCAGTCACCGCCTTTGTGGCAGCCGTAGTGTTGACATACGAAATCACTTTATGGTCGGGGTGCGCCTTTACAAAATCTGCGAATTTATCAGCGGGGCAACTTTCAGCCAGCGAACAAGTGGCGTTGAGGTCAGGTACGATGACCGTTTTACCAGGACAAAGAATCTTTGCCGTTTCGCCCATGAAGTGCACGCCACACATCACGATGACATCAGCATCCGTGGTTGCCGCCTTCTGCGCAAGGGCAAGACTGTCGCCCACGAAGTCGGCGATTTCCTGAATGTCGGCTTCCGTATAATAATGCGCCATGATGACAGCGTTTTTCTCGCTGCACAGGCGGCGTATCTCTGCCTTCACGTCAATTCCGGCAGGGAGGGGGGTGTCAATACAACCCTTTTCTTTCCAGTCGTTTGTCATAGTTTGATCAGGTATTACATAAATACGTTCCGCAAGGCGGAGGGGGTGCAGGAACTTCCTGCAACTATAATTTTCTGTCCACCACAAAAGCAATATACTGCTTCAGGGCCTCCTGCACTTCGGCATGGTTGAAATCCGAAAGCAGTTGGAGCGCCTCGTGGCAGAGTTCCATCATCTTTTGTTCGGCATATTCAATACCGCCGTGCTGCTTGGTAAATTCAATAATCTCCTCAATTTCCTCGGTCGTGGCCTGTTGCTGCTTCACGCGCTTCACGAGGTCAGCAATGCGGGGCGAGGGGTTATTTGTAATGGCATAAATGGCGGGAAGGGTGAACTTGCCCTCACGAAGGTCGTTGCCCGTGGGTTTGCCAATGTCTGCCTTGAAATAGTCAAAGATGTCGTCGCGAATTTGGAAGCACACGCCGATGATTTCTCCCACACGGCGCGCCTTTTCCACCTGCTGCGCGGTAGCACCTGCCGAAATGGCGCCGAGTTGAGCACATGCCGAGAAGAGGGCTGCCGTCTTGCGCTCCACAATGTGGAAGTACGCCGTCTCGGTGAGTTCTTCACGACTGATGTTCTCCAACTGGAAAATCTCGCCCTCAGAGAGCGTACCGCCAAGGCGGGCAATGATTTCCACGGCCTCTAAGGCGGCGGTTTGCGCAGCTTGCGCAAGACTGAGGGAAAGCAGGTAGTCACCGAGCAAAACGGCCACCTTGTTGTCGTACTTACTGTTCACCGACGCTTGTCCGCGGCGTTCTCCCGCTTCATCTACCACGTCGTCGTGCACAAGACTTGCCGTGTGGAGCAACTCCAAGGAAATTGCCGCATGGAGTGATGCCGCCGTTACGCCGCCCATCTCTTTTGCTATCAGCAGGGTGAGGATGGGGCGCATCATCTTTCCGCTTCGCCCCTTGATATAGGAAAGCGCCTGATGCATAAAGGGATCTTTATGCGTCAGGGTTTCATCAAAGAGTTGCTTGTATTGAGCTAACTCTCCTTCTATGGGTTTGCGGATTAAATTTAGCACGGGAGGAGAAAACTAAAGTGAGATATATGCCGGATGGCGCTCTCCCCCTTTTTATAGGGGGAGGGGACCAGCTTTGCTGGTGAGGGGGTGCAAAACACCACCACCAAAATTCATTTAAAAAGGATTAGCATTACTACTTCGGCACCCCCTCACCACTTCGTGGTCCCCTCCCCCTATAAAAAGGGGGAGAGCGCCGTCCGGGTGAGGGTGCTCGTTAAGTATCACTAATTTACTTACTTCTTATAATTCTTCAAACCGCCCTGCAAGTAATCTACGAAGCGGTCGATGTCTTCATCGTAAGAGTAAGAGTGAGAGAGGGGGTTACCCTCGTTATCGAGGAGCACGTAGAAGGGTTGTGCGTTCGCGCCAAACTTAGAGCGCTGGAGGTAGCTCCACTTGTCGCCGATGGTGCGGAGGGTTGTGGTCTTGCCATTCTCTTCTACTTCCATGTTTTCGGGAAGGGGCGTCTTTTCGTCCACATAGAGAGAAATCAAAACATAGTCGTTCTTGAGCAAGTCGCGCACCTTCTGGTCGTGCCAAACGGCAAGTTCCATCTTACGGCAGTTTACGCAACCATGCCCCGTGAAGTCTACGAACACAGGCTTACCCGTGCGCTTCGCATATTCCATACCCGCTTCGTAATCCTTAAATTCAGCTTCTACATGTACCTCGTGGAGGTTGAAGTCCTGCGTAGAAACGGGAGGAGAGAACGCACTCACCGCCTTCAAAGGTGCACCCCAAAGACCGGGAACCATATACACCGCAAATGCCAACGAGCAGAGCGCGAGGAAGAACGCGGGAACGCTCGTCTGCTTCTCATCTTCATCATCGTGAGGGAACTTGATACCACCAAGGAGATAGACACCGAGAAGGGCAAAGATGCAAATCCAAAGGGCGAGGAAGGTTTCGCGGTCGAGAATGCCCCAACCGTAAGCCAAGTCGGCAACCGAGAGGAACTTGAGGGCAAATGCCAATTCCAAGAAGCCGAGCGTTACCTTCACCTTGTTCATCCAGCCACCGCTCTTGGGAGCCTTCTTCAACATCGTGGGGAAGAGGGCGAAGAGGGTGAAGGGAAGCGCCAACGCAAGGGCGAAACCAAACATACCAATGGCGGGTGCGAGCACCGAACCGCCGCTTGTGCTGACTTCTACGAGAAGGAAACCGATAATAGGACCTGTGCAAGAGAAGCTCACGAGCGAGAGCGTGAACGCCATGAGGAAGATAGAGAGCACACCCGTAGTCTTTTCCGCCTTGCCGTCAACCGCTGCGCCCCATGACGAGGGAAGCGTGATTTCAAAGCCACCGAAGAAACTTGCGGCGAAGACTACCAACATCAGGAAGAAGAAGATGTTGAAGAGGGCGTTTGTAGAGAGGTCATTCAAGGCACTTGCGCCAAACAAACCAGTAATAATCAGACCGAGCGAGAGGTAAATTACGATGATAGATACTCCGTAAGTCACGGCATCGCGAATGGCCTTCTTGCGGTCGCCTGAGCGCTTCAAGAAGAAGCTTACGGTCATCGGAATAATGGGCCATACGCAGGGCGTAACGAGGGCGATGAAACCGCCCACGAGACCGAGGAAGAAGATGGCGAGAAGACTCTGCGACGCAACGTCGGTCTGTCCGCCGTCCAACACTTGGAGTTGGTCGATTACGGGAGTCCACCAGTCGCTCACTGCTTTCTCAACAGGCTGTGCAGGAGTGAGTTCCATCATAGGCACTTCTGCGGGCGCCTCCGCCTTAACTTCTGCCTTCTTTGCGGGTTCTACGACAGCCGCCTTCGCCTCTTTCTTTTCCTGAGCAGGCGCTGCCGCCTTCGGACCGTCCGTGCCCTTCAAGTCAAACTCCACATTCGTGGGGGGCAAGCAGTTTTGGTCGTTACAAGCCGAATAGTTGAGGTAACCCTTAACGGCATAATTTTCCGCCAAGAGCTTCACGCGCTGTGTGAACGTACAGTTGTTTTCAAAGAAGGTGATGTCCATTTCAAACATGGCATCGTATTCCGTCTTTGCACCCGCACCGGGCTTCAACGCGCCCACCAATTCCGCGCCCTCAATCTTGTCAAGACCAAAAGTGGCGGGGTTGGGACCATCCTCGGGGATGTTTGTAGAATAGATGTGCCAACCCGCTTCGGCCGTACCCGTAAAGACAACGTCCAACTCTGTGGGCGACACGCGGTTGTAACTCACCCTAAAATCAATCTGTGCCACCATCGCCACCGTCGTAGCAAGGAAGAGCACAGCAAGTGAAAGAAATTTCTTCATATTTAAGTATTCTATTTTTTAGATACACCTTTATCCGTGCAAAATTACTACTTTTTTTTGGGGTAAACGGGTTTGAAGGGAGAAAAGTCTATGGTTAAGCGCGGAATCGCCTCCTCGTCAGCAAAGAACACCTGCTACAGGTAAACGTTTGTGTAAAATAATACTAAAACTACCAATTACAAAAATAAATTTTTTTAATCCTATTTTTTATTCGTACCTTTGCCCAGAATGCTTAGGCAAAATCAATTCAAAAATCTATTTAATAACCTTTTACTTATGAAAAAAATCTTTACGCTCATCGCTGCTGTGCTGTGTGTTTCTGCACAGGCTTTAGCGGACAAGGTTGTAGCGTCGACGGTGCTCCCTGATGCGGGAAAACCTGAGCATGTTTACACCATGAAGAATGCGAACGGTGTGTTTTCTAACGCACTGACTGCGCCTACGCAGACGGAGGCAAACTACGGTCTCTTCGCGTTCTATGCTGTAGAAGGTAAGGCGGACGCTTATTACATTTACAGCACGAAGGCAGAGAAGTGGTTGACTTATCCTGCTGCTACAGGTTACAACAACGGTAAGGACTTTGTGAAGATGTCAGCAACTAAGGGTGCGGACGACTATTTCAAGGTGAGCAACTATGCCGATGATTTCTATGAAATTCAGCCTTACACAACAAGTGGTACTAATGACAAGTATGTAAACTGGTTCCAGGGTACGGATGGTAATCCCCTTGATGGTTCTAACACTTTAGGTCTTTGGCAACAAGGAGCAAGTAATGATGCTGGTAGTAAGTGGACATTCACAGAAGTGATTTTAGTTGTTCGCGATTATACTATCGTTATGCCCGAAGGCTACACCATCAAGATTGGCGAACAGACACTCAAGAATGGCGACTCTTATTCCATTGAAGGCAGTGTGAAGAAGAGCGACATTACTGTTGTAGCTCCCGAAGGTCAGTTTGCTGCTGTGGCAATCAACGACGTAGCAGAAACCATCACCGTTTACTTCGCTCAAATCCCTGAACAGCCCGCAACAGCAGTTTACACAAAGGCGGTGGTTTATCCCGCACAGCAGGATGCTGTAGGTGCTGCGGTGTTGACAGAAGACAATGGTGTTTACACCTTCAGCAATAACGTGCTCGCTGCAAGTTATGTGAAGTTGGGCGATGCCCTCTACTTCGGCGGTTCAAAGGCAATGGACCTCGTAGCTGGTACTGAAATCTTCAGCGTAGCTTTTGGCAACGGTGATAATGTTCCCGCTTCTGCAATGACTTTGACGAAGGTAGAAGTGAAGGATCTCGCAGCCAAGGCTGACGCTATTGGCGGTGCGGAACATTTTGCAGGTAAGGCGCTCGTAGCAAACTACTCATATACTTATAAGGAAAAGACGGTGGACATCGTTTGGCGCGCTGTGCTCCGCGACGGTTCTCACTACCTCCGTACAGAAATGGAACTCGTGGGCGTTGACGACGTGGATATGTACAACATCATCCCCTTGATGTATAACGTAGATACAAAGGCTGCGGGTTCAGCTCCCGCAAAGGTGGGTAACACGCGCGGTGCCGTGTTGATGAACAACAAGATTTTTGCAGGTCTCGAAACTCCCACAGCTTATAACACTGTAAGCGGTGCGGCTGACGAAGATGCTTGGGAACTTAAGGAAACTCCCGTGAGCAAGGATGTTGCTGCTGACGCTTGGACACAGCAAGAAATTGCTAACGTTCCCATGCGTGTGCAGGAAGTAGGCGGTTCAGACAAGACTTATTTTACTTACACAGAAAAGGTAAGCCTTAAGGAAGGTCAAAAGGTGGTAGTAACGTTGACTTATAAGAGCGGTAACCACCGTTACAATATCGATGGTGCAGTCCTCTTGGATGGCAATAATTCTATTGTAGCCAGCGATTACCACTTCGGTTACTGCGGTACGGCTAAGGAAAACAATACGTACACGTTTAAGGCTCCCAACGATGGTGAGTTTGACGTGTGTATGTATATCGACAAGCGCGAAGCAACAATCCCCGCTGGTGCTATCAAGATTGAAGTTTACGAAGTGAAGGAAGGTGTGACTGTTAACACCGACATCGTAGGCATCCAGGGCCTTTGGAGCCGTAATACAACTCTTGCCAAGGGTGAAACTTGGAAGGTGGGTGCAGTCGTAGGTCTCATTGCACAGGACGGCACACAGGATAATGCCGACATCCACGCTACACAGAAGCGCCGTTCGTTCCTCGCTTACTCTGAACGCGAACGTGCAGTGCCTTGGCGTGCATTCCCCTGCTACATCAGCTGGTACGAACTCAACATTAACCGCAACAACGCTGCTCCTGGTCAGGAACACACCAACATGCAGATCGGTCCCGTGATGGACATCCTCGCACAGTGGAAGGAACAGATGTACAACCGCTATGGCGAAGGTCCTGCATCATTCATCATCGACGACGGTTGGGATAACTACGGTACTTGGACATTCCACTCTGCCTTCCCCAACGAAATGAAGGATATGGCAGCTTATGCTGACGATATGGGTGCTGGCGTAGGTGCGTGGCTCGGTCCTGTAGGTGGTTACGGTACATCTGGTGGTTATCGCCGTGAATACTGGAAAAACAAGGGCGGTATGCAACTTTCTAACCCCGACTACTACGCAACATTCTTGGCAGCTGCAGAAAACTTGGTGAAGAACCAGCATGTCAACGGTAAGGGTACTTACAACTTCTTTAAGTTCGACGGTATTTCAGCACAGTTCACATCTACAGGTCCCGACGCAGGTGATACAGGTAACGAAAATGCTGAAGGTATTATCCGTCTTGAGCAGTACGTGCGTGAAAACCTCAAGGAAGACATCTTCTTCAACACTACAGTAGGTACTTGGGCTTCTCCCTTCTGGTATCAGATTTCAGACGCAACTTGGCGTCAGGAAAATGACCACGACCGTATAGGTGACAATGCAAAGAATCGCGAAAAGTGGATTACTTACCGCGATAACCTCGTGCATCAGAATTACGTAACAAACTCTCCCATCTGTCCCATCAACACGTTGATGACCCACGGATTCATGTTGACCAACTACGGTCCTCCCGCTGGTGATAACAAGGATTACAAGTCTGTTCTCAACGAATTGCGCTGTGCTTTCGTTTGCGGTTCGGGTATGGTGGAACTCTACAACGATTATGTTTTGATGAACAGCATCGAAGGCGGTAAGCTTTGGGCAGACCTCGCAGAATGTATTGCATGGCAGAAGCGCAATGCTGACGTTCTTCCCGACGCTCACTGGGTAGGTGGCGACCCCTGGACAGGTTCAAAGGCTCAGGTTTACGGTTGGGCTTCTTGGAACGGTAAGAAGGCTACACTCGCGCTCCGCAATGGTGCGAACGATGAGCAGACTTACGAATTTACGTTGCGTCAGGCACTCAACATCCCTGCAAACGTAAAGGGTAGCATCATTTTGCGCAGCTCATTTGGCGAACAGGCAACTCTTGCTGGCATCACTGAAGGTGAAGCAATTGACATTGACGCAAAGCTTTCGGCTGTACTTCCCGGTAGTAGCGTATATGCATTCGATGGTTTGATGGCAACAGAAACTCTCGTGAAGGTGCAGAGCATTACCCTCGAAGCAGAAACTGAAGAAGCAACTGTTGAGGCTACAAAGAACCTCGTTGTGAAGGCTACAATCAACCCCGCTACTGCTACATTCCCCGCTCTCGTTTGGGAAAGCAGCGATGAGACTATCGCTACAGTGAACAACGGTTTGGTACAGGCTCTTAAGGAAGGTACAGTTACCATCACTGCAAAGGCTACAGACGGTTCTGACGTTCAGGCACAGATTACAGTTACAGTAACTCCTGAAGTGTGCGAACCTTATGCTGTAAACTTCGATAAGAGCACTACTTCTTCTTCGAAACATCGTAAAATCACCACAATCAGTCTCACTGAAGAAGGTGGCGAAGCGCAGGTGATTGAAATCAATGAGGCGAAGTCCTACTTTGACAAGACTGCTGACGAAGCATGTGTGCTTACTTGCACTGCAGGTAGCGACCTCACTGCTGTGATTAACAAGGAGGGTAACTGGATGAACGCTTACGTGTACATCGACCTCGATGGTGACCAACAGTTCTCATTCAACGACGGTTCTACCGACCAGAGTGGTACAGACGTGGTTTCATTCAGCTTCTATACAGGTAACTTTAGCGACGACCAGAATGGTGGTGTAAACTCTGCAGGTGAATCTCTTACAGGTAATGCCCGCAACACAATGACACTTCCTCCCTTCAAGGCTCCTGCCGAAGCGGGAACGTATCGCATTCGCTTCAAGATGGACTGGAACTCAATTGACGCCGGTGGTCAGATTGCAGCAGACGGCACATTGACTGGCGCTAACGGCTTCTTCGCAAACTCTGGTTCTATCGTAGACGCTACACTCGTTGTTACAGATAATGCTACTGGTATTGACGGCGTAACAGCTAACGGTAAGAAGGTTGAAATCTTCGACCTCAGCGGTCGCAAACTTAATGCAGAACCCACACAGGGCGTTTACATTCAGAACGGCAAGAAGGTGGTGCGTTAATCACGCTCCTTAATTCATAGCAGTGTCGCTTCGGTAGCGATAACTAACGAAAATAAGCGGTTGCCTCGCGTGAGGCAACCGCTTATTTTAGGTTTATGAAAAGGGGCGTTAGTGAACTTTGGGTTTTATAGTTACTATAGTCATTTATTGCTGTCCGGTAAACTTTTTGAGGAGTAACGGCCTGAAAGGCCAATAAGCATCCAGCCCAGGGCAACGCCCTGGGGATATGGACGTTTGGGTTTACGCCCTGAAAGGGCAAAAGCATTGAAGTTCAGGATTATATAATTGCTTTTGCCCCTTCAGGGCGCAAGTCTTTACTGCAACAATACCCAGGGCGTTGCCCTGGGCTAATGGCTTTATCCCCTTTCAGGGGAATCAATGCAAACTGTGGGGCTTATACTATTCAAACAAATTAATGTTCATAGAGTTAGAGCTGTTTACCGGACACCAATAATAGTCACTATAGTTCCTATAGGTTATTTAGAACTTCACCTTAAGTTCCGCCCCGAAGTGGCAAGGGATGCCGCGCTGTGCGTAGCGGCGGTTCATGCTGTCAAAGCGGAAGGTGTCGTAATTCGTGTCGATGAGGTTCTTGCCCCAAAGGGTGAGTTGCAAATCGCGGGCAAACTCGAGCGAAAGGTGCGCACCGAGAGTTGCGTAGAAGTCCTGGTGGTGCGTATTGGCTTCGTCCCACTGGATGTCGCCTGCGGCAAAGACGTTAGCGCCCACGGTTACGGCGCGGAGCACGTCGTTGTTAAGGGGTTGACGGAAGTCTGCCGTAGCGCTCAAAGTGTGCTTGGGCACGTAAGGCACATAGTTATCCGTACTGCGGAAGGTGGCGTGCGTAAAGCCGTAGTTGGTGTTTACGGTCAAGCGGTTGTCCATCCAGCGTGTGCGTGCCGAGAGTTCTGCGCCGTAAGAGCGGCTCTTACCCGCATTCTTCACGTTACGCCCCATACCACTTTCGGCAAAGTTCGCCACCTGCTGGTCGCGCGTGTCCATCCAGAAGGCTGTAGCGTCGAGTTGGAAGGCACCTTCGCAGAAGTTGAAGTGACCACCCACCTCATAGCTCCATGTCTGTTCGGGCTTGTAGTAAAGGGTTTGGGCATTGGCGGGCGCGGGGATATTTTCCTTCAAACTGCTCAAGTTCTTTTCTACCACCATTCCAGGCATGCCCATGCCGGTCATCATGTTGTAACTGTAGTCATAGACCTGCTGCATCATGTCTCCCTGAAGCATGCTCTGCGAAAGGTCGGAGTAAGCCTGAATGTTGTAACCGCCCGAACGGTAGCCCTTAGAAACTGAAGCATAAACGTTGCCGAGGTTTTGCTTAAAGTCGTACTGGAGGGCAAGTTTGGGAAGGAGTTGCCAAGTGTCGTTGTTCAACTTATCGTTCAACACAGGATTGCTCTGGAACGGCACGGGGCGACCCATCATGGCGAACTGAAAGTCAATAGGACTGGCTACACCCGAACGAAGGTCAAGACGCTGGTAGTCATAGTCGAGGCGCAAGCCCGCAGAAAGCGTGAGGCCGTTGTCAAACTTGTAAGACGACTGGTGGAAAAGCGCTGCGTTGGCAGCAGGTGTCTTCAAGGTTGCACGGAAGGGGAGTTCGCTGCCCGTAAATCCGAGCGACATGGGCATCCCTGCGGGAAGCACATTCTTAAATATATTATTGAGGTAGTCCACTCCGTCCTGGTAGAAATCCACGGGGCAAGTGGTCTTCGCATTTTGGTACATACCGTAAACGCCCGTAGTCCACTGCCAAGGTTTTCCGCCCTTGCTCTTCAGGGATAACTCCTGGCTGATGGTATTCAACTTCTGGCGCTGGTCGAGCGAGAAGATGTCGGCAGCGATAAAGTCTTGGTCAATAAAGAGTCGGTCAGCCACGCGCTGGTATGCCGTAACGCTGTTGAGCGTGAAGTGTTCAGCGCGCCAAGCAACGCTAAGTCCTGTGTTTAACACACTGCGGCGATACGTCGAAGGTCGATTTTGCGAGAGCGTTCCGAGGTAGTCGGCATACAGTTCTTCACCCTCCACGGCGCCTTCGTAATAATAAGGGCAGGCACCCTCATAGCTCTGCTCGTAAGAGGCGGTGAAGTCAAAGCGGAGGCGGCTGGAGGGGCGGTAACTCATTTTCAATTTACCCCCACCAGCATTGCCGAAATCAGCGTCACGGCGTGTGGTCGTGTTTGTAAAGCGTCCCTCATCCCCGTTGTAGTAACCCGATAGCGAGATGCCGAAGTTTTCGGTGGGGTGAAGGAAGGTTGTGAACGACACGTTGGAACTTACGCCTTTGCGTGAGGAAACTCCAAAGTTTAGTACTGTACCATAGTTGCGCAAGGGATCAGAAGTGTAAACGCGGATAACGCCGCCCATTGTGTTACGTCCATAAAGCGTGGCTTGAGGTCCGCGAAGCACGTCCACACGTTCGATATCCGTGAACGAGAAGTCGTAAGCGCTCTTGTCAACATACGCAATATTGTCCACATAAAGCCCTACGGCGGGCGTGTTCATACGGCTGCCGATACCGCGAATGTAAACGGCAGAAGTGTAGCGACTGCCGTAGTCGGGCATAAAGAAGTTGGGCGTGAGGGAGGAGAGTCCCTTAAGACTGGTCACCTGTAATTGCTCCAGTTCCTTGCCACTGTAAATATTAGCCGAAAGCGACTGCTTGCGGAGCTGTGTCGTTTGCTTGGGCGTAGCCACCACTATGGCTTCTTCAAGGTTTGTGACGCGTGAAGTGTCAGACTCGGTAGTATGAACTGCCGCCTGCGTGAAAGAACCCACGAGTAAACCCATCAGCAATAAAGGAAATTTCAACATAAGTATGTGTGTGGATTGAATGAATGTACTGTAATAAAAAATGCGACTGCAAAGTTACTCGCAATCGCAATTTTACACAATCGTAATATGTTATGATTTAGTAGACAAGTTGACGAGGTACGAGTAGACAAGAAAGCCCCCTCATAGATATTCAACCGAAAAAAACGAGAAATTCTATGTTTAAGAGAACACGAATTTCACGAATAACACGAATCTCCATGCGGAATATATGTTTTGCTAATCGCATTCGAATAACACGAATCACCATGCGGGACGTTATGATAACGCAAACCGAAGGTCGCTCGAGTCAATACCTCGAATTTTACCATCCGGATGGTATTCGTGAAATTCGTATGCGATTAGCAAATTTTGCCCGCATGGAGATTCGTGTTATTCGTGAAATTCGTGTTCTAAAAAAATAAAGAGAAATTTTACTGGACACCAATAACTTAAATTAGGATAAAGGTTCCTTGCCCAACAGGCGTAAGTAGTCGTCGTAGGGGATGTAGCGCCCGCCCATCGTTTCGAGGTGGGCTGTTTTGATTTGGCAGTCGATAAGTACACCGCCGTGCCGTTGCATGTAGCGCGAGAGGAACACGAGTGCTAACTTTGACGCACTGGGCACGAGTGAGAACATGCTTTCGCCAATAAATGCCCATTTGGTACCAGCATCGTTGGCAGTCATCACCACGCCGTAGAGTCCGCCCACAAGTTCTTCACCGTCCCACACCTCTACGCTGGCACAGAAACCGAGTTCGTGAAGTTTGGTGTACGCCTTCTTAATGTCTTCTCCCAACCAAGCGCCCTCTTCATGCTCACGCAGTCTGCCGCATTCGCTGATGACCTTCTCAAAATTGCGGTTGAGCGAAAAGGTGTAGCGCTGCTTGTTGATAAGTGAGCGCAGGGAGTGTGACACATGAATTTCTTCGGGGAAAATCACAAAGCGCTGCATGGGGCACCACCATTGTGGCACTTTTTTGCGGAAGTCAAACCAGGGGAAGATGCCGTACTGGTAAGCTAAAAGGAGGCGCTCTGTGGAAAGATCGCCTCCTATTGCAAATATACCGCTTTCCTCGCCCAAACGTGGGTCGGGAAAACCTATTTCTTCTGTGAGTTGAAAAACCATTTAGAGAGGTTTTAAGGTCTTGAGGTTATAAGGTTTGAGGTTTTAAGGTTTGAGGTTTTCAGGACTATCCAGTCCGCATGGTTCTAAAAACCCCAAAGCGAAGCGACCTTACAACCTTAAAGTGAAGCGACCTCATTTCTTACTTCATCCAAAGTTCGCCATCCTTTACGCTGACAACTGCTTCTCCGCCCTTCTTCATCTTACCGAAGAGGATGCTACGCATTAAGAGGGGCTTGAGATACTGCGCAACTACGCGGTCCATCTCACGCGCTCCATATTCGGGGGTGAATCCCTTTTCGAGGAGCCATTCGTAGGCCTCGTCGGAGAGGTTGAGTGTCACCTTCTTCGCCGCCAATTTTTCGCGGAAACCACGAAGTTTCTTATTCAAGATAAGGCGTGCCATCTGCTTGTCCATATCGTGGAACACCACCGTAGCTGAGAGGCGGTTGATGAACTCAGGCTTGAACGTCTGCTTCACCTGCTTCATCATGGCTTCGCCTGTGCTTACGCCACTTCCAAAACCGATGTTCGCCTTACGGGCATGCTGTGCACCCGCATTCGAAGTCATGAGCAAGATAACGTTCTTGAAGTCCGCCTTATTACCCTTGTTGTCGGTAAGTTGGGCATAGTCCATCACCTGAAGGAGGATGTTGTAAATATCGCTGTGTGCCTTTTCAATTTCGTCAAGTAGGAGCACGCAGTAAGGTGTCTTGCGAATCGCATCAGTAAGCAAACCGCCATCGTCGTAACCGATGTAACCGGCGGGAGAACCGATGAGTTTAGCCACCGTGTGCTTCTCGGTGTATTCACTCATGTCGAAGCGAATGAGTTCTACGCCCAATTCCTTTGCCAACACCTTGGCCACTTCCGTTTTACCCACACCCGTAGGACCAACGAAGAGCATGCTTGCCACGGGTTTGCCGTCGTCGGTAAGTCCCGACTTCGACATCTGCACCGACTCTACGAGTTTCTGAATTGCCTCATCCTGACCGTAAATCTGGGCCTTAATGCGCTCTTCAAGCGTTGCGAGCGACTCAAGGTCATCTCCCTTAATTGCCATAGCATCAATCTTCGCCACATTTGCAAGTGCTTCATCTACCGTTGAAACCTTGACGCGCAACTTTGAGGAAGTATCCTTCGGCGCACGGAGTTCGGTAAGTGTAGCCGCTTCGTCGAGCAATTCGATAGCCTTTTCAGGGAGGAAACGGTCGGAGATGTATTTCGCTGAGAGTTCGATAGCGTGGCGGATTACGGGTTCCGTAATGCTCACGTGGTGGAAACGCTCGATGTGCTTGCGGTGATTGTTAAGGATTTCAACGGTTTCGTCTACCGAAGGTTCCTTAATCTCAATCTGCTGGAAGCGACGCGTCAAACTCTTGTTCTTCGCTACGTAGCGCGTATAATCTTCGTGTGTTGTCGTACCGATAAAGCGGAGCGTACCGCCGTCAATATAGGGTTTGAGGAGGTGAGAAACGTCCATCGAACCGTCTTGTCCGCGACTCGAACCCACCAAGTGGTGAATGTCGTCAATCACGATAATAGGCGTAACGATCACCTTGCGACCCGTGCGCTCATCAGTCGCTTCTACAGCAAGTTCCTTTATACCCTCAAGCACCGCCTTCATGCACTTTTCCATTTCCCCACGGAACTGTGCGTTGGCATAAAGTGCTGTAACATCGAGTTGGTACATGGGACACTTCTGGATGCGCGAAGGCGCCTCGGCAGTTTTTGAATACTGCTGGAGCGCAGAGAGCATAGCCGTCTTACCCACACCGGGTTCCCCCACGAGCATGGCGCAGTTTTTGTTCTGTCGGCTCAACACGTTTGCCATGCGTTCGAGTTCCTTCTTTCTGCCCACGATGGGTGTAGAAAGATTGGGTTCAAACTCACTTGCAAAACGCTGCCAAGAGGGATTTTCCATTCCCTGTGGTGAGAAGGGTTGTCCACCGCCCATATCAATGGTATCTACACTCACATGTGCCTGTCCGACTACGCGTGTAGATTTGTCGTTAGCATACGCTTCGTTGAGCGCCGTAAGAAACGCCTCCTGCTGTTTACCGAGCAAGTCGCGCAACATGTCGGCAGCGATAGACTTGCGGAGTTTGAGGAACGACTGCACGAGGTTGGGCATGTCGAGCACCTTGCGGTTGCTTGACTTCATCGCCACACAAGCGCGTGTAATCATTTCCTGAAGCAACACCGAGAGTCCTACATTATACTCCACATCCTTTGGCACACACTCCATCGCATCGCAGGAGAGGTAGCGTCCCACGATTTCCTTAAGCGCATCGGCATTGAGGTTGCAGCGCTCCAAAGCCTCCACAAAGGGTTTTTGCTTCAAGAAAGCTGCAAGGAAGTGCTCGGGCGTCACACATTCGTGGCGCAACGAGTTCGCCAATCCGAGGGCTTCGCCAAAGGCGTTATTTGCTGATTCTGTAAATTCTAAAGGCATGGTATAGGAGTTGCCCCTGCTTCTTCACGGAGAAGGAAGCACCGTTCTGGGGCACTTTTCTTTAGGGGAAGAACGGTTATACCTAACAAAGTTACAAATATTATGCCGAAAAAGGCATTTTTAACCTTTTATTCTTGTTCAATGGTCACTCGGAGCGGAAATTCCTCCTGTGCGGCAAGTGTTTGCACGCGCTGTTGCTTTGTGCAGGCGATGTCCCAGGTGTAACGCCCCACGACGGCCTGCCCGTTGTTATGAATTTCCAGCATCAAGCGCTCGGCCTCTTCCTCCGTTTTGTAGAACACGTCGGTCAAGACCATCACCACAAAGTCCATCGTCGTCACGTCGTCATTGTGCATAATGACCTTGTAGCGGTCGATGTTGAAGTTCATCTCGGCATAACGGTTGCGAAATCCCGGGTTGTTTTGTTGCTGTTCCATAGCGGGTTGTGTAGGAAAGACAAAGAAAGCGATACCATCTTAAGGATAGTACCGCTCTATTTCTTTTGTGCTAACTTCAGTCTTACGCGAGTGCGTTTACGTGAATCATAAGAGAAGACTTGATGTTAGAAGCCTTGTTCTTGTGAATGATGTTAGTCTTAGCAAGCTTGTCAAGCATCTTCTGAACCTTCGGCAGAAGTTCTACTGCAGCTGCTTTGTCAGTTGTAGCGCGGAGCTTACGAACTGCATTACGCATAGTCTTTGCGTAATAGCGGTTGTGCAATCTGCGAGTCGCCGTCTGACGAATTCTTTTTACAGATGATTTGTGGTTTGCCATTGTGTTAATCTTGTTTATTAAATGAGTAGCCCATAGGAGAATCGAACTCCTCTTTCAAGAATGAAAATCTTGCGTCCTAACCGATAGACGAATGGGCCTTACCTGGGTTTCAGCGAGTGTAGTCCTTTCGGCACTCACCGTTTTCTGCATAAAAAAAGCTAACCTAACTGGTCAGCATCGTAGATAGTATGAATCACTTTAAACCCTTAACGCTATTTATCTACTTACTGCCAATATTAGTTTCACTTTTTACTTTGTAGCCCATAGGAGAATCGAACTCCTCTTTCAAGAATGAAAATCTTGCGTCCTAACCGATAGACGAATGGGCCTTACCTTGTTCAAAATCCCTTTCGGGCTTGATTGCGAGT
>JAZTYI010000023.1:0-4779 GCA_045636885.1 Alloprevotella sp.
TCTCGACTGCAACAACACCCAGGGCGTTGCCCTGGGCTAATGGCTTTATCCCCTTTCAGGGGAATCGTCCAAGCTGTGGGGCTTATACCATTCAAACATCTTTATATTCATAGAGTTAGAGGCGTTTACCGGACAGCAATATTCTCCTTTCTCCTTTAATCCTGCTTCGCAGTCTTGACCACCTCCTTGCAAGGCATAGTACAAACAAGTTTGCCCTCTGCTCTTGCTTCGTTCGGCGGTTCTCCTTTCTAAAGAGCAGAAAACGGTATTGAGGAAAGATTGGCAGACGCACACCGCATGGTCTTTCTCCTTTCTCCTTTCAATATTTCTCCTTTCCTTAGTGGCACCCCTTCTTGTCAATCGTAGCCACGCTTCCTTCAAATTGTTCTGCCAATTCGGGTTTGAGCGTAAGGGCTTGCTTGAGGTCTTCCGCCGCTCCGGCAAGGTCTTTGAGGTGATGCTTTACGGCACCGCGCGCCATGTAGGCTTCGGCGAAGTCGGGTAGGGTGTCGATGGCGTTAGAGTAGATGGTGAGGGCTTCTTCCCAACGCTTCGCTTGTTGGAGCAGGTTGCCGAGGCGGAGCACTACATTGCCGGCTTCGGGTTTCTGCGCAAGGATGCTGTGATAGGCGGCGATGGCATTCTCAGTCTGACCGTCGATTGCCCAAAGGTCGGCGCGCAACAAGGGGTAGGCGAGCTGTGTGGGTTGAAGCGTGATGAGGGTGTCAACATCAGTGAGCGCCTCTTTCGTTTGTCCCATCTGCACCAATGTTACAGCACGCAGCGTGAGCGCCTCCTCGTTTTCAGGATTCGTCGTAAGTAGTTGCGTCAGCAAGGCAATGGCGGCAACGGGCTGGTTATCGTTGAGAAGTTTTTTTGCTTGAGTGAGCATGGGGGAGTTAGTAGTGAGAAGTTAGTAGTTAGTAGTGAGTAGTCCATGCGGGACATATAACGAACGTAGAGACGTCATATTATGGCGTCTCGGTAGCAAGCGGAAATTCACTTGACCTGTAGGGACGCACGGCTCGTGCGTCCACCTCAATCGGCACTCCCTGCATACCCTCATTCGCCAAATCCGTATGCATTTAGGACGCACGGACCGTGCGTCCCTACCTATCAAGTGGAACTTCATTCGTTTACCTCGGTGACTGCTTGTCTACTCGTACCTCGTAAACTTGTCAGCTTAAAAGAGTAAAGATAAAAGAGTAAAGATAAAAGATGCCATGCGGGACACCGCTCGTTTATCTCGGTGCTTGCTTGTCTTCTCGTACCTCGTAAACTTGTCTACTAAATAACAACATTGTGAGGTTATGTGGACTTACTTCCCGCAAGGTTCTTACGACCTTTGAGCGAAGCGACCTCATAACCTCACAACCTTAGTTTAGTTATCCGTAAATAATCTTACCATTTTCGTCTTCAAAGGCTTCGGTGTCCTTAGAGTACTGGTTCATGGCACGAAGACTCATACCCATGCTTGAGAAACCGCCGTCGTGGAAGAGGTTTTGCATGGTTACCTTGCGTGTGTAGTCGGAGAACATCATCACGCAGTAGTCTGCGCAGTCGTCTGCTGAGGCATTGCCGAGGGGAGACATCTTGTTGGCGAATGACATCAAGTCGTGCATACCCTTTACACCGTTACCTGCAGTAGTGGGAGTGGGCGACTGAGAAATCGTATTGACACGCACGTGCTTTTCACGACCATAGATGTAACCGAAACTACGAGCGATACTTTCGAGAAGACTCTTTGCGTCCGCCATGTCGTTGTAACCGAAGAATGTGCGCTGCGCCGCAACGTAAGAGAGGGCAATTACTGAACCGTATTCTGCAATCGCGTCCATCTTCTTGGCTACCTGCAACATCTTGTGGAAAGAGATGGCAGAAACGTCGAGTGTCTTATCGAGGAAGTTGTAATCGAGGTCGTCGTAAGTGCGTTGCTTGCGCACATTGGGACTCATGCCGATAGAGTGGAGCACAAAGTCAATCTTACCTCCGAGCAATTCCATAGACTGTTCGAACACCATCTTCAAGTCTTCTACACTTGTAGCGTCCGCAGGAATTACGGGAGCATTGAGTTTCTGAGAAAGACCATCGAGTTCGCCCATGCGCAACGCAATGGGAGTATTGCTGAGTGTGATAATTGCACCTTCTTCAACAGCCTTTTCTGCTACTTTCCAAGCTATAGACTGTTCGTTGAGCGCGCCAAAGATAATACCGCGCTTACCCTTCAAAATATTGTTTGCCATAATCTATATATAATATATAATATGTTTTCACTGCACAAAAATACTACTTTTGAGCAACCTGCCCAATGAAAAAGGGCATTTTCCGCTTCTTGCTTTACTGCATCTATGATTTATGTGTGGTTTTGCAAAGTGGACTAAACCTTTTGTGGCATTCTCAGGGCAAAAGCGGACGCTCATCCGTGCGAAACAAGTGGAAACTCGAATAAATCTTGTTAACTTCTTTCCTTAAAATCTTTCTACTCGCTTGACAATGAGGTGGTATAATTTGTGTCTATAGCGCTATAAATAATTTCTGTTTGCTGGGTTCAAAAAAGCATTGTACTTTTGCATTGTAAACCTAAGGAACTTGATGCCGACAGGTTTGAAGAACAGAAATACATAACAACTTAAAATGATAATAACTATGGAAAAGTATCTTTGCACTGTTTGTGAATACGTTTATAACCCCGAACTCGGCGATCCCGAAGCAGGTGTCGCTCCCGGAACTTCCTTTGAAGATCTCCCCGAAGACTGGGTGTGTCCCCTCTGCGGAATGGGAAAAGAAGTGTTTGAAGTCACTGAATAAACCTATTGCCGATGCGATATCGGTGTACTGCTGAAAGAATTTCAGTAACCCATAATGATAATTGAGTGTTTCCCCTGTGCTACCATGAAAGTGGCATAGGGGATTTTTTACATCCACAAACGACCATTTGTAATTTCATCTATAAAATTGGGGAGTTGGTCGAGTGGGGAAGTTCAAAATCAAGGGAATGCTTTGTGGAGGCGCATGAAGATTCTAATTTTGCTTCAGAGAACACAGGTGGACGTGATTTTTATTGACGTCGGAGTGTTTGAGTTTTTCACCCTAAATTGGTATAAAAGCATGAAGAAAATGATGACCCTCTTGCTGCTCATGGTCATAAGCATGGGCACAGGTTTTGCTCAAGAATTTGACCGTGAAAAGGCGGAAGAGCGCATGAACAAAATGATTGAACACAAGGCGAAGGACTTAAAGTTAGATGCGGAAACTACAGCATGGTTCTCTCCGCTCTATAAGGAATATTTGCTGGCGCTTTTTGTGGTGAATCAGAAGTATCGTGTGGAGAAGAAAGAACTCGATGATGCCGAAATTTTGGAATCCATCGTCAATAGTTTTTCCCGCGCAGAAGAGGAAGTTGCTGTAAAGCGCACCTACTTCCTCAAGTTCCAAGAAAAATTGACTCCTCAACAGTTGCGAAGTTTGTTTATGCCGCGCATGAACCGTCAGGGACAAGGCGGACAGCGCGGAGGTTCTCACAGAGGTGAACGTTCGTTTGGCGGTTACGGACGTGGACAATGGGGTGGTGGCGAACCCAATTTTTAAGTTGTTAGTATGTAAGTGCCTACACCGCGATACGAGTAGGAGATTTCGGGTGCCACTCCCCACCTTATTTCCGCAAGTGACTTCTTAATGAATCTAAATTTCATAAGAGTCCCTTGCGGATTGTCTATAAAAACGGGGCATTCGTCGAATGGCATAGAAAATCCACCCATATAGGTGTTGCCAGTTGCTCATAAAGGCGTATATTTGCAGTATGAAGATGGTAATCAGAAACATCTTTTCGCCTAACGTATAGTCATTAACACAGTAAACTAATTTATCATGAAGAAGTTCATTCTATCTCTCGTTGTTCTTGCTGTAAGTGCAACAACAACATTTGCTCAGTGCCCCAAGCAGGGTAAGAAGTGTGATAATCCCAAGGCATGTGCGGAAAAGGTTGTGAAGTGTGCTGACCGCCTTGTGCAGGAAATGAAACTCGACGATGCTACAGCACAGTGGTTCAAACCTCTCTTCGCAGAATATCAGCAGAAGTTGAAGGACACTCGTGCCAAGTATGCATGCAAGAAGGATAAGAAGGATTGCTCACAGTGCACCGACGCTGAAATCCTCCAGCAGTTGGAAAATAAGATTAAGTGTCAGGAAGACATCGCAGGTGTAAAGGGCACTTACCTCAAGAAGTTCAAGGCAAAGCTCAATGCAAAGCAGCTCAAGGTGATCTTCTGCGAAAAGGGTAAGGCACAGCAGGGCAAGCGCCACATGATGGGTAAGCACGGTATGAAGCACGGCAAGAAGCACGGCATGAAGGCTGGCAAGTGCGGTAAGATGCAGAAGTGCGACAAGGCACAGAAGTGCGACAAACCTTGTGATAAGAAGTGTGACGCACCTAAGTGCGACAAGGCTAAGAAATAAGTCTAAATGTTTTCATAATTTTGGCGGAGATGGACCGAGAGGTTCGTCTCCGTTTTTTTCTTGGAGGAATAAAATACGTGTTATCCACTAAAGTTCATTTTATTTTATTGCTGTCCGGTAAATATAGATAACTCTTTGTTTGATGGATAGTTGTACTCATACAAGCCCCCTCATAGATATTCAACCGAAAAAACGAGATTTTCTATGTTTAAGAGAACACGAATTTCACGAATAACACGAATCCTTGCGGGGTGTTACCTTTGCTTATCGCATACGAATTGCACGAATACCATCCGGATGGCATTCGTGTTATTCGCCTCTGAT
>JAZTYI010000024.1:0-15644 GCA_045636885.1 Alloprevotella sp.
AGATGTCCACAAATAATCCTTACACCAAAGATATTGTGCGCTTATTAGTTTAGCCACTAATGGGCACTAATTTTCACTAATGCCTTGCGGGGCATTTAAGACCGGATGGATATTGACTTACCCGACCTTCGGTTCGTGAAAATTGACTTGCGCGACCTTCGGTTCGTGGGTCGAAATAAAACAAACGAGTTTTAGTGGACAGCACCTATATCATTTCCTAAATTATTCTCATTGTGTTGAGATTCCCGGGTATGTTACTTTCTCTTGCTGAATATGCGTTGCGCATTGACATGCATAATTTTTCCCTCGGTATTGAGAATAACTGTTGCGTGATAATATCTTACGGGTTTTGATTTTGCTTCTTGTTGCAAATCAAACATTGCTGCGTATCCTACCTTCTCATCGGTAATATAGGCTTTATCAAACTGGATGGGGGTTATTATTTTGAACTCTCTTTGCTGTACATTCTTATGATACGTCTTGTTCAGGTAGGCTGCCAGTTGCGATTGGGTCAAATTTTGACGGAAGAAGAATCTTGAGATGGTGTCGGTACAAAGTTCTAGGAGTTGGGGGGTAGTGGCTTTGTTGGACAATAGAGTGTAAAACTTCTCAATCGTTTCCTGTAATTGTGATGCCAGGGGGGTAGGATCAGGAAGGTTGTGCATGCTTTGAAGGGCATGTAGCGCATCGTTATAATAACGCGTCATTTTCCCGAGTGCCAAGTAATCTTCGTAGCATTTCTGTGTCTTGTTGCGTTGTGCTGTTGCCCAATAGATGGAATCTAGTTTGTCCTCAACGGCAATGGCGTACTGTCGCGTTAATTGATATTTAGACTTAAACTCTTGCACGCGCTCAAGTGAAACATTCTGACAAATAGATTGCCACTCACGTTGCTGACTGACAAGATTTCGCTTCTTCGTCTTAGTGAGTTCGGCATAGGATGTATGGGGATACTTTGTGATGATGCTGTCACATTGCGAAACTGAATAATCATCCCCTAAGGCTTCATAGCGTTTCTTTGCTTGATAACTATCTGTTGTGGTATATATATAACCACCAATAATGATGGTAAGCCCTAATACAACTACTGTTGCAATTATACTGAGCGACTTTATTTTTTTCATGAGAAAAGATTTTAAGAAGGGAAGTCAGAAGTCACATGAGATGCTTCTAACTTCCCCGTTATATTCTTTATTATTAAAATTCTGCAGACTTGGGAGTGCGGGGGAAAGGAATGACGTCACGGATGTTTTGCATACCAGTCACGAAGAGGATTAGGCGCTCGAAACCGAGACCGAAACCACTATGAGGACAAGTACCGAAACGGCGAGTATCCAAATACCACCACATATCCTTCATAGGAATGCCCAATTCGTTGATGCGGGCTGTGAGCTTTTCGTAACTTTCTTCACGCTCTGAACCACCGATGATTTCGCCAATCTGAGGGAAGAGTACGTCCATTGCACGAACAGTCTTGCCGTCTTCATTCTGCTTCATATAGAATGCCTTGATTTCCTTGGGGTAGTCAGTAAGGATCACGGGCTTCTGGAAATGTTCTTCTACGAGGTAGCGCTCATGCTCACTTGCAAGGTCAACTCCCCAATATACAGGGAATTCAAAATTCTTCTTGCCAGACTTTGCTGCTTCTTCAAGGATAGCTACGCCTTCTGTATAAGTTAGGCGAACGAAGTCATTATTAACTACGAAGTTAAGACGTTCGAGAAGTGTCTTGTCAACCATCTTATTGAGGAACTCGAGGTCGTCCTTACAGTTGTTCAATGCCCAACGCACACAATATTTAATAAAGTCCTCAGCGAGGTCCATATTGTCGTTAATGTCGTTGAACGCCACTTCGGGCTCAATCATCCAAAACTCTGCAAGGTGGCGGGGCGTGTTAGAATTTTCGGCACGGAAGGTTGGACCAAAGGTGTAAATCGCACCGAGCGCTGTTGCTGCAAGTTCGCCTTCCAACTGACCTGATACGGTGAGTGAAGTGGTCTTGCCAAAGAAGTCGTCAGAGTAGTCAATCTTGCCATCCGCATCCTTTTTCAAGTCGTAGAGATTCTTTGTCGTTACCTGGAACATCTGCCCTGCACCTTCACAGTCGGAAGCCGTGATGATGGGTGTATGGAAGTAGAAGAATCCGCGTTCGTGGAAATACTGATGGATGGCCATAGCCATGTTGTGGCGAATACGGAATACAGCGCCGAAAGTATTGGTGCGTAAGCGCATGTGAGCATGCTGACGCATAAATTCAAACGTCTGTCCCTTCTTCTGCATGGGGTATTCCGCATCACAAGTGCCGTAAACAACGATTTCCGTTGCTTGAATTTCTGCTGCTTGACCAGCGCCCTGACTTTCTACAAGCGTACCTGTTACAGCAAGGCATGCACCGGTCGTTACTTTCTTCAACAACTCTTCGTCAAACTTGTCAACGTCAGCAACAATCTGAACGTTGTGAATGGTAGATCCGTCGTTAAGTGCAATAAAGTTTACCGACTTACTACCGCGTTTCGTTCTTACCCATCCCTTGACGGTTACTTCTGCGCCATAGTTGGTAGAACGAAGTATATCAATAACTTTTGTTCTCATAATAATTAAATATGACTATTCAAAAGCGCCCATGCGCAACATTGAAACTTCCTTTTCTGTGAGGTAACGCCAGTCACCACGGCGTACGTTCTTCTTTGTAAGACCTGCGAAATACACACGGTCGAGTTTTACAACATGATAACCCAATGATTCAAAGATACGGCGCACAATGCGGTTCTTACCTGAGTGAATTTCAATGCCAATCTGCTTCTTATCTGTGGGAGAAGCATATTCTACAGCGTCTGCCTTAATGATACCGTCTTCAAGCGTGATACCTTCAGCAATCTGGCGGATGTCAGCAAGCGACACATTTTGGTCGGTATGAACGTGGTAAATCTTCTTCTTCAAGAACTTGGGATGGGTCAACTTTGAAGCCAACTCGCCATCGTTTGTGAGGAGAAGCACACCCGTTGTATTACGGTCAAGACGACCCACGGGGTAGATTCTTTCGGGACAAGCACCTTGTACGAGGTCCATCACCGTCTTACGATTCTGAGGATCTTCACTTGTTGTTACATACCCCTTGGGCTTGTTGAGAAGCACGTAAACCTTCTTTTCCAACTTAACTGCTTCACCATGGAAACAAACAAGGTCAGTGCGCATGACGCGTGCACCGAGTTCGGTTACGACTTCACCATTTACAGTCACTACGCCTGCTTCGATGTACTTATCGGCATCACGACGACTGCACACGCCCGCATTTGCCAAATACTTGTTCAAGCGGATGGGCGCATTGGGGTCAAAATGTTCTTCCTTATACTCCAGGCGCTTCTTTGCGCTATACTTTGCATGGGGATCATAGTTACCCGTACGCTTGCGGGGTGCAAAACCACGATTCTGCCCCTCTTCGCTTCGATTGTAACCGCCACGTTGACCTTCACCATTCGCATTAAAGCGAGGACGAGGTGCGCCTTCGCCACCAGCATAACCATTATTGAATGCAGGACGCTTATTAAAACGACTCTGACCATCACGGTTGGGGCGCTGAAAACCGCCTTGAGGGCGTTCACCAAAAGCATTACCTGAGTTAAAACGCGGACGCTGCGCATCACCTTCACGGCGATAACCGCCATTCACACCTTCGCGTGAGTTAGAGCGGTTGGAATTGCGTCCATAATTACCATTTGAAAAGCGGTTGCCATCTCGGCCACCCTTTCCCTTGTTGAGAAAATCTGACATAATTTAAAATTGTCTTTTGTCAATGTCTATAGTCAATAACCAACGGTTACATTTAATCCGTTGATGTTTAGTTGATTTTAGATACCCGTGTAATTCCAGGGGGTAATCACGCGAAGCTCTGCCTTAATTTCTTCGCTCACATCAAGTCCTTCGATAAACGTGCGGATGCTTTCTTCTGTGATTGCTGCATTGGTGCGCGTTAATGCCTTGAGCGCTTCATAGGGGTTAGGATAAGCTTCACGACGAAGCACTGTCTGAATAGCTTCTGCACATACCGCCCAGCAGTTTTCAAGGTCGCGACGGAGGGCATCTTCATTAAGAAGCAACTTGCTGAAACCCTTGAGTGTAGAACTGAATGCGATAAGCGCGTGACCCATAGGCACACCGATATTGCGCAACACAGTTGAGTCTGTCAAGTCGCGTTGCAAGCGGCTGATTGGGAGTTTCACTGCCAAGTGATCGAGAATAGCATTCGCCACACCAAGGTTACCTTCTGAATTTTCAAAATCGATGGGGTTCACCTTATGGGGCATTGCTGACGAACCTACTTCGCCCGCCTTAATCTTCTGCTTGAAATACTCCATAGAGATGTATTGCCAGAAGTCGCGATTCAAGTCAATAAGAATCGTGTGAATGCGCTTCATAGCATCAAAAGAGGCAGCAAGATTATCATAGTTTGAAATCTGCGTAGTGTATTCTTCGCGCTTGATGCCGAGCTTTTCAGAAAGGAACTTTTCGGCAAAAGCCTTCCAATCGTATGCAGGATAAGCCACACGGTGAGCGTTCAAATTACCAGTAGCGCCACCAAACTTACCGCTACAAGGCACTGCCTTCAACTGTTTCAACTGCTCTTCAAGACGATAAGCGAACACCTTTACTTCCTTACCTAAACGTGTGGGAGATGCGGGCTGACCGTGAGTTTTAGCAAGCATTGCAATGTCCTTCCATTCTTCTGCAAATGCATTGAGTTGGTCAATCACCTGTTGCAGCAAGGGAATGTAAACTTCCTCAGTAGCATCCTTAATCATCAAGGGGAAAGACGTGTTGTTAATGTCCTGAGATGTCAGTCCGAAGTGCACAAACTCCTTATACTGCTCTAAACCGCCGATGGCATCAAACTTTTCCTTAATGAAATATTCAATAGCCTTTACGTCGTGGTTCGTTACGCTTTCAATATCCTTTACGCGCTGAGCATCTTCCAATGAGAAGTTTTGGTAGATTTCTCTAAACTTGGGGAAAAGTGCATGGTCTACACCCACCAACTGAGGCAAAGGAAGTTCGCAAAGGGCAATGTAATACTCAATTTCAACACGCACACGATACTTCATCAGAGCATACTCTGAAAAGTAATTTTGTAACTCGCTTGTTTTAGAAGCATAACGTCCATCAATAGGACTAACTGCGATTAAAGACATATTTTGATTCTGTTATTGATTAGAAATCTTACAATCAAATGAATTGCAAAAATACTTATTTTTTTAGATATATAAGACATTGTGAGTAGTAAATCATCGCAAATATAGGTTTTCATATCATCAACACCCCTCAAAATCAGTAAACGCAATAGTTTACACAGATGTATTTATAAGTTGCTTTATAAATTATTCTACAAATTAGGTTCTACATACTTTTTAACCTAAAACACTCACACCCTGCATAAAACCATTCTGCACTTTGTTTAATTTATTCGGAACTTAAACTGAATTATAACACAAACAAATTCTACAACTTTTTGAGGTCATCAAAGTTAGTTTGGCATAGAAAGTGCAACTTTGAGTTTGATAGAGAGAATTACACCTTAAGTATTCAACGTAAACTCATAGGGAAAATCTAACACAACCAACTATATTCCGCTTTTTTTTCGTAACTTTGCGCGCTGAAAAAAAATAAGTATAAATATATATATATATTATCGAGAAATGATTACAGTTTCCAACCTCGCCATTCAATTTGGCAAGCGCGTCCTTTATCAGGACGTAAACATGAAGTTCACATCAGGAAATATTTATGGTATTATCGGTGCCAATGGTGCTGGTAAATCAACGTTACTCAAGGCAATTTCAGGTGAACTTGACCCTACAAAGGGTAAAATTGAATTAGGTCCCGGCGAGCGCCTCTCTGTACTTTCTCAGGACCACTTTAAGTATGACAGTTACACCGTGCTTGACACCGTGTTGATGGGTCACACCGTAATGTGGGACATTATGCAGCAACGCAATGCCCTTTATTGTAAGGAAGAATTTACGGATGAAGATGGCATCTTGGCGGCTGAGTTGGAAGATAAGTTCTCAACAATGGGCGGTTACACTGCCGAAAACGATGCTGCAACCCTCCTTTCGGGTCTTGGCATTAAGGAAGCGCTTCACGGTAAATTGATGGGCGACCTTTCGGGTAAGGAAAAGGTGCGCGTAATGTTGGCGCAGGCGCTCTTTGGTGAACCCGACAACTTGCTCCTCGACGAACCTACGAACGACCTTGACTTGGAAACCGTAGAATGGTTGGAAGATTACTTGGGCAACTTTGAACACACCGTGCTCGTTGTGAGTCACGACCGCCACTTCCTCGACCAAGTGTGTACACACACCGTGGATATTGACTTCGGCAAGGTAACACTCTTCTCGGGTAACTACTCTTTCTGGTACCAGTCAAGTCAGTTGGCACTCCGTCAGGCACAAAACCAGAAGCAGAAGGCGGAAGAAAAGAAGAAGGAATAGGAAGAATTTATCCGTCGCTTCTCTGCAAACGTGGCAAAGAGCCGTCAGACAACGTCTCGTAAGAAGATGCTTGAAAAGCTCAATGTGGAAGACATCAAGCCTTCTACACGTAAATATCCTGGTATTATTTTCCAGATGGAACGTGAACCGGGCAATCAGATTCTTGAAGTTAAGGGTCTCAGAGCGGTTGCTGACGATGGCACTGTACTTTTCAACGACGTAAACTTTACGGTTGAAAAGGAAGAAAAGGTAGTGTTCCTCAGCCACGACCCTCGCGCCATGACTGCCCTCTTTGAAATTATCAACGGCAACCGCAAGGCGGACGCTGGTACGTACAACTGGGGGGTAACCATCACTACGGCCTACTTGCCCCTTGACAACTCAGCGTTCTTCAACACCGACCTCAACATGCTCGACTGGTTGATGCAATACGGCGAAGGCAACGAAGTTTATTTCAAGGCCTTCCTCGGTCGCATGCTCTTCAAGGACGAAGACATTTTGAAGAAGGTGAACGTGCTCTCTGGGGGTGAAAAGATGCGTTGTATGATTGCTCGCATGCAGTTGCGCAATGCCAACTGCTTGATTCTTGACACGCCCACCAACCACTTGGACATGGAAAGTATCCAGGCATTTAATAATAACTTGAAACTCTACAAGGGTAACATCCTCTTCGCTTCTCATGACCACGAATTTATCAACACCGTAGCCAACCGCGTCATCGAACTTACACCCAACGGCACGATCGATAAGCTCATGAACTACGAAGACTACATCCGTGACGAACGCGTGAAGGAACTTAAGGCGCGCCTCTACGGAGAGTAATTGATTAGAGTACAATTAACAGAGTACAAAGTACAACTCCCATGCGGGACGTTTCGCAACAACCATGCGAGGGATATACAAACGTGTAACTTTGTAACGATCTCGTCTACTCGTACCTCGTTGACTCGTCTACTAAAAAGCTAAAAACTAAAATCATGACTGAAAAAGAAGAACTTCTAAACGAAGAAACAATTGATACAACATCTCAGGAAGAAACTCCTACAGAAGCACCTGCAGAAGTTGCAACTGAACAAACAGAAGATACTCCTACGGAAGAGCCTCGCGAATTGACCGTAGAAGAAAAGTT
Organism: Alloprevotella sp.; assembly: GCA_045636885.1. Taxonomy (GTDB): domain Bacteria; phylum Bacteroidota; class Bacteroidia; order Bacteroidales; family Bacteroidaceae; genus Alloprevotella. The sequence goes on from JAZTYI010000024.1 coordinate 7,615, forward strand.
GGCGGAAGCAGAGGCGAAGATTGAAAAACTCAACAATGCCATGCTCTACAAGGTGGCAGAGTTTGAAAATTATCGCAAGCGCACCATCAAGGAAAAGGCAGACCTCATTCTTAATGGTGGCGAAAAGACTATTACGTCTCTCCTCCCCGTGCTTGATGACCTTGAGCGTGCTATGCAACACATGAACGATGCGGCTGATGTAGCCTCACTTCGCGAAGGGGTTTCGCTCATCATCAACAAGTTGAACACGGTTTTGAGCGAACAAGGTTTGAAGCGCATTGACACAAAGGATGCGGATTTTACAACCGACCTCCACGAAGCTATCGCCTTCATCCCCGCTCCCAACGATGACCTTAAGGGCAAGGTGATTGATTGCGTACAGGCGGGTTACATACTTAACGAAAAGGTGATTCGCTACGCTAAAGTTGCCGTGGGACAATAACATAGAAGCACTATGGAAAACGATTATTACAAAATTCTCGGTGTGGAGCGTAATGCTTCGGCCGAAGAAATCAAGAAAGCATACAAGAAGGTTGCCATTAAATATCACCCCGACCGCAATCCTGATAATAAGGAAGCGGAGGAGATGTTTAAGAAGGCGGCCGAGGCTTACGATGTGTTGCGCGACCCCGACAAGCGTGCACGCTACGACCAATTTGGTGCCGAAGGCGTGAATGGTGCTGGTGGATTTGGCGGATTCGGTGGATTTGGCGCTGGAGGCATGGACCTCAATGACATATTCGCTCAATTTGGCGACATTTTTGGTGGACACTTTGGTGGAGGTGGATTTGGTTTTGGTGGCGGACGCCGTCAACAACCCCGTAAATTCAAGGGTAGCGACCTCCGTATGAAGGTTTCCCTCTCGCTCGAAGAAATCAACACTGGTGTCACCAAGAAGTTTAAGGTTAAGAAAGACGTTACTTGCACGTCATGCCAAGGATCAGGTTGTGCCGAAGGAGCACATCCCGAAACGTGTGCTACGTGTCAAGGTTCGGGTTATGTGGTGCGCACCAAGCAAACCATGCTCGGCATGATGCAAACACAGGATGTTTGTCCCTCTTGTCATGGTGAGGGTACCATCATCAAGAATCAGTGTAAGCATTGTCATGGCGAGGGTGTTGTAGCCGGCGAAGAAATCGTTGAAATCGAAATTCCCGCTGGTGTACAAGACGGCATGGTAGTCACCGCTCGTGGCAAGGGTAATGCTGGACGTCATAGCGGAGTTGCGGGTGACATTCAGGTATTTATCGAAGAACAAGCGCATCCCGAATTTCTCCGTGATGAGAACGACCTCATCTATAACCTTCTCCTCACCATTTCGGAAGCCACACTCGGCACCACGGCACAAATCCCCACCATCGACGGAAAGGCGAACATCAATATCAAACCTGGTACACAACCAGGTACCGTGCTCCGCCTTCGTGGAAAGGGACTTCCCGCCGTTCAGGGGTATGGTTATGGCAAGGGCGACCTTATCGTAAACATTAGCGTCTATATCCCCGAAACATTGAGCAAGGAAGAAAAGAAGGCGTTTGAAAGCATGAAGGACAATGACAACCTCAAGGCGTCACCCTCATCTAAGCGCAAGATTTTCGAGAATTTCAGAGGATACTTTAGTTAAAAGTTTGTAGACAAGTAAACAAGGTACGAGTAAACAAGATTGTTTGTGGGGATAAACGATAATTATCCCGTATGTCAATTACAAACTTTAATTGCTCACCACTATCCCTCTTGTCTACTTGTCTACAACAAACTCGTTTACTAAATAATGACTTACCAAGAAACCATAAATTACCTTTACGCATCTGCCCCTTTGTTTCAAAACATTGGGGCAGGCGCGTATAAAGAGGGCTTATCAACCACAAAAGCGCTTGACACATATTTTGACTACCCCCATAGTAAGTTTAAGACGATTCATGTAGGTGGCACCAACGGGAAGGGTTCTACCTCCCACTCTCTTGCCGCCGTACTCCAAAAGGCGGGATATAAGGTGGGACTTTTCACATCGCCCCACCTGGTTGATTTCCGTGAGCGTATCCGCGTGAATGGCGAAATGATGGAAGAGGAATATGTGGTGGACTTTGTAGAAAATCATCGCCATTTCTTCGAACCCCTCTACCCTTCCTTCTTTGAACTCACTACGGCATTGGCGTTCAAGTATTTTGCCGACCAAGAGGTGGACATTGCCGTAATTGAGGTGGGACTCGGAGGGCGTTTGGATTGCACAAACATCATCCGCCCCCTACTCTCCGTGATTACCAATATTAGTTTTGACCACACGCAATTCCTCGGTTCAACGCTCAAGGAAATTGCTACAGAGAAGGCGGGAATCATCAAGCACTCCACCCCCATCGTTATTGGCGAACATGGAGCGGAGAGCGACCCTGTATTTATTGAGGTGGCGAAGCGAGAAGATGCCCCTCTTTACTTTGCGGAAGATCATTTTAAGAATGTGCAAGGCATTGACTTCCAACTCAAAGGCGATTGCCAAGAGAAGAACTTGCGCACCATTTGCACGGTGCTTAACATCCTTCAAGAGCAATTAAGCATCTCACCTGAACACATCCGCGAAGGACTTGCTCACGTGTGCGACCTCACCCACCTTATGGGGCGTTGGCAAACCCTCTCTACCTCTCCCCTCACCATTTGCGACACGGGGCACAATATTGGCGGATGGCAATACCTCGCACCTCGCCTACAAAAATTTATCGATGAGGGGAAACGCTTGCACGTCATTTTCGGTATGGTGAACGATAAGGACATCACCCACGTGGTTGCCCTTCTTCCCAAGCAAGCGCACTACTATTTTACGCAAGCATCGGTCAATCGTGCGCTTCCAGCTGAAAAATTATGGGAAATCGCAACGAATTTTAACTTAAAAGGTAGTACCTTTGCCTCGGTTAAAGAGGCACATCAAGCCGCTCGCAATAATGCCTCGCTCGAAGATATTATCTTTATTGGCGGAAGTACGTTTGTAGTAGCCGACCTCTTAACCCCTTAACCTAAAGAAACTTAACCTTAAAACCTAACGACCTAAAACCTTAGAACCTCATAACCTCAAAACCTCATAACTCATATTATATGAAATCAATCCTCACCCTTGCGCTTTGCGCAACCACATCATTGGCAACATTTGCCGAAACCCTCCACCCTGGAGAAAAGGAAGGTACAACTTTTAGCCTCGCCACTCAGAAGGCACCTGAGGCCATCAAGAAAGCCGACCTCACTATTACCGTAGGCGGTTTTATCACGGGTAAGTATAGCATTAATGACAAGGAAAACACTACAGAAAATGGTGGATTTGAAATGCGCTACCTCCGTATTTATGGTTCGGGTTATGTTTACAAAGATTTCTTCTATCGCTTCCAGGGCGAAGTGAGCGGTGCTCCCGGTGTAGACAAGGGTGCGCGCCTTCTTGACGCCTTTGTAGAATGGCAAAAATACGATGCCTTCCGCGTAAAGGTGGGGCAATTCAAGCGTAGTTTCGGTTTTGAAAATCCCATGTCGCCCCTCGCTATTGGTCATGGCGCTTACTCACAAGCAACCCTCAAGTTCCTCATGAACGACCGTTGTGGAGAGCATAGTAGTGGCGGACGTGACCTTGGTGCTCAAATTCAGGGTGACTTCCTCAAGGTAGGTGGCGAAAAGGGACACTACCTCTTCCACTATCAGTTCGGCGTATTCAATGGTCAGGGCATCAACCACAAGGATGCAGACAAGAAAAAGGACTACATCGCCGGTCTTTGGGTTCGCCCTTTGAAGAAACTTGAAGTAGGCGGTTTCCTTTGGAACGGTACATATCAACAAGAAAATAAAGACTATAAAAATGAAAATGTAGACCGCAAGCGCATGGGATTTGGTGTGAAGTACGAAGACAAGTGGACGGTTCGTGCGGAATACATGTACAGTTATGGTAGTTCGGTAACAAATCCCGACGATCCATCTAAACCTCTTGCTCCCAAGCATAGCGAAGGTTGGTATGCAACCGTAGGTGTGCCCGTTGCTAAGAATTTCAAGGTATATGGTAAGTGGGATTGCTACCGCCACGACACACGCACTTGGGACTCGCTCAAGACCGATTGGTGTATGTCTGCCAACTACAACCTCGGCAAGAACCTCATGATGCAACTCAACTACATTTACACCGTAGACCGCAACGCCTCAACTAAAGACCACCACTTCAACACTGTAGATTTCCAAATCTCTGCACGTTTCTAAATCTCTTAACAAAATAAATGATTAACGTCAACCTTTCAGAAGAAGGTTGACGTTTTTATATTATAAAATTAAACAAAAAAGACGTTGCGCTTAAGCACAACGTCTTTATATAGCTTAATTTAGAATTATTCAGCACGGAGTGTGAAGCGCTTGAATGCAGTTACTGTGCATTCCTTGTCAGCCTGCTGGAGGTACTGAGCAACTGAGAGCTTGCTGTCCTGAATGAATTCCTGGTTGAGGAGACAAGCTTCCTTGTAGAACTTGTTCATACGACCCATAGCGATCTTTTCAACCATGTTTTCGGGCTTACCTTCTTCGCGTGCCTTTTCAGCAGCAACCTTGAATTCTGTAGCCTTGATTTCTTCGGGTACGTCAGCTTCGCAGAGTGAAACGGGGTTCATTGCTGCTACTTGCATTGCTACTGCCTTACCGTAAGCAGCGTCAACGTTCTTGTTGAGAGCTACCATTGTGCAGAGCTGGTGCTTACCCTGGTGGTCGTAGATAGAAATGTTTTCACCTTCGATTGTGCAATAGCCATCGAGTTCCATCTTTTCACCAGTGATACCTGAACGGTCAACAACTGCTTCTGCAACGGTTGTGTTGCCGAGCTGGAGTGCCTTAACTTCGTCGAGAGTAGCACACTTGTTAGCAACGGCGAGGTCCATGATTGACTGAGCGAGTGCGATGAAGTCTTCGTTCTTAGCAACGAAGTCAGTTTCACACTTGAGGGCGATGATTGCACCGAAGCCGTTTTCAACCTTACAGAGTACGCAACCTTCAGCTGCTTCGCGGTCTGAACGCTTAGCTGCTACAGCCTGACCCTTCTTACGGATGATTTCGATAGCTTCTTCGAGGTTACCGTTTGATTCTGCAAGAGCCTTCTTACAGTCGCCAAGACCTGCGCCAGTCATTGTGCGCAACTTCTTGATATCTTCCATTGATACTGCCATAGTAGTAAAATCTTTTAGTAATAAGTCGCTGTTATTCAATAGCATTAAACATTGCGACTTAGAGTATGAATAAATGTTGTAATTTTAAGAAGAAAAAAGCTAACGCAGGCTCCATTTATTTTGAAGCTGCATTAGCTTTGTTTATGCCTGATTAAGCTTCAGCAGGAGTTTCCTTTTCTGCGCGAGCAGCCTTAGCCTTCTTGCCTTCGCCAGCTGCTTCTGCATCAACCTTTTCAGCCTTACGTTCTTCAACACCTTCAACGATAGCGCCACAGATAGCGTCGAGGATTACTTCTACGCTCTTTGTTGCATCGTCGTTAGCGGGAATTACGAAATCACACTGGTTGGGGTCGCTGTTAGTGTCAACGATACCGAATACGGGGATACCGAGACGCTGTGCTTCCTTCACCGCGATGTGTTCCTTGCATACGTCAACAACGAAGAGTGCTGCGGGAAGACGAGTGAGGTCAGCGATTGAACCAAGGTTCTTTTCGAGCTTAGCGCGCTGACGGCTAATCTGAAGAACTTCACGCTTTGAGAGGTTTGAATATGTACCGTCGTTAGTGAGCTTATCGATAGTTGCCATCTTCTTCACAGCCTTGCGGATTGTAGTGAAGTTAGTGAGCATACCACCCGGCCAACGCTCAGTTACGTAGGGCATATTTACAGATGCTGCCTTGTCAGCAACAACCTGCTTTGCTTGCTTCTTAGTAGCTACAAAAAGGATGCGCTTGCCACTCTTAGCGATCTGCTTGAGTGCTTCTGCTGCTTCGTCAACCTTAGCAACAGTCTTGTGCAAGTCGAGGATGTGGATGCCGTTGCGCTCCATGAAGATGTAGGGAGCCATAGCGGGGTTCCACTTACGTGTGAGGTGACCAAAGTGACAGCCAGCCTCGAGAAGAGTTTCAAAATTAGTTCTAGCCATTTTGAATGAATTTGTTTACGTTCTTTTTAGTTGAGTTTGTTTGTTCAACCAGCCTCGGAGTAGTCTTCACGAATGAGGAATCTCAGGGGCTTAGATGCTAAACGAATTTTTTCAGCAAAGTTATGCAGCATCACGCCGCGAGCCGATAAAAATTAACGTTTGCTGAACTGGAAGCGACGACGAGCCTTGGGCTGACCGGGCTTCTTACGTTCAACTTCGCGAGCATCGCGAGTCATGAAGCCTTCAGCACGAAGTGCCTTCTTGTCATCTGCATTGATTTTTACGAGTGCGCGAGCAATAGCAAGACGGAGTGCCTGACTCTGACCTGTAAAGCCACCACCGTTAAGGTTTACCTTGATATCATATTTTTCAGTTGCGCCGAGCAAAGTAAGGGGCTGCTTAACAACGAACTGAAGAATTGATGAAGGGAAATATTCAGTAAGGTCACGCTTGTTGATAGTGATCTTACCAGTACCTTCTGTTACGAAGATACGAGCAACGGCGCTCTTACGGCGACCAAGTGCGTTAATCATTTCCATTGCTGCTAATCTTATTTGAGTGAGTTAATATCAATTGCCTTGGGGCTCTGTGCTTCGTGCTTGTGTTCAGTTCCTTCATAAACGTAGAGGTTAGAAAGAAGCTTAGCACCGAGACGATTCTTGGGAAGCATGCCCTTAACTACACGACGGAGGAGACGATCTGCACCATCCTTCTTAGCGAGAATGCTAGCGGGAGTGTGTTCACGCTGACCACCGGGATAACCAGTGTAAGTGTAGTAGATACGATCTGTCATCTTCTTACCTGTAAGAACGATCTTATCAGCATTGATGATGATTACGTTGTCACCACAATCCACGTGAGGAGTGAAGTTGGGCTTGTACTTACCACGGAGCAACTTAGCCACCTTTGAACCGAGGCGACCGAGCACCTGATCCTTTGCGTCAACGATGACCCACTCTTTGTTTACTGTTGCTGCGTTAGCAGAAATGGTCTTGTAACTTAAAGTGTTCATTAATTTAAAAGTTTTTTATAACTACTAATTGGTTTATCATTACTGCGATTCCCTAACCACTTACCCTTGGCCGTCAGGCAAGCTATTAACACGCAGAGTGAAGCGTTTTACCGCTCCTTGATAATAATCGGCGTGCAAAAGTACAAATTTCTTGTAATATGGCAAATAGTTTATTATCTTTTTCTCAAGTAATCGCATAAAATTTATTTCTTTAGTTGTGTTTTTCAACTTTGAAGCCTGAAATGATGGGGAATATAAAGTATTCGAACTTATTTCCGACAAAAATTAAGGCGATAATATTAGGTGTTGACCCATCTGAAATTTATGAATGCATTGCCCCCGTAGGAGGGCATTTCGGATGGTTAAATCCTCTGACGAAAGTTTTTTTACTATATTTGGGTCAACTGCTATATTGTTGCCAAAATTAATCAGATATGCTAATAAAACATTGAGACTTAAAATGAAATTTGTTACTATTAGTTTTCCGTAAGTCACTTCTAATTACGCATCATTGATTTATTAATTAAAGCGTGACACGTGACATGTGACAATACTTTTTCGCAATAATGTAGTAATTGCCCCGAATGTATTTTTAACAAGTATCATCAGAGGATTAAACATCTATAATGTCTCCGAGTGCATTACGAATGTATATTGAGTTATACAGAAGCTATGTGTTGCGTGTTTACTACCCTTTACAGTTTTACAGTTTTACAGTTTTACAGTTGTTTAATTTTCATTTCTACTTCCGTCTAATAACACAAAAGAAATTTTATTATATATTATTACTAGTGATGCGATAAAATTCGATTGACTACATTTATATGCTTAATATTTAACAACTTATAAGCGATCTTTATTTTTTTTGATTTGAATTTGATTGAATAATTTTGCAGCCAAAACTGCAGAATTATGAATTTTGGCA
>JAZTYI010000025.1:0-9927 GCA_045636885.1 Alloprevotella sp.
GCTAAACTTGGGGGATGGAACGGACGCATGACGCTTAATGATCGTCCAAGTTACCTTGTGTTAAAGCGAGGATGGGAACGACTTGACACGATGAGTTGGGGAGCAGAACTGGCATTAAAAAATGTGTACAAAGATTAGCTATAAACAGGGGGAGAGCGCCTGCGGATTATAAATCCTACCCATCTGCTTTATATATAAATTGTCGAATCCATGCGCACCCTAACCATCAACCTCATACAAGCCCTGCGCCACATGCGTCGCAATCTTGGGCAAACCGTTCTCATTATGGGCATACTCTCGTTTGCCCTCACCGCTTTCGTATATTCAGCCTTCACCATTTGGCGCTTGACGCACGAGGCGAGTCATATTTCCGACGTAGAGGATGTTTACCTCGTACAGATTCAGACGCCCGAGGGATTTACTCCCTTTAATTACAGCATAAATGACAGTGTGGCGTGCGACATTCTCGATCACGCGCCCGCCGATGCCCAAGTGGGGTATTGCATGTATTCAGGCGTTGACATTATCGGTACACGCGACACGACAATCCTACAGCAAACGGCGATTGTGAGTCCAAACTATTACAAGGTGATGCGCCCTGAGTTTGTCAGTGGCAGACCTGCGACGGAGGAAGGCGAAATTGTGCTCTCCGACGAGTGTGCCCTTGCGCTTTTTGGCACTACCGACGTTGTGGGTTCAACGATTACGGCTAAGTTCACGCGTGAGCATGACGTGCAGAAGCCTTTGCGGGTGACGGGAGTCGTGAAGGCGGAAAGTTGTAAAACGGTTTCGTATAACTATACGGCGTATCTCTACAAAAAAGTAGAGCCTACGCCTGCAATAGACTTCTGTTATTCACCCGATCATATGTCGCTCTACGTCCGCACAGAGCATCCCGAGAGCATGCAACGCACACTGGATGAAACCGTAGAGCGATTTTCGACATCGCATTACAACGACAACATCACGTCCCTCCAACTCGTGCCCTTCAATATGGCTGAATTGATGCGCCATGAGGGAAGTTTTTGGAAAGCAGCTTTCTATCCAGGCGTCTTTCTCATACTCTCTGCGTTGCTCCTCATGTCGGCACTCTTCTCTTACTTGGCGCTGCTCAACACTGGGGCAGACGCCCGCTGGACCGACCATCGCTTGCGCATCTGTTTGGGTGGCGGCAGTCGCGATACCTTGCTCCGCCTGCAATCTGAGGTGGTGTTGATGATGGGTGGCATTGGCGTGACGACCTTTGTGCTGATGACACTGACGTTCGACACCTTTTTCGAAGGGATGGAGATTTCGCGCTCCGAGGTGTACCTATGGTTTGCGGGCTGTCTGCTCGCACTGCTCCTTATCCTGCTCACGCTCTGCCTCATTCCCGTGTATCTTCAGAATCGTAGGCACCAACGCGCGCTTAAAGGTGCTCCGCAGGGGCGTCCCTCTGCGCTGAACTATCCGCTTGCCGTTGTGCAGGTGGCGGTAAGTGTGTTGTTGCTCTTCTTGGTGTGGAACGGGGGCCGACAAATCCACTTTGTGACCAACGATGCCTTGGGCTTGGACGCTGAAGGGGTATATGTCTTCGATTGCAAGACTTATAAGGAAAGCAAGATGGTCAACACCGATGCCATTGCCCAAGAAATGTGCACCCTTTCGGCGGTTGACACCTGCATTACAAATCACGAGCTCTTTCAACGCAAATGGATGATGAGCTATATGGTAGCTGGCTTTAAGCAGGGTTTAGTCATGCTGGAACTTACCGAAGCTACGATTGACTTCTTTAAGATGAAGCCCACCTTGTGGAAACCTATGGAGGGCAAATTCAGATGGGGGGAAGACCAGCTGTTACTCAGCAGCAACGCTGCGGCGTATTACGGAGTGACGCCTGAGCATCCGTATATCCAAACTCCCAAGACCTTTGAGGTTATCGGCACACTCGACCTCTGCACCCGCGATTTTCATCAAGAACCTGAGATTATTGCCTACCGCGCCAACATGGATGAATCGGGAGGTGTAAGACTCTACTTCCGCTTCCTTCCCGGACAAGAAAAGGAAGGCATTGCCGCCGTTGAAGAACTCTTGCGCCGTCACGACATCAACCCCGACGCGGGGCAGGTAAGCATCGTCAACTACGGCGAACTTATTGCGCGCGAATATGAAAAGGAGCAACGCTTCCTGTGGTTTTACTCAGTGCTCTCCGTGATAGGTTTAGGCATCGCCCTCTTCGGTTTAATCACCCTCTTGAGTGCCGACCTCCAGCGTCAGCGCCGTGCTCTTGCCATCCGTCGCGTCTTTGGTGCGCACTACAGTGATTGCCTGCGTCGCACGCTCCTTACTTACGGCATCATCGCAGCCCTCGGCACCATCATCGGACTTTGCGTAGGTTATTACCTTATGACACTCTGGTTACAAACTTACACCCTGCAAATCACCCTCGGCATCCTTCCCGCCCTCGGTATCATCGCCCTCGTTGCTACTATCGTCACCGCCCTTGTTGCCGTGAAAGTCAAAAGTTGCTTTAAGGAAAATCCTGCGGAGGTGATAAAGGGCTGATTCAAAATTAAGTTTCTAAGGTCTTTAAGGTCCCAACAGTCTTTAAAGATATTAACGACTTTAAGGGTCTCACAAAAAAAAATCTCCTTCCCCCTATGAAAACACACCTCCTCCCCCTCCTGCTTCTCCTCCTCCCCCTCAGTGCTTCCGCTCAGCGCACCTTGACGCTTGATGAGTCGCTAAAATTGGCGTGTGAGGTTTCGCCCGATGCACAGGCGGCGCGCCACACTTTCCGCTCGGCATATTGGAACTACCGCTACTACAAGGCAAACTACTTGCCCTCGCTTTCGCTCACCTCTAACCCCTACTTGAACCGCAGTATCTCAAAGGTGACGCAGGGGGACGGTAGTGTGCGCTATGTAGAGCAGAATTTATTCTCCTCAGACTTGAGCTTGAGCCTCACGCAGAATGTTCCGTGGACGGGCGGTACACTGAGTGTGCAATCATCGTTAGAGCGTTTGGAACTCTTCAATGATAAAACCACTTCGTGGCAAACGGCGCCGGTCTTTATTACTTATTCGCAACAGCTCTTCGGATATAATTCACTGAAATGGGACCGCCGCATCGAGCCTGCCAAATATACCGAGGCGCGTCGCTCTTATGTAGAGACGCTGGAGTTGGTGAAGTCGTACACCATCAGTTACTTCTTCAACCTCGCTATGGCGCAGAGCAACCTTGAGAGTGCGCGCACCAACTTTGCGCAAGCTGATACACTCTACCGCATAGCTCAGGGACGCTACGAGATGGGTTCGATTACCGAGAGCGACATGTTGCAACTCGAAGTGAAGCGCCTGAACGAAGAAACCGCATTGCTGAATGCCGGCACGCAGTTGGAAAGCGCCATGCAGCAGTTGCGCTCGTACCTTGGCATCACTTCTGAGGACAGTCTTGTGGTACATCCCGACAGCATTGTGCCCGTCTTCACCGTGTCGGCAGAAGAGGCATTACAGATTGCCCGCCACCGCGCCCCCGATGCCTTGATGTGGCAACGCCGACTGACGCAAGCCGACGCCGATGTATCGTACGCCAAAAGTCAGGCGGGACTGAAGGCAGATATTTACTTGCGCTTCGGGCTTACGCAGACTTCCGACCGCTTTAAGGAGGCATACCGCCGCCCGATGGACCAGCAATACATCAGCATTGGACTCTCGTTGCCCATCCTTGACTGGGGACGCGGAAAGGGGCGCGTAGAATTGGCACGCTCACAGCGCGACTTGGTAAAGACGCAGGTGGCACAGGCAGAGACCGACTTTGCACAAAACATCCGTCGCATCGTGGCGCAATTCAACCTCGCTGCCCGTCGCGTAGGTATCAGTCGCCGCACCGCAGAAACCGCCGAGCGCCACTACGAAGTGGCCCGCCACCTCTATGTATTGGGCAAAAACACCGTGCTCGAGCTTAACACCGCCCTCTCTGAAAAAGACAGCGCGCGCCAAGCTGCCATGAGCGCCCTCGAAAACTACTGGAGCCTCTACTTCACCCTCCGCTCTCTCACGCTCTACGACTTTGAAAAGAATAGGGAGATTGAGGTTTTAGAGTACAGATAACAGATGATAGAGTACAGATAACAGAGTACAGAGTACAACTACCATGCGGATAATCACTCCGCAAGGTCTTTCTCCTTTAATCCTGCTTCGCAGTCTTTACCTCCTTCGCACCTCGGCAATTCAAGCAAGCTTGATTGCACTCGGTTTGGCGTCGGTTCTCCTTTCTCCTTTCTCCTTTCAAAACTATGCTTTCCCACACCCTCAAAATCTCCCTCCGCAATCTGCTGAAATATAAGTTGCAGAATGCAATCAGTATTCTTGCCCTTGCTGTGGGCATTGTTACACTCGCGGCTACGCACTTTGTACTTAAACACATGGGACCGCCTGCCATTACTGAAGAACCTTATTATGAGCGCACCTATGTGGCTGAACTCAGCAATGGACAAAACAATTATGGTATCACCAAGGAGGATGGTACGCAAGAGCGGATGTTTTTTCTCACTCGCATCACCACCGAAATGAACGATGCGCTCTTCTCGGGCGGCCCGTTGCCCGGTGTGGAGCAAGTGAGGCACAATGCCTTCCTTGGCGGTATCACTATGGGCGGAAGCATGACCTTTACCATGCCCGACGGAAGCGAACGCATGGGAGCATACCGTTATTATGTGACACAAGCTGAGGACCTCAACTTCTGGGGTATCCGTTCGGCGCTGACGGGCGAGAAAATTCCCGTGCTGGGCAATAAGGAAATAGTCATCAGCGAAATGCATGCACGCGAGATTTTTGGCAACGAGAATCCCGTAGGGTGTAGCGTGTCCATGTATCACAATGGCGAATGGAAAACATTCACCATCCGCGATGTCTATGCCTCAGAGCGCATTGCCGATGGGGTGAGTGACGGAATGTACACCTATGTGGAAGGAGCGAAGGACTATTACCATATCAATTATGGTCTTGTTTTGCAAGAAGGAACAAACCCCAAGGACGTTGAAGCAGAGATGACGCGCCGCCTGAAAACGCTTGACCCGCAATTCTGCGCACGCCTCACGCCCCTGAGTAAAAAGATAGACGAGCAAACGGGGCACATGAGTGTTACCCGCACCATTGTTTACCTCATTAGTTCACTCATTCTCGCTGCAGCCTTAATCGGTTTCCTGAAAATGCAGTTGCAACTCTTCCGTATGCGACAACGCGAGGTGGCTTTGCGACGTGTGCACGGCGCTTCGCGTCGCAGCATCTTCCGCCTCTTTGCTTGTGAAACGCTTCTCACCTTCCTGCTTTCCGGCATTGTGGCATTCATTCTTGCCACCTTACTCATCGACTTCGCCAATGCCTCGCTCACGCCCTATCTTAACGAATTTGGTTGGCACATCGAGGGAATTTACGAAAGTGTGGCGGTAATACTTTTGGCTGTTGTGCTCATCAGTTTCTTCGTAGTGTGGCTCACCGTCCGCACTATGGTGCGCCAGCGCCAAAGCATGACGATGCAGTTGCACCGTAGCCGTGGGCATGCCCTGCGTAACACGATGCTGGGCATACAGATTGCTATCTGCATCCTCTTTGTGGGCGGAAGCCTTGCCTTGACGCAATTCAGCGAACTGGCATTAAGGGAAATGAATGTGCCGGAGAATGATGACTTCTACAAGGAGTGCATCTGCGTACGCCCCTACGAAAGTGATTTGGACTCACCCAAACTTCTGGAACACTTGCGCACAGAGGCGCAGGGCATAGAGCGCTTCATTCCCATGAATCACGACTTTCTCCAGTCAAAGGAAATTCAGGAAGATTCCGTGGCTAACGAAGAACAGGGAACTATCTTTATTCAAGAGTGCATGGTGGGCGACACCGCCATCTTCGACTTTTTGAACATATCCATCAACTGGATGCTTCCCTCAAAGGAGCGCCACGATTGCATCCTGATGAGCGACTCGCTCTATGCCATGATGGAAAGATACGGTTTCAATGCCAATGGTTGGTTCCTGTCTATTGAAAAAGAACCCCTGCGCATCGGAGGCACGTTCTCCACTTGGCCTTATACTGATAACACTCGCATTACGCAAAAGTACAAAGTGGTACACTTGGGAAACTGGCGCGACGAGGATGTGACCGAGATTATTGTCCAACCCAAGGAGGGGGCTTACGACCGCGTTTTTGCCGACCTCACCGAAGCCCTACAACGCATCAATCCCAAACCCTTAGAACCATGTGTGACCAACCTTCGCGATGCGCTCGACGACGAAATCTTCTTCATCGAAATCATGCGTGATGCCTCGTGGATACTCTCCAGCATCTGCCTCGTCATTTGCCTCATGGGCATCTGGAGCACTATTGCCCTCGACACCCGTTCGCGACAGAAAGAAGTGGCACTCCGTAAGATTCACGGCGCTAAGCGATGGGACATCATCCTGCTCTTCGGACGCCTTTACCTGTGGCTCATCGGCATCGCCGCTATTATCAGTACGCCCCTCATTCTCCTCTTCAACACCCTCCTGAAAGACTGGGCAAGAAACGGTTTTATCAATGGTATGGCAGAGCGCCTCTCTCCCACACTCCCCATCCTCGGTGCCCTCCTCATCACCGCCCTTGTTATCCTCCTCATCGTAGGTTACCACCTCCACCAAGTGCTGCGCGTAAAGCCTGCGGAGATGATTGCGAAGGAGTAAAGCAAGAGTACAGAGCACAAAGTACAGAGTACAACTGCCATCTGGATAATCACTCCGCAAGGTCCTTTAACCGTTCACCTTTAACCTTTCTCCGTTCAAACCTATGTTCTTCCACACCCTCAAAATCTCCCTCCGCAATCTGCTGAAATACAAATTGCAGAATGCAATCAGTATTCTTGCCCTTGCTGTGGGCATGGTCACGCTGGCGGCTACGCACTTTGTGCTGAGCCATTATGCTCCGCCTGCTGTTTGTGACGAACCTTATTACGACCGCCTGTATGAAATGAGTTTCGCAAAAAGTGATACTGAAGAGCAGGTGGCTGATGATGTGCCGAATAATCAAAATCGTATTGAGATTAACGACGAAATTCATGCTGCCCTTACTTCGGGTGGGGGCATGGCTGGGGTGGAAAAACTATTCTATGCCGATGGTCGTTACTACCTTCAAAAAGTCACCTTGATTTTAGCAGATTCTACGGAACGAAGCATGGACCTTGCTCATAGCAATACCCTTCCTGAGTATCTGAATTTTCGTGGCATCCGCTCGGCATTGACGGGCGAAAAGATTCCAGTGCTGAACTACGGCGAAGCAGTGTTGAGCGAAACGCAGGCAAAACGAATCTGTGGCGACGGAAATCCCATAGGCACCAAGATTGTGGTTAGAGAAATGGGCGCTGACTACATTGCCCATTCTGCCACTTATACGGTGAGAGACGTTTATCGCACCCTGACGCAAACAGATGTTACGACGGATCAAACCTACCTCTGTGGGGAATTGAAGGATGTATCTTTCGAATGGAAAGCCATAGATACCGACTACGAAATTCTGTTGCAGGAAGGATACTCCGTGAAAGACTTGGAGGCAGAAGCGAACAGAAGACTTGCGCCTTTGGGTTTGCAGGCAAAGGTGAGCCTCCTTGATGATGTGTTGAAGGAGCTAAACCGGGAATTGATGCTGATGCGCACGATTGTCTATCTCATCAGTTCCATGGTATTGCTGGCTGCGCTTGTGGGTTTCTTGAAAATGCAAATCCAACTCTTCCAAATGCGCCGACGCGAAGTTGCGCTCCGTATGGTGCATGGCGCTTCGGCAAAAAGTCTGTTTGCCTTGTTCCTGACCGAAGTAATGATAACGCTAACAGGTGCGTTAGCGGTGGCTATGATTCTGATGTCATGGTTAGCAAATTATTCGGAGCAATACCTGCATGTCATGTTTGACGCATGGGGATGGGTGGTGTACGGACAGTATGAAACAATGCTTTGGATTTATGGTAGCGTTGTTTTGCTCTGTGCCGTCATCGTGTGGATTACATTACACCGCATACGCAAAACTAACCGAGGATTGGCGGCTGGTATGCGTCGCAATGCCCACCACGCTTTACGCAACACGATGTTGGGAATACAGTTGGTGGTGTGTATGGTATTCATTACGGGTTCATTGATGTTTTCGCAATTCATGGGATACATCAAGGACCAATTAAACATTCCCGACAACGACGACCATTATGCCGAATGCATTCAGATTCGCCCCTACGACTTAGAGGATTGCAAACTTTTTGAAGAATACCTGCAAACCAATCCTCAATATGTCAAGCGCGCCATTAAGAATAACGAAATCTTCACCACGTTTCAAGAATATATGGAAACCCCTGGAGCGAAAGAGGCGCTGAATCGCCAGAACTTCCTGGTGCATTATTTAACCGACACCGCCTACTTCGACTTTTGGCAACGCCCCATCAAATGGTTTGTACCCAAGGAGCAACGACAAGAGTGCATCTTGCTGAGTGAAAAATTGTATGCCGAGTTGGATTCCTTAGGAGTTATCAAATCGGGCACCTTAACTCCAAAGTACTCCTCCACTTTACCCATCGGCGGAACCTATGCCACACTGCCCTATAAGAATGAGACAAAAGATCACGAGAAATGGGAATGTGCGGTGATGCAGGAATGCCCCGAAAATTTCGGGGTAGAATATATCATTGAACCCGAAGAAGGCAAATTCCACGAGGTTATGGAACAAATGGAAGAAACTATGCACCGCATCAATCCGTTACCGTTGGAACCCACGGTGAATAATCTGCGCGAGAAATATACTCAAGAACTCTCTGCATTAGAAAACTTCCAGCATGGTGCCTGGATTCTCTCTGCCATCTGCGCCTTAATTTGCTTTATGGGAATCTGGAGCACTATTGCCCTTGACACCCGCTCACGCCAAAAGGAAGTAGCGCTACGCAAGATTCATGGTGCCAAGCGAGGGGACATTGCCCTGCTTTTCGGTCGCCTCTATCTGTGGCTTATCGGAGTAGCAAGCATAATTACAATCCCCGCAGGCATCCTCTTCAATCAATTCTTGAAGGACTTCGGCAACCAAGAAAGTATTTCCCCCGTCATGCCCATCCTCCTCAGCATCATTCTTACTTCGCTCGTCATCCTCCTCGTCGTCTCCCTCCACGTCCGCACCGTAATGAGGCAGAATCCTGCGGAGATTATTGCGAAAGAATGAAGCGAGAGTACAGAGCACAGAGTACAGAGTACAACTAACAGAGTACAGAGTACAACTAACAGAGCACAGAGTACAACTAACAGAGCACAGAGTACAACTAACAGAGCACAGAGTACAACTAACCTTGCGGAGCGCAACTAACGCCCGGACGGCGCTCTCCCCCTGTTTATAGGGGGAGGGGACCACGTAGTGGTGAGGGGGTGCCCAAAAACACACTCCAAACATAAAAATTCAAACATTCCATACTGACATCATCATCCCCAACTCCCCCTTCCCAAAAACTAAACCTATTATAGCAAAAACAATTAGTATCTTTAGCGAGACAATTAGTAATAGAATTTCAATTTAGTTAGAAAGAATTTTCGCAAGAATAGGTGGGTGATTTTCGGGCTGTTACATAGTTCCACTTCTGAGTCATTATATCTGCATCCCCTTTTAAAAAAACAAATTATTCTCGCTTGTACTCGCACCCCCTCACCGCCAAGGCGGTCCCAATTGATTTCGCTACGCTCATCTTCCTCCTTCTCGTAAGACATAGTATAAACAAGTTTATCCTCTGTCCTTACTTCGTGCGTCGGTTCCCCCTATAAACAGCTAATCTTTGTACACATTTTTTAATGCCAGTTCTGCTCCCCAACTCATCGTGTCAAGTCGTTCCCATCCTCGCTTTAACACAAGGTAACTTGGACGATCATTAAGCGTCATGCGTCCGTTCCATCCCCCAAGTTTA
>JAZTYI010000026.1:0-8799 GCA_045636885.1 Alloprevotella sp.
GTCTGCGATTGTTGCAACTGCTCACAAGATGGCGGAAATCTTTTATATCATGGTCAAGAATAAGGTGGCTTATGATGAAAATAAGGTCGGCCTAAGTGAAGAAGAACTCCTCAAAAGAAAGATAGAACGTGCACAAAAGACTTTGGAAACATTAAATACAAAACTCTATGATACAGCTAGTTAGATTTTAGTTATATAGAAGAATTTAACAGGAACTCAAGATCATTTAGAATTCAACCTTGAGTTCGTTTAATTTATTAACCACTGACTGCGGAACCATATCGTCTACGCTATCCTTGTTACGCAACCGCTCACGAACTTCAGTAGAACTAAAGGGGAACAACGGAGCACACCGCATCACTTGAACCGCTTTTGCCATTGCCGACCAACACGGCATCGTATCTTCAGTTATGCCGTCTCTCGGATACACAAGAATCTCTGTGGTTCTCAAAAGCATTTCATAGTGCGCCCACTTATCAAATATCAACCAATTATCCCCTCCTATGATGAGAAAAAAATCGTGTTCTGAATAAGCATTACGCAACGCTTCAATCGTACGCCATGTGTAGGTAGGACGTTCTAAACCAAACTCAAAGTTACACGCCTCCACCCCCTTAACATCAGCGCAAGCAATGGCAGCCAACTCATAACGCACTTCTTCAGGCAGAAGACCATTCTGACTTTTCAATGGATTGTGTGGTGAAACCATCAACCAAACACAATCAACATAACCAGCGTTTACAATCCACTCTGCTAAACGCAAATGTCCGTTGTGTATGGGATTAAAACTTCCTCCGAATAGTCCGATTTTCATAATTAAACAAAGTATAAAGTTCGTAGTGAGATTCAATAATTTTCCACACTTGCACCATCCTCAACTACAAAAATACTAAAATTTATATGTACATTCCTTAAAATAACCCTAAATTTGCAAAAGGAACTTATGACTGAGTACAACAGAAAGAGTAAAGATGTCATTCGGAGTAATAAATCATTTATCTCGCAGTCCTTCTCATCTACTCATACCTCGTTAACTCGTCTACTGTCCCTCCCAACATATAAAACCTCATAACCTAAAAACCTCAACAACTATGTACACTGTAGACGAACTCAACGAACGACTCATTGACCTTTCTTTCGCTGAAGACATCGGTGATGGTGACCACACAACGCTCTGTTGTATCCCTGCCGACAGTATGGGAGAAAGCAAATTGCTTATCAAGGAAGAAGGCATTTTTGCTGGTGTAGAAATAGCCAAGCAAGTGTTCCACCGCTTTGACCCTACGATGAAAATTGAAGTGTACATCCAAGATGGTGCACATGTAAAACCTGGCGACATCGTCATGAGCGTTAAGGGTAAAGAGCAGAGTCTGCTTCAGACAGAGCGCCTCATGCTTAACATCCTTCAGCGCATGTCGGGTATCGCGACAATGACCCATAAGTATCAACAAGCCCTCATCGATGCAGGCACCAAAACGCGTGTGCTTGACACACGTAAGACCACTCCTGGTATGCGAATGCTCGAGAAGGAAGCCGTAAAAATTGGTGGCGGAATGAACCACCGCATTGGCCTTTTCGACATGATTCTCCTTAAGGACAACCACATCGACTTCTGCGGCGGAGTGCACAATGCTATTAGTCGCGCGAAGCAATATTGCAAAGACCACGGAAAGGACCTCAAGATAGAGTGTGAAGTGCGCAACTGGAAGGAACTTGAAGAAGCACTCGCTGAAGGTTGCGACCGCATCATGTTCGACAATTTCTCTCCTGAAGACACAAAGAAAGCAGTAGCGCTGGTCGCAGGTCGTGCAGAAACCGAATCAAGCGGAGGCATTACGTTTGAGACGATGATACCTTACGCAAAGGCTGGGGTCGATTTCATCAGTTTCGGAGCGCTCACTCATAGTGTCAAGGGACTCGATATGAGTTTCAAGGCCGCAGGTTCTGACAAGTTGATTATTAAGTAACACGATTCTGTTATTACACGATTCAAATGGGCACATCAATCAAGTTGGCGTGCCCACTTTTTTATTCTCTATTGATGTCTTGTAAATACTGATCCCCCCCTGACGCCACGACTCCATTGAAATAGAAATCAATCTTTAATTTAGGTAATATTTTGGAGAAGTCAGGTGGATAGATCAATAAAGTAGATGCCACCACCATTCTTGCTTTTAATGTAAAAAAAAGAGTGTGTCGAAATGCAATGTTTCGACACACCCTCTTATGTTGTGTTAAAGCGAGAAAATGCAAAGCGCTGATTTCGAGGACGGCGGGAGTGTACTGAAATACATGACCTAGTCCGAAACTGAGGAGCAACGCAGCAGTATGCTCATTATGACACAACGCCAATACTTATTTTAAGGGAAGGTTTTATTAGATGTTATCCTTTTCAATATCCTTGAAGTACTTATAAGTGCTTACCTTGATTTCTTCACAAGCCGCTTCATCACAAACGATGATGCCGTGGGGGTGCTGCTGGAGGGCAGAGATAGTCCATGCCTGACATACGGGACCTTCTACAGCTGCCTGAAGCGCACGTGCCTTGTTGTGACCGTTACAAAGGATGAGAACTTCCTTAGCCGCCATAACTGTACCTACACCTACAGTGAGGGCTGTAGAGGGAACTGCATTCACGTCGCCACCGAAGAAACGGCTGTTAGCAATCTTTGTGTCTGTAGTCAAAGTCTTGATACGAGTGCGACTGGTGAGACTTGAGAAGGGTTCGTTAAATGCAACGTGACCATCAGGACCGATACCACCCATAAAGAGGTCGATACCACCTGCAGCTTCGATAGCCGCTTCATATGCAGCGCATTCTGCTTCAAGGTCGGCAGCGTTACCATCGAGGATGTGTACGTTTTCCTTCTTGATGTTAATGTGGCTGAAGAAGTTGTTCCACATGAAAGAGTGGTAACTTTCGGGGTGCTCTTCAGGAAGACCTACATATTCGTCCATGTTGAAAGTTACAACATTTTCGAAAGACACCTTACCCTGCTTGTAGAGTTCAATCAACGCCTTGTACATGCCAAGGGGACTTGAACCAGTGGGGCAACCGAGTTTGAAGGGCTTTTCAGGAGTGGGGTTTGCTGCATTGATACGACTTGCAACATAGTTTGCCGCCCAATTAGAAATCGACTGATAGTCGGGAGTGATAATTACGCGCATAACGTTTTTATAAATTTAAGGATTAAGAACGTGTGGAGTTCACACGAACGCAACTAATTAAACATACTCACCGACAAAGTTAAATAATCTTCAGCGGATAGACAAATTATTTTCCACTAAAAAGTTTTTACCTCCCCTCTTTGAACAATCTTTGAGAAAATTCACACTCACAATGTGGATAGAAACCTCTTATATCCATCAATTACGGAAATTAGTTGTATATTTGCGTGAAAAATTTATATGAGGTTATAAGGTTTGAGGTTTTAAGGTTTTAAGGAACCATGCGGACCGAATGGACCTCATCACCTCAAAGCGAAGCGCCCTCACAGCCTCATCTCATAACTTCCCCTCATCATGACCCCATCAACTTATAAATTCAGCGACATAGGCATCACCATAGAGTGTTCCACCTTTAAGGCCAGCAGTGGTGTGAATGAGCACCACTTGATGCTACACGTATCTGCCAACGACGAACTCTTTGCGGGGCAATACCGCCGTCTGTGTGAGGGCGAGGCGCGACTCTTGGCGCTCCCCGAGTTTAAGGCGTCAAGTGCTATCATGCGCCGCTACTTCCTCTCCGACGCTACTAACCAGGTGGGACTTATGAAGGAGGTCGACGAGCAATGCGCTTACTCTTACATTCAGCAACCGCCTCTTGACGGCTCAAAAATCGCCCTTTGGCTCTACCTGATAGATGGTGTTGATGTCGCTTCCGAGGATGGCACCACCGTCGTGCACCACAACGATTACACCCACCTTTGGCGCATGGGAATGCATGTGAGCGAAGGCAACTCGGCTACACAGACTACCCACCTTTTAGAGCAGTATGAGGCAGACCTTGCTCGTCACGATGCCACACTTGCCGACCATTGCATACGCACTTGGTTTTTTGTGCGCGACGTGGATACGCAGTATATGGGCATGGTGAAGGCACGAAAAGAGAATTTCACCGCCCAAGGACTGACGGAGCAGACACATTACATCTCTTCTACAGGCATTCAGGGTTTACCAGCTGACCCTCACGCAATTATTCAATTAGGGGCATACGCGCTTACTGGACTTGAAAAGGCGCAGATGCGCTTCCTTTATGCCCCCACTCACCTCAACCCCACTTACGAATACGGCGTCACCTTTGAGCGTGGCACGGTGGTAGAATTTGGCGACCGCGCCCATGCCTACATCAGTGGCACGGCAAGCATCAACAACAAGGGCGAGGTGGTACACATTGGCGATATCGAAGCCCAAACCCACCGCATGATGGAAAACGTCAACGCCCTGCTCAGCGAGGGCAACTTCAGCGAAGGTGACATTGCACAAATCATCGTCTACCTCCGCGACCTCTGCGACTACAACCGCGTCAAGCGCATCATCAGCGCGCGCTATCCGCAGACCCCCATCGTCTACACTCTCGCCCCCGTCTGTCGCCCCGAGTGGCTCATCGAGATGGAATGTATCGCCATTAAGCAGTTTGCAAACGAGGCGTTTAGAGAGTTTTGATCTTTTAGTTAACAAGTAAACAAGGTACGAGTAGACAAGAAGGTCACCGCGATAAACGCGTGAGTACACTCCGCATGGCACCTTTTATCTTCACTCTTTTATCTTTACTCTTTTTAGTTAACAAGGTACGAGGAGGTAGTAGTGAGTAACACCATCCAGAATGACATCTCGCAAGTTGATGACTACCTACTCACTACTACTTACTACTTACTACTTACTTTGAATTTCCATCTCCCCCTCGCCGCACTTCTTGCCGACTGTACGCTTTACGAGCGAATGTTTGGAACAGAAATAGCTCACGCACACATATACGATGCCCTATGGTTTAACACATTATGGGGCATCGTTTTTGTTTATGCTTGCATGGAATGCATCAAGCGTAAGATCTGGAAGCGCCCGTTCGTAGTCCTGCTGTATGTTGCTTTTGTGTTGATTGCAGTGGGATATGCATTTACCTGTTATCACGCCATCAGAGGCAAACTTCACCTACGCAGTGGCATTACGGCAACCCTCTATTTTACAGACGATCTTCGCGTTAATCCCCTCCCCATGCTATTACACTCAGCCAGGCGGTTTTTACCTCCTCGGTTCCCCCAGAGGCGTATTGCATCATTAGCTGCAATCAGATGGAAGAAAAACAATGGTAACAATATAGAAGTTGCCCCATTTGGGGACCGTTTCACTTTAATGACAATGAAGGCCATATTATCTCCTTTTTCAGATGCAAAAAATGCAGAAAAATGAGAAATAATATTGGTGTTAACAAGTGTTAACGGATTTGCATTTCGCTCGGAAATTTTGTATCTTTGTACTACGGAAGTGGAGATGCCCCTTGGAATCAGGGTTATCTCCACTTTTTTTGTGCTAAAAAACCCATTTTTAGGGGTAAAATATAAGTTACCTAGTTTTTTCAAGGTTAAACAACCGGTTTTCTATGTTACTTATTCTTACACCGCAAATAGACATTAGCGCAAGGGTGAGTAGATAGAGTATTAATGTTTGTTAAAGTTTTCTGCGAAAAATGACGAAAAATGAAGCCCTTAACTGTCACAATTTTTCGCCACTGATGACATTTGATTTTGGAAATGATATAGGAGTTGACCCTAATTTAACGTAAGTTCTTTGTTATATTTGTCAAATTCGTTTTTGCTGACTTTCCCTTCTGCAATTCGCTTCTTTTGTGTTACGACAAAACCTGTGGGAGTTACATATGTTTTATCCCAGTCATCTTCATTGTATTGAACTAGTCTTTTCTGTAAATCTGTTTGTTTTTTTTGTTGTAATAATATTTACACATTTATAACAATCTCCATCAGCGTTTGTGAACCAACCTGTCAACTTGTTTTTTAATCCTTTGCTGAATTTACATCCCTTGCAAGATTTGGGAAAGTAAGGATGTGATTTGTCAAAGATTTGCTTTGTCTTGGCGGGGTTCTCCTTGAGTCCTGGTTGTGGGCGTTCCTAGTTGGTTTCGTCGGGGATGTCTATAATGGGGCCGTCGGTTGCTTTGAGGGTGTACTTGTAATTGCAGCGGTCGCCTGATCGGTGCATCTTCGAGAAGGGAGCGTTGATGGGCGTCTCTCTTGAGAGAAACAGCCTGCTTATTACCAGTATACTTCATCCTAAAACAGAACCAGACACGAGAAAGTTCACAACAAAAAGAACAAAATTCTTATCCTCCAAAATGCGTTTTGAGCAAATTTCCCATCCACGAATATAATTTTTGCTATCCCAACCTACCGATTTTACCATTTTTATTCTATCTTTGCGCTCACGCAATTACAAATTGTCGCGCCAACAGGGATTTTATGCACAAAAAGTAAACGGACGGCATGTTTTTTTGGTTGGCGGTAAAAAAAGATAGCAACACAATAAACAAAACGCAGATGATGACTTTTGACATTGACTTTATACGCCGCCATTATGCGACCTTTTCGCAGCGTGTGGCTGAAATTCGTAATCGTAAGGGGGACGCTTTAACGCTTTCGGAGAAAATTCTTTTTGCCCACCTTTACACGCCCTCTTCTTCTATTGATACCACATACGGCAACTTCCGCCCCGACCGCGTGGCGATGCAAGATGCGACGGCGCAGATGGCGTTGCTACAGTTTATGAATGCCGGTATGGACAAGTCTGCCGTGCCAGCCACAATTCATTGCGACCACTTGATTTGCGCGTATGACGGCAGTAAGGCGGACTTACCCTGTGCGCTGCGCGAAAATGCGGAGGTGTATGACTTTCTGCAGGGCGCTACGGCGCGCTACGGCATGGGGTTCTGGGCGCCTGGAGCGGGCATCATCCATCAGGTGGTGTTAGAGAATTATGCCTTCCCGGGTGGTATGATGGTGGGCACTGACTCGCACACGCCAAATGCGGGCGGGTTGGGCATGATAGCCATCGGTGTGGGTGGCGCAGACGCCGTAGACGTCTTGACGGGTATGGAATGGGAATTGCGCATTCCCCGCCGTATCGGTGTGCGCCTCACAGGAGCGCTGAGCGGATGGGCGTCGCCAAAGGACGTCATTCTCAAACTTGCGGGCATACTTACCGTTAAGGGAGGCACGAATGCCATTATCGAATATTTCGGCGAGGGCACAGCGACGCTTTCATGTACGGGCAAAGCGACGATATGTAATATGGGTGCCGAGGTGGGCGCCACCACGAGCCTCTTCCCCTACGACGAAAAGATGGCGGCATACCTCTGCGCCACAGGGCGTGAGGAGGTGGCAACACTGGCAAACGGCGTGGCGGCGGATTTGTGTGCCGACCCCGAAGTGGCGGAACACCCCGAGCGCTATTATGACGAGGTGATTGACATCAACCTTTCTGAACTCACTCCTTATATAAATGGTCCCTTCACCCCCGATGCGGCGACTCCCGTGGGTGGGATGAAGGAATATGTGAAGGCCAATGATTACCCCGAGACAGTAGAGGTAGCGCTGATTGGTTCGTGCACCAACTCATCGTACGAAGACTTGATGCGTGCAGCCTCCGTAGCTCGTCAAGCGCTGGAAGCGGGACTCCAACCCCAGGCGCAACTCATCATCAACCCTGGTTCGGAACTCATTCGTGAGACGGCGGAGCGCGACGGTTTGTTGCAAACATTGCGCGAGGCGGGGGCAATAGAAATGACCAACGCCTGCGGTCCGTGCATGGGGCAGTGGAAGGGCAAGACTGCCGACCCCACCCGACGCAACACAATTGTGACCACCTTCAACCGCAACTTTGCGAAGCGCGCAGATGGCAACCCCAATACGCATGCTTTCATCGTGTCGCCCGAAATGGCGGTGGCGCTGGCCTTCTCGGGAAAGTTGACCTTCAACCCCATGACCGACACGATCGGTGCGTTCAAGTTTGCCACTCCCCAAGGCGATGCGTTGCCCTCCTTGGGATTTGCCGCTTGCAACAACGGGTATGTTGCTCCCCAGAAGGGTGCTGACGAACCCTACATCAACCCCGAAAGCAAGCGTTTGCAACGACTTGAGCGCTTTAAGGCGTGGGACGGAAAGGATTTCTCAGCCCTCCCCCTCTTGATTAAGACGAAGGGCAAGTGTACTACCGACCACATCTCTATGGCGGGTCCCTGGTTGCGCTTCCGCGGTCACCTTGAGAATATTTCTGAAAACTGCCTCATGGGCGCTGTGAACGCCTTTACGGGGGAAACGAATGCCGTAAAAAATCATGCGACGGGCGAAGTGACGACCGTGCATAAGGCAGCACTCGACTACAGAGCGCAGGGTGGTAGCATCGTTGTGGCAGAAGATAACTACGGCGAAGGCAGCAGTCGTGAGCATGCGGCAATGGAACCCCGCTACCTCGGCATCCGTGCCATTGTAGCCAAGAGTTTTGCACGCATTCACGAGACAAACTTGAAAAAACAAGGCGTACTCGCCCTTACCTTTAAGACCCCCGCTGATTACGCAAGGGTGCAGGAAAGCGACCGCCTGAGCATCAACGTTTCAGCTATCCAACCCGGCAATACGTTAACCCTAACGCTTCATCATGCCGACGATACATGTGAAACCATCGAAGTGCAGCACACTTACAACCAGCAACAAATTGAATGGTTTAAGGCGGGAGCGGCGCTGAATGTTAAGTAGTCAACGGACAACGGTCAACAGACAACGGACAACG
>JAZTYI010000027.1:0-13691 GCA_045636885.1 Alloprevotella sp.
AGCTTGGACAATTCCCCTGAAAGGGGATAAAACCATTAGCCCAGGGCAACGCCCTGGGTGTTGTTGCAGTCGAGACTTACGCCCTGAAAGGGCAAAAGCAATTATAAGAGTTTGAACTGCAATGCTTTTGCCCCTTCAGGGTGCAAATCCATACAACCATAGACCCAGGGCGTTGCCCTGGGCTGGGTGCTTATTGGCTTTTGCCTCCCGTTGGTCAGCGACCTTTGGTTCAGGCCGTTACTTCTCAAAAACTTTACCGGACACCAATATAAATTTTTCCCATATTCATTTGGGAACCACTAATAGTCTTATGCCCTTATGTTCTTCTATCACAAACACTGAAACCGTAAAGTCCAACATTTATCGCAAGCACCTACCACATTTTTTCCTAAATTTATTTACCTTTGCAAGTAGATCATTCACAATCTAATCGATACCAAAATGTTTACGCTCCAAAGAATCTTGGGACTACTTGCAACTCTGTGTTGCGTAAGTATCCTGACTAATGCAAACACGGCGGCGCGCTGAACCCTGCAAACGACGGGAAGCAATGTGCTGATTAAAGATGCCGTGACGGGCGAGTACCTCAACATGTATTTTAAGGCGCCCAATGCCACACTTCACACGGGCACGGGTGACGCTTCGCAATGGAAAGTTGTACGCGAGTCGGATAAAGTGGCGGTTTCCTCCCCCGAAGAGGCGCTACATTCAGAGTTGTAACCTCGAACCCAGTTCGGCAAGTCGCGTCAAGACGGGTAAGAAACCCGTAGAATACTACGTTGCGAAAAACACTACGGCAGGTGCTGCTACCTACGGGCAATACTGGTTCAGTTCTACGGATTGTGCGAACTACGATAAGACTGCCTCTTCACCCCGTGCCTTGAACAAAGACGGTGCTTCTAATTTCATCATCACCTAGACAGCAGCCAATGGCAACGTAGGTTCTTTCTGGACGCTTCATGAAACAGAAGACCTCTACGATTTGAGTCCCTTCATGGTAGGTGAGGTTTACCGCTACCTCTTGCAGAATGACGAACTCAAAGGTGCTGATGCCCCGTAAGGGTATTTATATTTTGAATGGCAAGAAAGTGATTGTGAAGTAAGGTTTTAAGGTTATTAGGTTATTAGGTTATTAGGTTATTAGGTTATTAGGTTATTAGGTTTTAAGGCCCATGCGGATTGGCAGACCTTAGAGACTTTAAAGACCTTAAAGACCCTAAAGACCTCAAACCTCACTACTCACTACTCACTACTCACTACTCACTACTCACTACTCACTACTCACTAAAAACACCCCCCTCATAACCTCAACTATGACCAACAAACTCGTTCTCTTCGGCGCAGCCTCACTTACAGGTCTTGCTGCCGTTCAGGCTCAGGAAAAGCCCAATATTATCTATATTATGTGTGACGACATGGGGTATGGCGACCTCGGTTGTTACGGCCAGCAGTATATTGCTACGCCAAACCTTGACCGCATGGCGGCACAGGGTATGCGTTTCACGCAAGCCTATGCGGGAAGTCCCGTGTCGGCACCTTCACGCGCCAGTTTCATGACAGGACAACACACGGGCCATACACACGTTCGTGGCAACAAGGAGTACTGGCCCAGTGGCGGACGCATTCAGTATGGCAACCACTCAGACTATGCCCGCGTAGGTCAGGAACCTTACGACCCCAACCACAAGATTATCCCCGAAATCATGAAGGAACATGGTTACACCACGGGGATGTTCGGCAAATGGGCGGGTGGTTATGAAGGTTCTGCCTCAACCCCCGACAAGCGTGGTATTGACCAGTTCTACGGGTACATCTGTCAGTTCCAAGCCCATCTCTATTACCCCAACTTCATGAACCGTTACGACCCCTCACGTGGGGATGAAGGTGTGGTGCGTGTTTTGCTTGAAGAAAACATTCCCCACCCCATGTACGGCAATGGTTATGATAATCGTCCGCAGTACACTGCCGACCTCATCCATCAGGAAGCCCTTGCATGGTTGGACAAGCAGACAAGCGAAAAACCCTTCCTCGGCATCTTTACGTACACCCTTCCCCATGCCGAACTCATTCAGCCAGAAGACTCTATCCTTCTTGCCTACAAGGGTCACTTCTGTAAGGAAAAGACTTACGGTGGCGATGCTAATTCGTGGTACAACCCCACTGACATTGCCCATGCGCAGTTCGCAGGTATGATTACGCGCCTCGACAAGCAGGTGGGCGAAATCCTCGATAAGTTGGAAGAAAAAGGCATGACTGAAAACACCATCGTCATCTTCACTTCCGACAACGGTCCTCACGAAGAAGGCGGTGCTGACCCCACATTCTTCAACCGCGATGGTTTACTCCGTGGCACCAAGCGCTCTACGCATGAAGGCGGTATCCGCGTGCCCTTCATCGTTCGCTGGCCCGGAACCGTAGAAGCAGGACGCGTGTCCGACCATCAGTTGGTGTTCTACGACATCCTCCCCACCTTCTGCGACATTGCTGGAATCGGCGGTTTCCCCGAAGCATTCGTAAACAAGAACCTTGAAGGCGACTGCTTTGATGGACTTTCTTTCTACAATGAACTCACGGGCAAGCCCCAGGAAGCCCACGATTTCCTCTACTGGGAGTTCCACGAAACAAACATGATGGCGCTGCGCATGGGTAATTGGAAGATGGTGGTAAAGAACGGCAACTGCTCACTCTACGACCTCGCCAACGACCTTCACGAAGACACTGACGTGGCAGCGAAGTACCCCGAAGTGGTGAAGAAAATGAAGGAAATCATCCTCTCACAGCACACTAATAGCGACCTCTTCAGGGTGACACTTCCCACGCTGTAAGTGCTTAGCAACAACGTTACTGTAAAAGCGAAAGC
Source organism: Alloprevotella sp. (assembly GCA_045636885.1). GTDB lineage: Bacteria > Bacteroidota > Bacteroidia > Bacteroidales > Bacteroidaceae > Alloprevotella. Next base: position 2,861 of record JAZTYI010000027.1, read on the forward strand.
GTTTTCTTTACATAAACCTCAGTTTATACTTTATTCAAATCAAAACACCTCTCAAAAATATGATTGTAAATGTGAAAAGATGTTACGCGTTTCTTTGTTTTTTATGCGGTTTTGCAACAATATCCTTAGCAGAAATTTATTCAGGCCATTGTGGCGAAAATGGAGACAATCTTACCTGGACTTTAGATTCAGAAACAGGTGAACTTATAATTAGCGGAGAAGGAAGAATGTATGATTTCGCTAAAAGAGATTTTGAGAATACTTGGTGGGATCATGGTCATGAATATTTAACAGATTATATAGAATCAATTAAAATTGGCAACAAGGTTACAAATATTGGAGGGTATGCATTTCAATGTATGCCCAATTTGAAACACATCGAAATAGGCAATTCCGTTCAAGAAATTGGTGATTACGCATTTGCTGCTTGTGACGGATTAACAAGTGTGACCATTCCTAATTCTGTTACAAATATATGTTGGCAAGCCTTTTTTAGTTGTTCGAATTTATGTAAAGTAACATTGGGAAATTCTATTGTTAATATTGGAGAGAGTGTTTTTACAAATTGCATTAACCTAAGAGAAATAAATTTTCCCAACTCTTTAAAACAAATTGGGCGTGTGGCATTTGGTCATTGCGCCCTAACAAAAATAAAACTTCCTAATTCGCTAACGAGTATTGGAGATCTTGCTTTTGCAGATTGTGAAGAATTAAATAATTTTATTATTCCCAATTCTGTAACAAGTATTGGATATCGTGCATTTCAGAATTGTAGGGCTCTAACAAGCATAGAAATACCTAATTCTGTAACAAGTATTGGAGAATCCATCTGTGCGGGGTGCCCAAACATAGTTTCTATCAAAGTGGGAAAGGATAATTCTGTATACGATTCACGTGAAGATTGTAATGCGATTATATATAACAAGAGCATTCCTGGATTCCCCAATGATAGTATAGCAAGTATTCTCATTCAAGGATGCTCAAAAACAAGAATCCCACAATCTGTAACAAGTATTGGAGAAAACGCGTTTGAGGGTTGCTCAAATTTAGTCCAAATGAAGATTCCAAATTCAGTAATAAGTATTGGAGAATGCGCCTTTTCTGGTTGTACTGGACTCAAAAACATTGTAATTCCAAATTCAGTAACATATATAGGTGATTATGCATTTCACCACTGCTCTAGTTTAGATGGCATTGAAATACCTGAATCTGTAAGAAGGTTGGGAGATTATATCAATGGTGTTTTTAATGAATGTTCAGAACTGACGCACATAATAATGAGACCTATAGAACCTCCATATTTAGGTTATACTTATAGAGGTAATATGTTTGAGGGTTGTAATAAACTCTTTGTAATTTATGTTCCGTCAGGTTCTAAAGAGATGTATAACATTTCCCCTTATTATAAATATTCAATTGTAGAATTAGCTGAAGAGAAACAAGTCGATGAATACCAAGGGAAATTGAATAAAGAACTTCGGTGTTTAGTTGATTCTTTAAGAAATGCATTATACAAAAATCCCTTACATGACGACACTTTTAGCGATCATGGGATATTACATTCTGAAAATCAATTAAGTACCAATAAACAAGAACCAACAGAAGGACCTATCATTAATCTCTTGGATGGTGATTTTAATACTTTCTTCCACTCGACATGGAGCGAAGAAAATTTTGATGACAAAAATCATTACATACAAGTCGATTTTAATAAGGAAGTAAGTAGTTTTACCTTAAAATATACAAAAAGGAATTATGTGTTCAATGATAGCCCCCTTAAAATACGTTTGTTTGCAACAAATGACCTCGAGACCCCATGGAATGAAATAGGAGTGATTAAATGCTTATATAATGAAGATTACTTTGATTGGTATAATTCTGGGGGAACGAGTATTATTGAATTAGGAGAGAATTATCGACATATTCGTATGGTTGTTGAAGCAACATATTTAGGTTCAACCAATAATGGGAATCTTTTCTTTTCTTGGAGTGAAATAGGTCTTTGGGAAAATATTATAGAAGATAATTTAACTTGTTCAGAAAATATAGTAAAAGATATTCAAGCGGATTTATATACAGCATGGCTAGAAATAAATAATTTGACTGCCACACAAGAGACTATTGATAAGATTAGGAAAGATCTCAATGTTTTAAGTGGCGATGAAACAACTCAAGTGGACAATCTATTATCCAATGATGAAAATTTGGGAAACACTCATTTTGATATTTATACCATAAGTGGTTCCCTCATCAGCAAAAGAACTAACAACTTAAATAATATTCCCAAAGGTATTTATGTGATTCGTTCAGGAAATTCTTCAAAGGTAATATTGAAATAAAGCGGGTTTCAAATAACTACTTTACGTTGTAAAAACAACACATCATTGATATCCATAATCATGGATAATTGGAAGATGCTGGTAAAGAACAGCAACTGGAAGTTACGAGGTTCTACAAGGTGGCACTCAACACACCAACAGCAACATCTTTAAGGTAACTCTGCCCACGTTGTAAAATCAAACTATTTTTCTAAACATAGTAATAAACGGAGATGCTCTCATGGGAGAACGTCTCCGTTTTTGATTTTTAGCAAGTTAAATTTGCTTAAGTTTGCGAATAAAATCGTAGATTTGTAGTCGGTAAAATAGTGAAACTTCAATAATTTACATAACACTAATGCTATGATTAAATCTTCATGTCTTAAGGTCAAGCTGTGGTTCACACTTGCTTTGACCAGTGTCTTTGCCCTTTCTGCGAGTGCACAGACGATTGGTAGTATCTACCGAATTGTGTCGTCTAACACAGGAAAGGCTATGACAAATGCTGGGCAATATGCCCTTGATGCCCCCATCGTGATGGGAGATTTGGATGAAAACGACAAGGGACAGTTGTGGGCCTTGATTAGCGATGGTGATACTGAAAGTTATGGATTCTATAACTTGGGATCTAAATTGGGTATCGACATGGCTTTGGAAAACGAAAAGGCGCCCGGTAAACTCCTACATTGGAAACCCAATTTGAGCAATCCTAACCAGATTTTTAAGATTCAGTCTCCTGGTATTGCGGGTTCGGCTGTGCAGTTGTTGAGTGCCGAAAAGACTTGGGTGGCAGTGACCGAACAGGCGAATGGAGAATTATGGATGAAGAATGAACTGACCAACACGAGCACCTACTTTGAACTCAAGGAGGTGATGAACGTGAATGAGCACGCCATTCCCCTTCCCTACTTCACGTATCAGATTAAGAACATCAACACGGGGTTGGTGCTCTCCAACGGAGGCAACAAGGAAAACGACGCCAAGATTATTGCTGAACCCGCACAGGACAAGGCTTTCAGCCAGATGTGGAAGTTGAGTCTTTCGGCATACCTTTGGGAAGTCACCACTTGGTTCCAACTCTTAAACGAAGATTGCGGTAAGTGTATTGACTGCGCATTTGAAGCAGGCGTGCCTCCCTTGCAATGGACCCAGGACAAGAATGAGCGCAATCCCAACTGGAACCAGATGTTTGAAATCATCGCAGTCGACGGTGTGGAGAATGCGTATCAGCTCAAGGTGGGCAAGAAGTTGAACAACAACTCGTTTGAGTACCACTACTTTGCCGTAAATGCTTCTGGCGAAGTATACCTCTCAACGGATGCTTCCAGCACCGACACCTACTTTAGTTTTACCCGCGTCAGCAGTGAAGACCTTCCCCAAGGACTTTTCTGGCAGGATGAAAAGGTATATGAGCAGAACAAGGAAAAGGGTCACGCTACATATGCCCCCTATCAGTCAACAGAAGCCATGCGCAGCGACGCCCGCTACCAGAAGGCTTGGTTAGACCCCACTTCAAGTTCACGTTGGATGAGCTTGAATGGCACGTGGGACTTAATTTGGAATGTGCTCAACGATGACCTCGCAATGCCCGGCGAAGAATTCTATGGCGATAACGTCGATGCATCAGCATGGGACAAGGTTACTGTTCCTGGATGCTTGGAAATGCAGGGATACGGCAAACCTTACTACATCAACGTGGAATATGCCTTTGTGGACAATCCTCCCTACATCAAGATGCGCAATGGTTTGCAGAACAGTGTGGGCAGTTACCGCCGCAACTTCACTCTCCCCGAAGGTTGGGAAGAAGAGCGTGTGTTGCTCCACTTCGACGGTATTTATTCTTCCGCTTATGTTTGGGTAAACGGTCAGTATGTAGGTTATACTGAAGGTGGCAATATGGACGCTGAATTTGACGTCAGCAAATATGTTCGCACGGGTGAGAACAACGTGGCGGTACGCGTGATCCGCTGGACAGACGGTTCGTACCTCGAAGGACAAGACATGTGGCACATGAGCGGTATTCACCGCGATGTTTACTTGATGGCAGTACCTAAGGTATTCGTCAGAGACCATGTCATCACAAGTGCCCTTTCTGATGATGCCACTTCCGGTTCGCTTACCGTGAAGTTAGACCTTGACAATCGCGACGGACTCACTGCCAGCAAGCAGTATGAAGTGCGCCTCATTGACCCTGCAGGAAACGTCCTTCAGACACAGACAAGCAACGCTGACTTTGCAGCCGCTGAGACTTCTAAGAATCTTTCACTCCTCTTCGAAGGACTTTCAAACCTCCAACCCTGGACGAGCGACAGTCCTGCGCTTTACACCGTTGAAGTCATCCAAAAGGATGCTGCGGGTAAGGAAGAAAGTGTGACGGCAACGAAATATGGTTTCTGCGTAGCAACGATTAAGAACAACCAGTTCTTGGTAAACGGCAAGCGCGTGCTCATGAAGGGTGTGAACACCCAGGATACGCATCCCATTAAGGGTCGCACGATGGACATTGAAACCATGTGGACCGACCTCGTGATTATGAAGCAGAACAATGTGAATATGGTGCGTGCGAGTCACTATCCCCGCAGTCCGAAGATGAATGCCATGATGGACTATATCGGTATGTATCAGATGGACGAAGCCGACGTGGAATTCCACAAAAACTGGTCAAACGGTGGTCGCATCCACGTTGCAGCTTCTTGGCGCGCTCCGATTGTAGACAGAATCACTCGCATGGTGCTTCGCGACAGAAACAATCCCTGCGTTGTGTCTTGGAGCCTTGGTAACGAAAGTGACGGCGGCGTAAACTTCAACCATGCGTACAACGCTGCCCGTGCGCTTGACCCACGTCCTATTCATTATGAAGGCGCAACACGTGCGGGAACTTCTCCTACAGATATTTATAGTGTGATGTACCGAGACGTACCCACAGTAGAATGGCACGTTGACCGTGTGGGCAAGCCCTACTTCATGTGTGAGTATGCTCATGCTATGGGACACTCAGTGGGTAACCTCAAGGAGTATTGGGACGTGATGGAAAGCAGTACGAATGGTATGGGTGGTTGTATTTGGGACTGGGTAGACCAGGCAATTGTGGCGCCTGAGGATATTAAGAATGGCGAACTCAAGGTGAATGGTTTCAACAAGTATCGCAATGGTCACGACTATCCCGAAGCGCCCCACCAAGGTAACTTCGTGAACAATGGTGTCATCACTGCCGACCGTCAACCTACGGGTAAACTTGCGGAAGTGAAGCGCATTTACCAGTACATCAAGTTCAAGGCATTTAACAAGGATACCAAAGCCCTCACCATCGCCAACAACTATGAAAGCATGAACCTCGAAGGGTTGCCACTCACATGGAAGGTGCTTCATGAAGGGCGTGAGGTGGAAAGCGGAAGCATCGTGCTTCCTGCAATCCTTTCTGGAGCAGAAACTACAATCACCCTTCCTTACACCACAAGTATCGACAACGGTGAATATTTGCTCAATATTGCTGTTTCGTTGAGTGAAGCAACCGTATGGGCAGAAGCAGGTCACAACATTGCCAATGCGCAATACGCATTAAGCAAACGCAACGCGCTTGCAGAAGCAGATGTAAATGCTGGAACACCGCTTGTTGTCACTCAAAGTGGTAGCACATACCAAATTGAAGGACAGGGCGTCAGCATGACTGTAGACACCAATGATGGTATTACACTTTGGACGTTGGGGGGCATGGATGTTATTCCCGCAAACCGCAACGGAAAGGTGGCACCTACTTATAGCAACTACCGTTGGATTGAAAACGATGCGCCTTACGGTACCGACCCCGCATACAGCACACAGAACGGCATCACCAAGCGCAGCTATAGCGTGACTGAAAGCGGTGATGGCACAACGGTGACGATTACCGAAACGGCACAAGGTGACTTATGTAACTACAAGTTTATCTACACCATCAATCGTGAAGGAACCGTAGACCTCACAGCGCAATACTCGCCCAAGAGTGGTACACTTCGCCGTATCGGTATGCAGATGCAGTTGAACCCCGAATTATCGATGACACAGTACTACGCACGCGGTCCGCTCTCTAACACTATTGACCGCAAGCAGGGTGCCGACCTTGGTATTTATACCCTTCCCGTGAAGGACTACCACGTTGATTATGTGCGTCCGCAAACAAGTGGCGACCGTCAGGATGTACGCTGGATTACATTCTACAACACCAATGGAGAAGGTATCAAGGTGGAAACTGAAGGTCAGGTGAACATGACTGTTGACAACTACACCGATGCTTACATGCACAACTACATGCACCAATGGCAGTTGGAAGCGTCAAACGACATCTACGTAAACTTCGACCATGCACAACTTGGTATCGGTAACGGTTCTTGCGGTGCAGGCGTGTTGAGTCAGTATGTGCTTCCCGCGAGCGGTACATTCTCTTACAAGTTGCGCTTCTCTTATGTAAAGGATGCTACTACGGGAATCGAACAAATCCCCAACGTGCCTTCAAACGTAGAGAATGGTGACACACGCGTGTTTAACCTTCACGGTCAGGTTGTGAACCCAAACAACACCCTCCCCAAGGGTATTTACATTTCAAAGGGCAAGAAGTTTATCGTGAAATAAATTTTGGAAAAAGATAGTAGTTGCTCAGAAGTTATTTTGGGCAACTACTCTATCACCCGAAAGCAAATTCATTTCTAACTCACAAATAAAATACAATGAAAAAAATCGCAATGATGCTTTCGTGCCTGCTCTGCACCTGCATGAGCATGTGGGCACAGGGATTCCCCACCATCAGTGATGCTGAAACCACTAAGTGGTATCTCATTCAGTTTACGAATGGTGGCAATGCCTTAACGGCTAAGACGGATGGTGCGCAGATTAGTACTTCAGCCGCCCTTGGTAATGCGCCACAGATGTGGAAGGTTACAGGTAATGCTACAGAGGGTTACCAATTTACGAACAAAGAAGGGTTGACCCTTTACGTCAACAGTGCCGCTAAAAACGAGATGGTTCATGCGTCAGCCAATGTTGCAGGAAAGGTCGCAAAGTTCACCCTCACCGAAACTTCCAACAACGCTTTTGAAATTCATCCCAAAGGCAACAGCAATATTGCTATGAACCTTTGGGGTGGTCCCGCAGAAAATCGCGGTGTTGGTCTTTGGGACAATGCCGACCAGAACAACCCCGTTACATTTAACGAAGTGAATGCTGCGGATGACTTCAAGAGAATTTCTATCATCCCCTATCCTGCTTCGTTGACTGTAACCAACGAAGATGTTCGTCTTGCTGTCAACGGTCTCACTGCTATCGCTTACACAGGCGAACAGATGAAGGAACATGCTGAAGCATTTGCAGCACAACTCAAGAAGGCTTCAGGCATTGAGTTGGCGGTAAAGGAAGCTGGTGAAACTCCCGAACAAAACACCATTTGGTTTGGAACTGACGCTACACAGCCCAAGGAAGGTTACACGATGGAGGTAAACGATGGCGGTGTGGAAATCAAGGCATCCGAATTCTCTGGTTGGTTCTATGCCCTCCAGACATTGAAGCAACTCATGCCCCGCGAATTCTTCCTTTCAGAGGTTAAAGAAGGTGTTGATTGGACACTCCCCTTGGTAAACATCGTGGATAAGCCCCACCTCGGTCACCGTGGTTACATGCTCGACATCGCCCGCCACTTCTTTAACAAGGAAGAAGTGATGAAGGTGCTCGACATCATGGCGCTCTATAAGATGAACCGCTTCCACTGGCACTTGACAGACGACCAGGGATGGCGCATCGAAATTCCCGAATACCCCAAACTCACAGAAGTGGGCGCTATCCGCTCAGGTTCGTTCAGCAATCCCGGTGACGGTCAGCAGTTCTTCGACGACACAGAATACGGTCGTGGCATGTGGTATTCTAAGGAAGACTTGAAGGAAGTTGTGGCTTATGCCCTCGCACGCAACATTGAAATCATGCCCGAAGTTGACCTTCCCGGTCACATGGTGGCGGCCGTTACGGCGTATCCCGAGTTTAGTTGCGACTCTACAAAGAAATATGAAGTACGCATTCCCGGTGGTATCTCTCACGATGTCTTAAACATTGGTGACGACCGTGTGATTGACTTCCTCAAGTGCATCATGGACAACTTGGCAGAAGTATTCCCCCACCAATACATCCACTTCGGTGGTGACGAATGTCCCACAGAACAATGGGCTGTTAACGAAAAGTGCTTGAAGCGCGTAGAAGACCTCGGCCTTGAAGGCGTTCATCAGTTGCAGAGCTGGTTGGTAGAAGAACTCGGTACGTATGTTAAGGAAAAATATAACCGCGACATCGTAGTGTGGGACGAACTCCTTAAAAACTGGAACGACAACAACAAGATCAAGCCCGTAATCATGGCTTGGAATGGTATTGGTTATAGCGGACAAGCAGCCGACCGTGGCATGAAGTCCATCATCGTGCCTTACCAGGTGCTCTACCTCGACTTCCTCCAGGCTTATGTAAGAGATCGTTTCGTTGACGAACTCTACAATGGCGGTTGGAGCGACGGCGATAACTTCGTGAACCCCATCGATGAGATTTACACATTCGCCCCCCTCAGCAACCTTTCAGGACGTGAGGAATTTGCGCTCGGTGTTCAGGGTAACATGTGGACAGAAACTACGAACGACATTGACGAAGTAGAATACCAACTCCTCCCCCGTATGTTTGCCCTCGCAGAAATCGGTTGGTTGCCCACAGCACAGAAGAACTGGGTGGACTTCTACCGTCGCATGCAGACACACGACGAAATCCTTGATGCCCTTGACTATAAGTACGGCAAGCACTTCATTGAACCCACAGAATACACTGCTGAAGAACAACTCGTTCGCGAGGCTGCTGACGTATTGAAGAACAGCGTACGCGGTGCCGTTGGTTATCCCGCTGCTGACCTCTATGACGCTCTTCAGGATGCATACGATGCGGCAACAAGTGATGCAGAAAAACTCGAAGCACTCCAGGCAGCGCTTGACGCTTACAAGGCGGCTCCCGTAGTGATGCCTCAGGCAGGTAAGACGTACCAAATTGTTTCGGCGTCTACTTACTACAAGCGTCAGTACATTGGTTCTACGATGTATGAAAAGGACGGCAAGGTGCGTTTCCACTATACGCCTCAGACCGAACCCGAAGAACTCTGGCAGTTCACGGCTACTGAAGGAGGTTACGTCATGACCAACCTTTACAGCGGTAACAAGCTCACGATGGGTAACTACAACACTGCTATTTCTGTAGCTGAAGGAGAAGGCACAGCCGTTCGTATTGACAAGGCTACGATCGCTACGCAGCAGTTCACTTACCTTCCTGGTGTGGTTACCATTTCAGCAGTTGACGGTTACAATGCTGCAATGTCAAACAGCGTGAAGCGCCTCAGCGCTGAATGTTCGGGTGAAGTGTATGCTAAGGACGAAGCAGCGCTTTGCTACAACGGTACATGGACCATTGTTGAGGTAGTTGATTTCAGCGCTCAACTCGAAGGTCTCGTGAAGAAGTGCGAAATTCTCACCATCAAGGCGAAGCCCGGTGAAATGAATCAGTACACCGAAGAAGCACTTGACTTCCTCCAGACACAGCTCATTACTCCCGCGAAGACAACTCTCGAAGCGGGCGCCGTAAGCGAAGCACAGTATTTGGCATACCTCGCTATTTACCAGCAGTTCCAGGCAATGGAGCGCACCAGCATCGCACAGGGTCTTAAGGAAAATTGCTACTACTATATCCGCAACGTATGGTTTGGTAAGTATGCGGCAAGTAGCAACGCAGGTGATATCGCCGTTCCTGCAAACAAGGAAGAAAACGACCGTTTCCTCTGGCGCATTGAAAAGAAGAACAATGGCAAGATTGTCATCTACAACAAGGCTACTGAAACAGCGGCGTATCCCACCGCATACAATGGTGAAACGGGTGTAAAACTCGGTCAGGAATACCTTTGGACACTTGAAGAACGCAATCTTGACGGTCAGACAGGTATCTGCATCATCAATGCTGAAGGTACTGCCAGCTGGTACACCAACCCCAACTCATGGCAGTACCTCTTGATGAAACCTTTCTGGGGTGCTTGCACATGGGAGTTCCAGGAAAGCGGTGTAGAAGTTCCTACGGCAATCATCGGCGCAACCCTTGACGAAAAGGGCGCTGCGACATACGACCTCAGTGGTCGTCGTGCCGAAGACGCTACACGTCCCGGCATCTACATCGTTGGTAACACAAAGGTGGTGAAGAAGTAATAACACACGCCTGTAAATAACATATCCACATCCTTGAAAATAGGGATGTGGATATTTTTTATTTCTTAGTATTGCTGTCCGGTAAACGCCTCTAACTCTATGAATATAAAGAAGTTTGAATGGTATAAGCCCCACAGCTTGGACAATTCCCCTGAAAGGGGATAAAACCATTAGCCCAGGGCAACGCCCTGGGTGTTGTTGCAGTCGAGACTTACGCCCTGAAAGGGCAAAAGCAATTATAAGAGTTTGAACTGCAATGCTTTTGCCCCTTCAGGG
>JAZTYI010000028.1:0-4047 GCA_045636885.1 Alloprevotella sp.
GACCGATAGATTTATTCGTATGTATACCGCCACCGCAGGTTCGCCTTGCTCACCCGCGGTTAGGCAAGTGTGCCCTCCTACGGGGGCATTACGGATGGTTTAATACTCTTGTTACCAATAAAATTGGGGGCAACAACAACATTATTACAAAAAAATAAGGGGTGGCCATTAAATTTTCCCCGGATTTTAGTTGCTTAATGTAAAATCTTTTCTAATTTTGCCCCCACGACACACAACTAAACTAAACACAAAATGACAATGACTTTCTGCATCATCAATCTACTTGCGATTATAATCTGCTCTTGATTCAAGAGGAGCGCATCGCTCGTTGTGCGATAGGCAGAAAAAAGGCGGTCTTCCTCTTTGAATAAAAGAGTGGGGACCGCCTTTTTATTTTACATCCACCACCACTAAACCTAAAACGACTTATGGCTGACAGACTTTATATCTTTGACACCACCCTGCGCGATGGCGAACAAGTTCCGGGGTGTCAGTTGAACACCGTGGAGAAAATTCAGGTTGCCAAGCAACTTGAAGCCCTTGGTGTGGACGTTATTGAAGCAGGATTTCCCGTTTCAAGTCCGGGCGATTTCAACAGTGTGATAGAAATTTCCAAGGCGGTTACTTGGCCCACGATTTGTGCTTTGACGCGTGCCGTGGAAAAGGATATTGATATTGCCGCCGAAGCACTTGCTTATGCCAAACGCAAGCGTATTCATACGGGTATCGGTACGAGTGACCTCCATATTAAATATAAGTTCAACTCCAACCGCGAAGAAATCATCGAGCGTGCCGTGGCGGCGGTAAAATATGCCCGTCGCTATACCGACGATGTGGAATTTTACGCCGAAGATGCGGGTCGCACGGACAATGAATACCTTGCCCGTGTCATCGAAGCAGTTATCAACGCGGGGGCTTCGGTGGTGAACATTCCCGACACTACGGGCTATTGCTTGCCTCACGAATATGGGCAGAAGATTAAGTACCTCGTGGACAACGTGAGCAACATCGACCGCGCCATTATCTCTACCCATTGTCACAACGACTTGGGAATGGCTACGGCATGCACTCTTGAGGGTATTATCAACGGAGCACGCCAGGTGGAAGTGACCATTAACGGTATCGGCGAGCGTGCGGGGAACACGAGTTTGGAAGAAATTGCCATGATTCTCAAGTGCCACCACGAGTTGAACATCAACACGAATATCAATACGCAGAAGATTTGTGCCACCAGCCGACTCATTTCTTCATTGATGAATATGCCCGTGCAGCCCAATAAGGCGATTGTCGGTAGAAACGCTTTCGCCCACTCTTCAGGTATTCACCAGGACGGTATTCTCAAGAATGTAGAAACCTACGAGATTATCAGTCCCAAGGATGTGGGCGTAGATGAAAATTCTATCATTCTCACGGCGCGCTCTGGTCATGCTGCGTTGAAGCACCGCTTGGAAATCCTCGGCGTAGAGGTGGATGATGACAAGTTGAACAAGATTTACGAAAACTTCCTCAGCCTTGCCGATAGCAAGAAGGAAGTGACGGACGACGATGTCTTGGTGCTTGCCGGTCAAGAGCGCAATCGCTTGCAGGCCATCAAGCTCGATTACCTTCAGGTTACGAGTGGTCAAGGCGTGCGCCCCGTTGCTGCCGTCACTATCGACATTGCGGGTGAGAAATTCTCCAGTGCGTCCGACGGTAACGGTCCTGTGGATGCCGCCATCAATGCCATTCGCAACATCATCCGTCGCCAGGTCATCGTGAAAGAATTTACGATTCAGGCCAACAGTCGCGGTTCGAACGACATCGGTAAGGTGCACATGCAGGTGGAATACAACGGCCACATTTACTATGGTTTCGGTGCCAATACGGATATTATCGTGGCGAGTGCTGAGGCCTATGTGGACTGTATCAATAAGTTTAAGAAGTAAAAGAAGGTTTGAGGTTATAAGGTTTTGAGGTCGCTTCGCTTTTAAGGTTTTAAGGCTGTGCAGACCGGAAGGAACCTCAGAACTTCTTAACCTCAGAACCTCATAACCTTAAAACCTCCTAACCTCATTCCCAATGAACACCCTCTTCGATAAAATCTGGGACGCCCACGTTGTACAGCAAGTTACGGACGGTCCTACACAATTATATATAGACCGATTGTATTGTCATGAGGTGACGAGTCCGCAGGCTTTTGACGGACTCCGTGCGCGCGGGTTGCGACCTTATCGCCCCGGGCAGGTATTCTGCATGCCTGATCACAATACGCCGACGCACGATCAGGACAAACCCATTGAAGACCCCGTTTCGCGCAAACAGGTGGATGCCTTGACGCGCAATGCTGAGGAGTTTGGGCTTACCCATTTCGGCATGCTCCATCCCAATAATGGCATTATCCACGTCGTAGGTCCCGAACAGGGACTCTCGCTTCCGGGGATGACCATCGTATGTGGAGATTCCCACACCTCCACTCACGGAGCCGTGGGTGCAGTTGCTTTTGGAATCGGCACTTCTGAAGTAGAAATGGTGCTTGCTTCGCAATGCATTCTTCAGGCAAAGCCAAAGTCGATGCGCATTACGGTAAACGGCAAGTTGGGAAAGGGCGTTACGGCAAAGGACCTGGCGCTCTACCTCATGAGTAAGTTGACCACGAGCGGTGCGACGGGATATTTCGTAGAATATGCCGGTGAGGCGGTGACGTCACTCTCTATGGAGGGGCGCTTGACGCTTTGCAATCTGTCGATAGAGATGGGTGCGCGTGGCGGATTCATTGCTCCTGACGATGTAACCTTTGAATATTTGAAAGGTCGCCCATACGCTCCGCATGGAGCGGTTTGGGATGCCGCGGTGGAGGAGTGGAAGACGCTTTGTAGCGGACCTGATGCCGTTTTTGATAAAGAAGTGACCTTCGATGCCGCAGAGATTCAACCCATGATTACTTACGGCACGAATCCTGGTATGGGAATTGGCATCACAGAGCAGATTCCTGAACCGAAGAACGCCTCGGAGCAACGCGCGCTTGACTATATGCAGTTCGAGGCTGGCACTTCGCTCATCGGACAACCCGTGGATTACGTGTTCCTCGGCGCTTGCACGAACGGACGTATTGAAGACTTCCGCGCCTTCGCCTCCATCGTGAAGGGCAGAAAGAAGGCGGAGCACGTCATTGCGTGGCTCGTGCCCGGAAGTTGGAAAGTCGTGGAACAATTAAAGGCTGAGGGATTGGACAAAGTGCTTGAAGCGGCGGGCTTTGCCATCCGCCAACCCGGATGTTCGGCATGCTTGGGCATGAATGACGATAAAGTTCCCGCGGGTAAGTTGGTTGTGTCAACAAGTAATCGTAACTTTGAAGGGCGTCAAGGTCCTGGCGCTCGCACATGCCTTGCCTCTCCACTTATGGCTGGAGCAGCGGCGGTGATGGGTAAGATTGTAGACCCCAGAACGTTGATGCCCTAAATCGTAAAGCTATGAAACAGAAGTTTGACATTATCCATAGCACCTGTGTGCCACTCCCTTTGGAAAATGTGGACACCGACCAAATCATCCCCGCCCGCTTTTTGAAGGCAACGGATAAGGAGGGCTTTGGCGAGAATCTTTTCCGCGACTGGCGCTATAACCCCGATGGCACGAAGCGTGATTTTGTGCTCAATGACCCTACCTATGGCGGCGAAATCTTAGTGGCGGGTAAGAACTTCGGTTGTGGTTCGAGTCGTGAGCATGCTGCGTGGGCGATTGCGGGATATGGTTTCCGCGTGGTCGTAAGCAGTTTCTTTGCGGACATACATAAGCAGAACGAACTCAACAACTTCGTCCTCCCCGTCGTAGTGAGTGAAGATTTCCTCCAAGAAATCTTTGCCACCATTGCTGAAAATCCCAAGGCAATGCTGACCATCGACGTGCCTAACCAACGGATTACGAACGACACCACAGGCCGTTCAGAGCAATTTGAACTCAACGGTTACAAAAAATATTGCCTGATGAACGCCTACGACGACATTGACTTCCTCCTCGCGAACCGCGACAAAATAGAAGCATTCGAAAAGGCGCATTAACCCCATCCCCCCC
>JAZTYI010000029.1:0-14422 GCA_045636885.1 Alloprevotella sp.
ATTATAAGAATTTGAACTGCAATGCTTTTGCCCCTTCAGGGCGCAAATCCAAACATCCATAGACCCAGGGCGTTGCCCTGGTCTGGGTGCTTATTGGCCTTTCAGGCCGTTACTTCTCAAAAACTTTACCGGACACCAATAATTTACTAATCCATTGATGCCTCCTCCCTCAACAAAAAAAACATCCGAAAGTCCCTAAGGAATTTCGGATGTCTTTTTTTGAGGTAGGTAAAGGTTTAGCCCTTAGTAGCAACACGCTTTTCCTTGATGCGTGCCTTCTTACCAGTGAGCGCACGGAGGTAGTAGAGCTTCGCGCGACGAACCTTACCAATCTTGTTCACTTCAATGCTTTCGATTGCAGGTGATTCGAGGGGGAAGATACGTTCTACACCCACAGTACCTGACATCTTGCGAACTGTGAAACGCTTCTTGTCGCCATGACCAGCGATCTTGATTACAACACCGCGGTAGAGCTGTACGCGTTCCTTGTTACCTTCGACGATCTTGTAAGCTACAGTTACAGTGTCACCAGCCTTGAATGTGGGGTGCTGCTTACCAGTAGCAAATGCTTCTTCAGCAATTTTGAGTAAATCTGCCATTGTGATTTATTTGTTAAATTGTTATCGCCCCAGCGCAACATTCTCAGCCGTTTTCGCTTCGGTCCTGACAGCGGTTACGCGGAAAAGCGGTGCAAAATTACTGATTTATTTTGGATTGACAAAGGGAGAACGGCAATTTCTTGGGAAAGGAGAAAGGAGAAAGGAGAAAGGAGAAAGGAGAACCGACGCCAAACCGAGTGCAATCAAGCTCGCTTGAATTGCCGAGGTGCGAAGGAGGAAAAGACCACGAAGTGGGATTAAAGGAGAAAGGCCATGCGGGACATAACGTGCATGGTCTTTCTCATTTTAGCATACGGAGTGATAGGTTAGAGATTAGAAGAAGGTTCGCATGGTTTCTCCTTTCTCTTTTACTACGGTCCTTGCAGTCCGCACGGCTATTTCTCCTTTCTCCTTTCTCCTTTATTTTAGTTCCGGATAAGCAATGCGTGTATGGTACGCACGCATGAGGTTTTCGATCAGGGTTTGCTTCGCCAATTTGATATCCTCAAAGGTAATGGGACAGTCGTTGTAGCATCCCTCGCGGAGCTGCGTGTCAATGATTTTGTTGACAAGGTTGGAAATGCTTTCCTCGGTGTATTCCTTCAAACTACGTGAGGCAGCCTCCACGGCGTCACACATCATGAGTGCTGCTTGTTCGGCAGTGTGAGGATAATGCCCGGGATACGTAAACGCTTCAGGATTGAAGGTTTCCTCGGGGTGCTTGTTCTGCCACTGAATGGCGAAATACTTTGCCATACCCTTGCCGTGGTGGGTGGTGATAAACTCACGCACCACCTGCGGGAGGGAATGCTCTTCCGCAAGTTTCAATCCGTTGTTGACATGGTCAATGATAATGCGCGCACTACTCATTTCATCAAGGTTATCGTGGGGATTCACGCCCGACTGATTCTCGGTGAAGAATGCGGGGTTTTCCAACTTACCAATGTCATGATAAAGTGCGCCAACACGAGCGAGAAGGGGTTTTGCACCAATCGCACGCGCCACTTCAGCTGCGAGGTTACTCACCTGAATCGTGTGGTTGAACGTACCCTTTGCTTCACGCGACATACGACTCAAAAGACCTTCGTTGAAGTTCATGAGTTCGATGAGCGTCACGCTGGAGGTAAACCCAAAGATGCGCTCTACGAGGTACATCAAGGGATATGCCAAAAGCTGGAGTCCGCCACTGATGGCAAGGTCTACAAAACGATGGTGGTCAAGACGAAGTACGTCTGCCCAACTGTGGAAGGTAAGTCCACGCACGAGGTCAAGACTGAAGCACACTAACCATGCCGCAAGGATGTTGAAGAATGCCACGCGCAATACCTGAGAGCGTTCGGTCACTTCCTTGAGTGAGTAGATGGTGTTGAAGCCAACGATGATTTGTACGAGCAGGAATTCGTAGGGGTCGGCAGCCACGAGCGAGGCGAGGAGTGACACGACGAGCGTAACGACAAGCGAAGTGCGTGTGTCCAAGAAGATGCGCACGAACATCGGCACGATGGCGATGGGCACGAGATAAACGCTCCAACCGGCGTAGGCCACGAGGTAAGCAATGAGGGGCAGCGACGTGTTGAGCACAAAGAGCAGGCAGAGCACGTTGTTGCGCTCCATGTAGTCGCGACGGAAGAGGTAGATGTAAGTAAAGAGTGCGGTAAACACCAGACTCGCCAACAAGAACTGTCCGAGCAGCACCCACCAATCCGAGTGATGCTCGCCCTGGCGCTTGTCATAAGCGTCTTTAAGTGAGTCCAAAATGCTCACCATTTCGGGCGTCACGATGTCTCCCTGACTGATGATTTTTTGCCCTGCTTGCACCATCGTTCCAAACTGTCCGATGCTGGCAAAGGCCTCTTCGAGTGCGGCGGTATTGCGGCGTTCGTCATAAGAAAGGTTGGGAAGCAAATAGGTGTTGAGGTTACACTGTTGCAAGGCTGTTCCCCAACGGTGGAGAGAGTCGGATGCGATGATAGCTTCGTAGGCAGTGCGGGTAGAAAGCACCTCTTCAACGCTTCGCGAAACGGCACGCTGCTGATTGACAATGCGGATGCCGTAAGGGTAGGTGGTTTTCACCTCCCCGTAATCCTTGACCGACATAAAGCCCTGTGCATATACACGGCGCAACTGCTGTTCTGCCAAAAGCAAACAACCCTTTGGAATGCCTGCAAACTTACCCTCAGCAATCTCTTGCTTGAAAAGGGCAATTTGCTGTTCACCTACGGACGTTTGCAACTGATAATACGGTTGGTAGGCGGCACGAATACTGTCGCGCAAGAGTTGTTGTTCCTCCTCCGAGCGGAGCACGGGGAAGTCAAACTCAGCAATCAGCGTAGAGTAGCGCCACGGTTTTTCACGCTGGTATTCGTAACCAAACTGCGACGTGTGGCGTGGCGCAAAAGTCAGCAGCAATGCCGCACAGGCAACGATGCTGAAAATCACAATGGCGATGCGCGAACGACTGATATGTATTTGTTTTTTAGCCATAGTTGAGTGTATTAAGTGGGGGTAGCAAGTGTACGTCCGTCCTCAGGTCCTTATAACCTTAGGGGGGTTAAAACCTCAAGACTAAAGACTACTTTGCAAAGCAAAAGTACGAATTTATAGTATTCTCCCACTAAATCCCCCCGCAGAATTTAGAAAACAGGGCAGATTTTTGGCAGTTTTTGGGGTGTGCGCTAACTTTGCAGTTAAAAATAAGGGCGTTGTGCTTATTTGTCTCACGCCAACTTTCACACCCTTTTTCACTTATGCAGGACATTCGCAATATTGCCATCATCGCACACGTTGACCACGGTAAGACTACCCTTGTTGACAAAATGCTCCTTGCGGGCAACCTCTTTCGCAGTAACCAAAATTCGGGCGACCTCATGCTCGACAACAATGACTTGGAGCGCGAACGAGGCATCACAATTCTTTCGAAGAATGTGTCAATTAACTACAAGGGTACGAAGATTAACATCATCGATACCCCAGGGCACTCCGACTTTGGCGGAGAAGTGGAGCGCGTGCTCAATATGGCGGACGGATGCATCCTGTTGGTGGACGCCTTTGAGGGACCTATGCCTCAGACACGCTTTGTGCTTCAGAAGGCACTCGAAATTGGTCTCAAGCCTCTCGTAGTTGTCAACAAGGTGGACAAACCTAATTGCCGCCCCGAGGAGGTTTATGAAATGGTTTTCGACCTTATGTGCGACCTTAACGCTACGGAGGAGCAGTTGGACTTTACCGTGGTTTACGGTTCGGCAAAGAATAATTGGATGGGAGAAGATTATAACACGCCTACGGATTCTATTGAATACCTTCTCGATAAGATTGTTGAAATTATCCCTGCCCCTGAGCGCCATGAGGGAACGCCGCAGATGTTGATTACTTCGTTAGACTACTCTAACTATACGGGTCGCATTGCTATCGGACGTGTGCACCGCGGCACGATTTCTGAGGGCATGAACATTACGATTGCCCACCGCGATGGCACTTTTGAGAAGACAAAGATTAAAGAAGTGCACACCTTTGAGGGCATGGGACGCGTGAAAACCCAAGGCGTGAGCAGCGGTGATATTTGTGCGGTGGTCGGATTGGAGAAATTCGACATCGGAGATACGATTTGCGACTTCGAAAATCCCGAACCGCTCCCCACAATCGCCATTGACGAGCCCACCATGTCCATGCTCTTTACCATCAACAACTCGCCCTTCTTCGGAAAGGAAGGTAAGTACTGCACGTCTCGCCATATCAACGACCGCCTGGAAAAGGAATTGGAAAAGGACTTGGCTTTGCGTGTGAGCAAGACGGAAGGCGCCGACGCTTGGGTAGTAAGCGGTCGCGGTGTGCTTCACTTGTCGGTGCTTATCGAAACCATGCGCCGTGAAGGGTATGAGTTGCAAGTCGGTCAGCCTCAAGTAATCTATAAGGAGATTGACGGCGTGCGCCACGAACCTATTGAAGAACTCACCATCAACGTGCCCGAGGAATTTTCTTCTCGCATGATCGACCTCGTGACGCGTCGTAAGGGTGACGTTACCTCTATGCTTACGATTGGTGACCGAGTAGATATTGAGTTTAACATACCCTCGCGCGGCATTATCGGACTCCGCACCAACGTGCTCACAGCCTCTCAGGGCGAAGCGATTATGGCGCACCGCTTTAAGGAATATCAGCCCTTCAAGGGCGAAATTGTGCGCCGCCAAAACGGATCTTTGGTTGCGCTTGAGAGTGGAACGGCGTTCGCTTACGCTATTGACCACTTGCAAGACCGCGGTAAGTTCTTCATCAACCCACAAGATGAGGTTTATGCCGGACAGGTGGTGGGCGAACACATTCACGACAACGACCTTGTGATTAATGTGACCAAGGCAAAGCAACTCACCAATATGCGTGCCTCAGGTGCCGACGACAAGGCGCGCATCATTCCCCCGATAATCTTCTCCCTTGAAGAGGCATTGGAATATATTAAGGAGGATGAGTATCTTGAAGTGACGCCCAAGTCGATGCGCATGCGCAAAGTGATTTTGGACCACTTGGCGCGTAAGCGTGCGGGACGAGAATAGACAATAGAGTACAAATAACAGAGTACAGAGTACAACTACCATGCGGGGAATACCGCGGAGGAGTTGTACTCTGTACTCTTTTTGTACCTTGCAAGTAATTGTATCTATCTTAGGCGTAGTTCTTCGCAGATGGAGGATATTCCTTTCAGGAAAAACATCCCGCAAGGTAGTTGTACTCTGTACTCTGTTAGTTGTACTCTAAACTGTCACTTCCCACGTTTCATAATTAAACGCACGTGCGCCGAAACCTTCCTTTTGCATGACGAGGCCTTCGTTAAGTACGGCGCCGCCTTGTTCCACACTCACGCCGAAATCTAACCATTGCTTGTGGGCATACACCTCTTGGATGAGGCGGGCAAAGAGTCCGTCGAGCGCACCATGCTCTCTGCCGTAGGGGGTTGAGGCAATGTATTGAATGTGTGCCGTAGTTTGTGTTTCAAATACCACACATCCGCCGTGGGTTCTGCCTTCCGCGTCCGTCATTCGGTGAAGGTGGATGTTGTTTGGGAAACGCTCATGGAGGAGTCGGATTTCCTCGAGCGAATGTACGGGACGTACGTCGTGGCGCGCCTTTAGATTGTCTTCAAGTATCGTCCAAAATGCCGTGAAATCTGTGTCGCTCACGAGTTGCAGTCCTGCACGTTCACACGCCTTTACCTTGCGCTTGCGCAACTGATTCATGGGGAGTGGACTTCCCAAGGGTATGACCGACGTGAGTTTCAGCGCCGTGAGCGTTCCCCCGATGCGGAAGAGGGCATAACGGTCTTCCTCGCTGGGGTAACTGGCGTAAAATGCTGGGGGAGGACTGTAGCGAAGGGTGTGAATCTGAGTTTCCTCTTGAAGGTATTTCTTCAACGCTTCAAAACATTTCAGGGTGCTTACGGCAGTTCCCTCGGCACCAAAAATAAACCCTCCGTAGGTTAATCCTCCGTGTGACGTCAGCATGCCTTCTCGCTCTTCGGCGGGAAGTAGGGCAATGAGTTTTTCATCACGGAAGAAGAGCAGGGAGTGGTCCGTAAAGCGGTCGGCATGATAGTCCATAAACCCGCGCTGCAACAGAAATGTGCCATTGCGTGAGGCGCTGACGAAAGCGTCCCACGTAGAGCGTAGCGCTGGAGTGTAGCGCTGGATGGTGTAAGTAGCGTTGGGCATGGGGAGTATTAGTGAGGAGTGAGGAGTGAGGAGTGAGGAGTACTTTGCGGAGGGTGTGCATTGTGATTTACTCACCCTTCAGCGTGATACACGAGGTGTAAACACCGTCTTTAACACCCTTGTGCCAGGTGTGGCGGTTGGGATAAGAGAGGGCGAGACGCTGACTTACTTGTTGGAGACCGATACCTCCGCCACTCTTGTCGTCAGCCGTTTTGGGGAAGTTGCTGTTCGTGCAGGTGAAGATAATATCACCGTTTTGATTCGTGCGAAGACTGATGTGGATGAACGAAGGTTGGGTGGGGCAGATGCCATGCTTGAAGGCATTCTCAACAAGTGAGATAAAGAGGAGCGGAGCAATGTTTACCTCGCGGTCTTGTGGAATGTCGAGGTCCACTTGTAAGTCCACGTTCTTACCAATGCGCAGGCGCATGAGTTCGATATAGTTGCGCAAAAATTCCACCTCCTTGCTGAGCGGTACGCGTTCCACCTGATTGTCGTAGAGTAAGTAGCGCAGGAGTTTTCCTAACTCGAGGATGGCATGCTGTGCGCGCTCGGTGTCAAAGGTAGTGAGGGCGTATATATTATTTAATGTGTTGAGCAGGAAGTGTGGCGAAATCTGGTTCTTTAGGTTTTTCAACTCCGCCGCCTGACGGTCTACCTCCGCCTTGCGTCGCTCCATTTCTGCCTTGTGCCAGCGCAAACTGAGGCGGAGTGCCAAGGAAATAGCAATAGCCGTAATGAGCAAGAAGGCGTTGCGCACCACAAAGAAAGATTTCCACAGGAACAACTGTTCCGTACTGATGTGCTGACGACGCATGCCCATGCGGCGCCCCTGGGGAGGCGAAAAATTGTGTTGTAGGTTGGAGTAGATTTCTAACCCCAGGGAGATGCCCGCCACCATCGCAAGGTTGATGAGCAAGAACAGGCTGTAACGGCGCTGCAAGAAGTAGCGCGGAATCAGCACGAAGTAGTTGAGATAGAAAATGACGCATGCCGCCACACTGAAGAGTGATGCGTTGAAAAAACGCACCCAGTTGATGCTGTCGCCCCGTTGGAAAAAGAGGGGAGACGCAAAGATGTAGGTCCATGTAACAACATGGGCGGCTACTTCAAGGTAGCGCATGCGGGATTGGGGGGACATTTTTTTAGAGTAAAGATTCTTTAAGAGTAAAGATAAAAGAGTAAAGATAAAAGATGCCTGCGGGACTTTATCAGTGAGTAGAGAGTAGTGAGTAATATCTTGCGGGGCTATACTCGTTTATCTCGGTGCCCATCTTGTCAACTCGTACCTCGTCTACTCGTCAACTAAAATTACTCGTATCTCAGCGCCTCAATCGGGTCAAGGTTTGCCGCCTTCTTCGCAGGGTACCAACCGAAGAAGATGCCCGTGAAGGTACATACGGCAAAGCTGAGCATGATGCTCCAAGGTTGGATGCTGACGGGCCATTGGGCGATAGACTCAACGGCGTTGGAGATGAGGCAACCGACTACGACACCGATAATACCACCGGTAATGCTCAGGAGGATGGCTTCTATCAAGAACTGTGCCAAGATGTCAATGCCACGCGCGCCGACGGACATACGAAGCCCGATTTCCTTGGTGCGCTCCGTTACGCTGACGTACATGATGTTCATAATGCCGATACCGCCCACGATGAGCGAGATGCAGGCTACGCAGAGCAAGAGTGTGGTCATTACGTCAGCCGTAGAGTTCATCATCTCCATCATTTCCTTTTGCGAGTGGATGGTGAAATTGTCTTCATCAATACCTTCGCGCAGTTTGTGCGACTGGCGGAGCAGGGTGGTGAGTTCTTCAATCGCTTCTTCCGTCTGTTCTTCCGTCAGGGCAGAGGCACTGATGCCGTTGAGGTAAGTAATCGCCATGATGCGCTTCATCACGGTGGTGTAAGGCGCAAGAATGAGGTCGTCCTGGTCCATGCCGAAGGTATTAAACCCTTTCGACTTCAACACTCCCACCACGCGGAAGGGGATAGACTTAAAGCGGATGACGCGACCGACGGGGTCTTCGCCCTTGGTGAAGAGGTTGTCGGCAACCGTCTTACCGATGACGCAGACTTTAGCACTCGTGCGGATGTCTTCCTCAGTAAACATTTCGCCTTCCTCCACCTTGAGTTGGCGAATGTCTAAATAACCAAGACTTACGCCATACATGCTTGAGGGCGCGTTGTTGTTGCCAAAGATACACTGCCCGCCCGTTGAAATGGTAGGACTGATGGCCTTGATCAACTTCGCTTCCGACTCGAGAAGGTCGTAGTCCTTGAGTTTCAAGGTCTCCATAGCACTGGCATCCTGACGTGCGCCACCATGACCACGACTTGAACCCGGGCGAATGTTTATCATGTTCGACCCCATGGAGGCAATGTTGCTCTGAATGCTTTGCTTCGACCCCTCACCAATGGCAATCATCGCAATAACGGCAGCTACGCCGATGATGATGCCCAGCATGGTCAGGAAGGAGCGCAACTTGTTTGCCGCAATGGCGCGAAGGGCTATTTTGAATAGATTTGTAAGATGCATAAAGGGTAGAGATTATTCTTCAACAGGGGGTAATGCCGCCAAAGCTTCGGCAGCCGAGAGAATATTCGTATTCTGAACATCCTCCTTCACCAATCCGTCGCGCAAGACAATGTTGCGCGAACTATACTGCGCAATTTCAGGATTGTGCGTCACAAAGATAATGGTGCGTCCCTGCGCAAAGAGTTCTTGGAAGAGTACGAGAATTTCAAACGAGGTGCGTGTGTCGAGGTTCCCCGTAGCTTCGTCGGCAAGGATTACAGCAGGGTCGTTCACCAACGCACGCGCAATGGCTACGCGCTGCATCTGTCCGCCCGACATTTGGTTGGAACGGTGTTGCAAACGGTTGCCGAGTCCCACAGCCTCCAACGCCTTTACGGCGCGCTCGTGGCGCTCGCGGGCAGAAACGGAACTGTTGTACATCAAGGGGAGTTCCACATTTTCTACCGCCGTAGTCTTTGCCAAGAGGTTGTAGTTTTGGAACACAAAACCAATCTTGCGGTTGCGCAACACGGCACGCTCGCGGCGCTTCATCTTAC
Source organism: Alloprevotella sp. (assembly GCA_045636885.1). GTDB lineage: Bacteria > Bacteroidota > Bacteroidia > Bacteroidales > Bacteroidaceae > Alloprevotella. The sequence continues at coordinate 9,373 of JAZTYI010000029.1, forward strand.
GCACGGGGATGCCATCAAGAAGGTATTCGCCCGAGGTGGGCGTGTCAAGGCAACCCAACTGGTTGAGCAGGGTGGATTTCCCACTTCCCGACGTGCCCATGATGGTTACGAATTCCCCTTCGTGAATCTTGAACGACACACCGCGAAGGGCGTGAACCACTTCCTCGCCCACGATGAAGTCGCGCTTCACATTCTGCAATTCAATAACGGTCTTTTTCATGTCGCACTACTTCTTCTTGTTGTTGCGGGGACCGGGCATGAAGGGACTGCGGGGCGCACCTGCCATTCCCTCAACGGCGGTAGTCACACGGTCAATAATGACAGAATCACCCGCCTGGAGTCCGCCCTTGATTTCGGTAAGGATACCATTGGTCATACCTGTTTCTACGGGGTATGCCTTATACGTCTTGCCCTCGCGCTTCCACACCTTTGTAGCACCCTCGCAGTTTTCAATCACCTCGTCCTTGTCAATGCTGTGAGGCACGGGAGCGAAGCGCAACGCCTTTGAAGGCACTGCCAACACGTCCTTAATTTCGAGCGTAACAATCTTTACGTTTGCCGTAAGTCCGGGTTTCAACTTCAAGTCGGGGTTGGGGGCAGAGATGACTACTTCATAGGTCACCACATTATTTTCAATAGCCGCCTCTTGGCGCACCTGTGTCACCTGTCCGCTGAAGAGGTCGTTGGGGAAGGCATCTACAGTAAACTCTACGCGCTGACCTTCGCGCACACCGCCTATGTCGGCTTCGTCCACTTTAGCAATGACGCGCATGTCGGTCAAGTCTTGCGCGATGGTGAAGAGTGTGGGTGTGTTAAAACTTGCCGCTACGGTCTGTCCCTCTTCTACGGCGCGCGAAAGAATCACCCCGTCGATGGGAGAAGTAATCGTGGCGTAACCAAGGTTGGTCTGCGCCTTCTTCACCGCCTCAACGCGCATGTTGTAAGCCGACTGTGCCTGGCGGAGTGCCACCTGCGCCTGCTGGAAGGCATTGTCGCTGATGTCGCCCTGCTTGTGGAGGGTTTCCTGGCGCTCAAAGAGCCACTTCTGATAGTTCAAATCACTTTCAGCACTCTGCAAGTTGCTTGTAGCACTCGCCAATTCGCTCTCAAGGTTTGTCTTGTCGAGAATAGCAATCACCTGTCCGCGCTTTACGACGTCGTTGTAATCAACGAGAATTTGGTTGATAATCCCCGAAACCTGCGTACCCACTTCTACAGAGGTAACAGGTTCGATAGTACCCGTAGCCGTAATGCTACTGCTGATGGTTGAAACTTCTGCCGTCGCCATTTCGCAATATGCAGGCGCCACGTCATTGCCCTTGTCGGAGCACAGGTAGAAAATGCCTCCTCCCACAGCGACGAGCACGGCGAGAGTAGTTATTTTATTTTTTGTAGTTGAAAAGAAAGTTGACATATTATAGAGGTTATGAGGTTTGAGATTATGAGGGTGTGAATTAGAGTAAAGATAAAAGAGTAAAGATAAAAGATCCGTGCGGGACTTATTGACGTTTATCTCAGTGACCGCTTGTCTACTCGTTTACTTGTCTACTATTAAATCTCTAATTTGTTACCCATATAAAAACGGAGGAGCGCCTGATTGAGAATAGCGGTATACTTATCCTGCAACAAGTTCTGCTTTGCCTGAAGGTAGCGACCGCGACTGTCGAGGAGGTCCGTAATATCCTTCTGCCCTTGCTGGAACTGGCGCTGCGTGTTCTCATAGCTCAATCCGAGGCTTTCTACATTGTCCTTTGCCGCCACAAACTTGTGTTGGTTGGTTGTAGCATTGAGCCAATAGGTTTCCACCGTGTTGTAGAGGTCTTTTTGTGCGTCGAGGTAGTCATACTCCGCCGTGAGTTGCGAAATCACTGCGCGCTCCACATTGCTCTTCACCCTGCGGTTGTCGTAGATAGGGATGGACACGTTCAAGCCAATGCTCATGTTGAAATTATACTTCATCTGCTGTCCCCACGTGCGGGTAGAACCCGACACATGACTGTCGCCAAGACTTCCGCTGATGCTGATTGTGGGCCAATAACCGCCCTTCGCTTTCAGCAACGCCGTTTCAGCCTGCTGCATGCTCAACTCGCTACGGCGAATTTCTGGGCGAAGCGTGAGGGCCGCGTTATACACATCCTGCGCGGTGGGCAGAAGCATCATCACCAAGTCATCTTCAGGAATGATGGTCGCGATGGAAATGCTTTCCGTCGGACCGAGTTCCAAAAGTTGCTTGAGTGAGAGTTCCGCACTGCTGATTTGGCTTTCCACGTTCACCACGTCGTAGCGTCCCTGACTCACTTGCGCCTTGAGTTGTGCAAGGTCGGAGCGCGAAATCTGTCCATTCGCCAGCATGCGTTGCCCGCGGGCATAAACGAGCGAGTCGTGCTCGAGCAATTCTTTGTTCACCTTGAGCGCCTCCTTCATGTAAAGGATTTGCACGTAGAGGTTGGCAATTTGCTCTTGGATCGAATTGGTTTGCATCGCAAAATCCTGCTCCGCAATCTGCTCACTGATTTTACTGGACTTGACATTGAGTGTGTTTTGTCTGCCGTTCCAGATGGTCCAACTCGCACTCACGCCATACGACCCGCTCCACGTAGTCTTATCAGCCGCAGATGAAGCAATACCGCCGTTTACGAAACTCGTAATCGACTCCTGAAAGGGACGATACTGCACATTCTGTGAAACATTCGCGTTGAGCGAAGGCAGTAATCCCGCTTTCGCCTCCTTCACCCCCACAGCAGCTGAGGCCGAAGATAATTGACTTTTGCGCAACTGAATGTTGTGCTTCAAAGCATGGTCAATACATTCTTGAAGCGTCCACAACCGCTCTTGCGCTGTCAGTGCGGTAACCAAACTCATGGCTACCAAACAAACAAAGACTCTGTTCATATCAATATCTGATAGATGTTATATTAGAAAACTTTTCCATTTGCAAAAGTACAAATTAAACAGTAGCCCCACCCTACCCTGCCCCCTTTTTTATCCCACGAATCGACAAACACCTGTATTTTATCGGTAGACCAAGAACAGAGGCATAGAAGAAGCAATCATTAACCAACTAAAACAGGACTGAAAGCACTCACAACGGCACTCAAAAATGGAGCCGATAATGTGTGCTTTCAGTCCTGTTGCAATAGTGTTATCGTTCATTATCCGTATGGAGAGGTTGCCTCTCACAATACGCATCTGCAGTCAAACTTGTACGTATAAATGTCTCACAAGTAGGAATCAAGATGAAGACAACGCTGATGAACCCCTAAGAATAAATTAGTTTGCGTCTTTGTATTTTGCAGGAAACCCGTGTACTGTAATGCGCAGTATGCGCTTCCCTTTCTTAAGAAAAGTATATTGGGGATTTACCAACAATGCACATCCGTTCTGAATGACAGCCTCGGTATGTGCAAGTTCCTTGGCTTCTTTCAAGGAAAGTTTATTGAGTTTAACTTTCCCCTCTGGAGTTGATATGTCTATGGTATACGAAATGCTGTTGGGTGAAACATCCAATGGAAATTCATTTTCACTTGTGATTTTTGTATTAGGAGTTTTAGTTGCGTTATTAGAGTAGGCACCACCTTGGGTGGTTTTGCATGCGCAAATAGTCACTACGCATATCATGAATGCGAATATAATCTTATTGACTTTCATATATTAATGATTTAGAAATTACAACGTAAGGAGAGTCCAATAGTTCGAGATTGGTGTATTTGCTCCTTCAAAACATTCACACCTGCAACCAATGCTTTTCCATCCTTCAACTTAAATTCATTTTGCCAGATAGGTGTACTCTGAACTATAGAATTCGCCTTCTTTTGATAGCGTGAGGCTGCTAACAAGAATCCTCCAGTCCAAACGCAACCAGCACCGATAGTCAATAAACCAGATAGTTGTATTTGATCATCTCCAGCTAAGTAAATAGCCAGACCTGCTCCCGCTAGCAAACCACCACCGATCCAACCAATAGTCCTAAGTCTTTTTGCCTTCGACCCATAGCGGTGAGTCTGAATGTCCATGTTTAATAGTGCATTATCGCTCAGTTGTTGTACTCCCGTATTTTGAATACCTGGAGCAAATTGATTTTCACTTAATTCGGAAATCAAAACACGTTGACCATTCTCATAGTTTACTGCTGTAACGTCAGCACGGTCCATTACATAATTAGAACCCTTAAGATCTGTCCATCTTTTGTAGACAACTTCCGATGAATTGATTTCAACGACACGGCAAACAATAGTTGAACCATTCTTCTTTACAATTACATCCTGAGCATAAGCACCAATTGAGCATAACAGCATCAACAGAACAAGCATTTGCTTCATAACTTTACTTATTTATGCAAACCAATTCCCAGAAGTCGGCGGTTAATATGGATAAAAAAATAAGGTGTGGGAACTATATTTGCTTTATCCCTAAGATTAGGCCTTCGCATTTGCCTTTGGAACGGGATAAAACAATAGCCCACACCAAAGGTTATGTAAGGAGCCAAATCTGGCTGTACAAACCAATGATGTGGTGCTACTGCTATCATCTTCGTTCCAGAGTTAAATTTGCGAAGTTTAATCTATGAAGATAATGTCAATAACACCTATTTGTTATGTCATTCAGTTTATTTGTGTAAACTAAACTGTTGCAAAGATAGAAAAAAAACATAACATCCAAGTATGTGGATTACTTTTTCCATTTATTGGTGCCCGAACCGAACACCAATAGTATACTATAAGTTGTTTAACTCAGACAATAATAATATGAGTTACTTGCGTGACCTTTGGTTGACCCATCCGGAATTCATGCATGCATTGCCCCCGTAGGAGGGCATTACGGATGTTTGATCCTCTGACGCTAACTTATTAAAATACATTTGGGGTTATTGCTGTCCGGTAAACGCCTCTAACTCTATGAATATAAAGATGTTTGAATGGTATAAGCCCCACAGCTTGGACGATTCCCCTGAAAGGGGATAAAGCCATTAGCCCAGGGCAACGCCCTGGGTGTTGTAGCAGTCGAGACTTACGCCCTGAAAGGGCAAAAGCAATTATAAGAGTTTGAACTG
>JAZTYI010000030.1:0-26233 GCA_045636885.1 Alloprevotella sp.
AAATATTTTACCTGGTAGGACGATTGTTTTTTCTTTACTACAACAAAAGTAAAAAACAATCTCGGCTTATCCTCTTGTTAGAGTTTTTTGTTTGTCTTTTATTGGCTTCGCCAATTGTGGGACAAACTTAGTGTTACTGAGCGAAGACACCTTCGGCGTCTTGCCCCTCTCTGGATAAGTAGACGTTCAATACCAAATACACTTCAAAACAGTCTCATTTATTTTTACAATTTTGAACACCCTACCTCCTACGGGGGCATCACGGTTCTGAGCAAAGGGAATATGATAAATCTGCATCATCTTTAGGTTCTCTGAGATATTTCCAGCACGCAAGAATATAATTACCAAAAATTAAGTATATTTGCCTTTGAAACTCAACACCGCATTTACTCAAACTTTATAACCTATGAGAAAGAAACTCTTCCCCACCCTCCTGCTTGCCATGAGCGCCATGATGTTTACCGCCTGCGGTGGCGCAACTGCAACAAATGAAACTACGCAAGAGGGCGACACTATCACGACCGACACCATTGTTTACGAGCACGACTACCTCGTGAAGGTGGGTGACATAGCACCCGACTTTTCACTACCCATGACCGACGGTTCTACGTTTACGCTCTCCGAGCAACGTGGCAAGGTGGTGATGCTTCAGTTCACCGCCAGTTGGTGTGGCGTATGTCGCAAGGAGATGCCCCATATCGAAAGCGAAATTTGGCAGCGCCATAAGGATAATGCGAACTTTGTACTTGTAGGGGTTGACCGCGAAGAAACGAAAGACGTGGTAGATGCTTACACGCAAAAGGTGGGCACCACCTACCCCATGGCACTCGACACTGCCGCCAATGCCTTTGCAAGCTATGCCCTCCGCCAGTCGGGCATCACGCGCAATGTGTTGATCGACCGCAACGGCAAGATTGTGAAACTCACGCGCCTCTATAACGAAGCAGAGTTTAGCGGCCTTGTTCAGGCGATTGATAGTTTGTTGGCTGAGTAGGATTCATTAGTTCACTACTTTTTTTAGAGAACACGAATTTCACGAATAACACGAATCACCATGCGGGATACATTTTTTTGCTAATCGCATTCGAATAACACGAATCACCATGCGGGACGTTATTATAACGCAAAACGAAGGTCGCTTAAGTCAATACCACAAATTTTACAATCCGGATGGTATTCGTGAAATTCGTATGCGATTAGCAAACCTTTGCTCGTATGGTGATTCGTGAAATTCGTGAAATTCGTGAAATTCGTGTTCTAAAATAAAGAGAAGTTTACCAGACACCAATATTCTACAACAAAATATCCCGAATTATGTTAGAAAAGTATACCTGATGGCAATAAGAAATATGTTCTTATGTTCTTCTGTCAAAAAGAAATTCACCAAAATAAAGGAGACAACCTCGCATGAGATTGTCTCCTTATTATTTTATTCACAACACCTTATCGTTTCTTTCTACGCAAAAAAATTCTCCATAAATACCAGCGAGAGGAAGCCGAGGAGGAGTGCATAGGTAGCTGACTTTTGATAACCATGGGCATGCGTTTCGGGAATCATTTCGTCACTCACAACGTAGAGCATGGCACCTCCGGCAAAGGCAAGCATTGCGGGAAGTAAGAGTTGCGAAATGGCACCTGCAGCATAACCGATCCACACGCCTACGATTTCTAAACCGCCTATCACCAACGAAATTAAGAGTGTGCGCCAGCGACTGACGCCCAAGAGAAGGAGGGGAGAAATGACTACCATGCCTTCGGGTACGTTTTGCAAGGACAAACCTGCCGTTACCGCCCACGCATTTGAGATCTCCTCAGAATTAAAACTGATTCCGGCAGCAATGCCTTCGGGTAATTTGTGCAGGGCAATAGCAAGCACAAAAAGCAATACACGATTGAGCGAAGCATTCGTAGCGTGCTGTTCGGGGTCAAGACCAGTAATGTGGTGAAGGTGAGGAGTAACGTGGTCTAAAAGATTGAGAAATAGTGCTCCGAGCATTACGCCGCCAATAATCATCCACCACCCACTGAGTTCAACGGACTCACAGGCAGGAAGTATCAGACCTACAACAGACGCAGCAAGCATAACGCCTGCACAATAGCCCATCACGGTATCGTTCCAACGATGTGGAAGTTCCTTAATGAGGAACCCCAGCAACGAACCTATTAGTGAAGCACCACACAGGGAGAGGGCGCTGATCCAAACGGCTTGCATAAGATAAAAGGTTTTAAGGTCTTGAGGTTTTAAGGTTTTAAGACCATTCGGACTGCAAAGTCCTTACGACCTTACAACCTCAAAACCTTATAACCTCAAATTAAAATTTCAACACCGCCGCACCCCAACTGGGCATGGTGACCTTCGTAAATCCATCGACCTCGAGGTTGATGACTTGCACCTCATCGGTGAGCAAGTCTGTGGCACATTGTGTGCCCTCGGGAAGAGAAAGGAATTCAAAGGCGTGCTGGGGGATGCGCACACCGATAGTTGTGGGATATTCGTCGAAGTTTACAACAACGAGAATGGTAGCATCCTTGCTGCGACGGAGGAAGGCGAAGTTGCGACTGGGATTTAAGCCCTCTTCGCCGTCGTAATTCACGTACATCAAGTCATAGAAAAGTCCGTTGTTAAAGGCTTCTTCTTCATTACGCAAGCGGAGCACCTTCTTATAATAGTTGTAAAGTTCCTGCTCCTGTTCGGTAAAGTTTTTACCACCGTCAAGGAGTTTGTGGAGCTTCTCTACATGCCAGTAGTCAAAGATTGTGGTACGACCGTCACGACCAGAGAAGCCTTCTTCGTCCATACCGGGTTCGCCAATTTCCTGACCTGCGTAAATCATCAAGGGATTTTCACGCATCAAGGCACTAACGATAAGCGCGGGTTTCGCCTTCTCGGGAACCGTAGCAAAGAAGTTTGATGCAATGCGCTGCTCATCGTGATTTTCCAAGAAATCGAGCATGTGGTCGTGAATATCGTCCACCGCCTGCCAAGCACCCGTAATCGCCGCCGCAGGTTGCTGGTGACAAACTATCGCACGGAGCGTATCGTAAAGACCTACCTTGTCATAGAGATAGTCAAACCCACCGACCTTAATGTAATTACGGTATTCGTTAGGGTTATAAACCTCTGCAATAAACTGAATGGCGGGGAACTTCTTCTTCACCTCCTTAATAGCATACTTCCAAAATTCCACGGGCACCATTTCCGCCATGTCACAACGGAAGGCATCCACGCCCTTCTTTGCCCAGAACTGCAAGATTGCCGTCATCTTCTTCCACGTATTGGGAATGGGCGAAAAATGCTTTGTGCCACCGCCACAATAATCCACGCCGTAGTTCAACTTCACGGTTTCGTACCAGTCATTACAGTTGGGCCACGCATGGAAGCAGTCGTTGCCCGTAGCCTTTGCGGGAAGTTCTTCGTAAGTGTTCTTACCATCCGTGGCAAAGTCTGTGTGAAGCGCTTCGCCCAAGATGTAGTAGAAATTATTTTGTGCATCAAAGCCCTTCGCCTGGTCGTCCGTCTGACCAAGGTCCTTGGTGCGCGCAGGCTTTGCGTCAGACTTATACTGACGTGCTACGTGGTTGGGCACAAAGTCAATCACCATCTTCAACCCCGCAGCATGTGTGCGCTCCACGAGTGCCTCAAATTCCTTCATTCTGTTAGGAACATCCACCGCCAAGTCGGGGTCGATATCGTAATAGTCCTTAATGGCATAAGGAGAACCTGCCGCACCCTTAACTACCACAGGATTGTCTTCAAGAATGCCATAGTTGGCATAACTTGTCTTTGTGGCGTGCTCCAAAAGGCCTGTGTACCAAATATGTGAATAACCGTTTTCGTGAATACGCTCTAACACCTCTGCGGTAAAGTCATTCATCTTACCACATCCGTTTTCTTCGAGCGTACCACACTTTACGTTTTTACCCCCTCGGTTAGCAAACAAACGAGGAAGCACTTGATAAATATTCATAGTTAGTTTTTTGTGTTTTGTTGAAATATACGAACAAATGTGTGGGTGCTTCATCGCAAGGATTTACGACAAGACACTCACACATTTGCTGTGCTAAATTATATAAGAATTATAATCCACGAACAGTAACGTCACGCGAAATCTTAACAATCATTCCCTGGAGCGCCTTACCTGGACCGCATTCTACAAACTCTGTAGCACCTGCGGCAATCATGTTCTGCACTTCCTTTGTCCAGAGCACACTTGCAGTCAACTGCTGAATGAGGTTTGCCTTAATGGTTTCGGGGCATTCGTGAGCCGCACCGTCTACATTCTGATATACGGGGCAAACGGGCTTGTTGAAGGTTGCCTTTTCGATAGCTGCTTCCAATTCTTCCTTTGCGGGTTGCATGAGGGGCGAGTGGAAGGCTCCGCTAACGGGAAGCACAAGGGCACGCTTCGCACCTGCTTCTTTGAGTTTTGCACACGCCGCTTCGACAGCCGACTTCTCACCTGAAATTACGAGCTGCCCGGGGCAGTTATAGTTTGCGGGAATTACGAGTGCTTCGGGAGTAGAAACTTCCTTACAGATGGATTCCACCTGTTCGTCGGGAAGACCTATCACTGCCGCCATCGTACCGGGAACCGCTTCACAAGCAGCCTGCATAGCGAGTGCGCGAGCAGCCACGATCTTCAAACCTTCTTCAAAAGAAAGGCATCCAGCAGCTGTGAGCGCAGAGAGTTCGCCGAGCGAGTGACCTGCAACCATTGCGGGCTTAAATTCATCGCCGAGGCAGAGGGCAGAGATTACACTGTGGAGGAACACAGCGGGCTGTGTCACCTTGGTCTGCTTGAGTTCTTCGTCCGATCCTTCAAACATAATATCGGTAATGCGGAAACCGAGAATCTCGTTTGCCTTGTCAAAGAGTTCCTTTGCAAGTGCGTTATTTTCATAAAGGTCCTTACCCATGCCCACAAACTGTGAGCCCTGACCGGGAAATACAAATGCTGTCATAGTTATATTGTTCTATTTTAGTCTTAAATTCGGTAGCAAAAGTAATGATTTTTATGCACATACACTGCAATATAGCTGAAAAATAAGCATCACTTTCACGTGCTAAAAGTTTATTCAACCCACACCGTTTTGCTTACTGCAATTTCATAATACTGCCAAGAGGGCACTCTATATTCAACTTTGCCATTACCATCAGCCAAGTCATGCGTTCTCACCACTGAATAATCAGGATTTGCAGAAATATAGTATTTTGCCTTAAGGTTCACATTCTGCCAAGCTCCATACGAGGTATTAAACACAATGGTATCAGCAGGGTTCTTGGGGTAGTAATCATAAACAACATCCTTCAACGTAGCACTGCCATCTTCAGCAATCTTACGATTTGAACCAGGTAAGATTTCGGGTTTGTGAATCGCTTCATCAGAAGCACCACTCCATGCATATTCTGCTTTATAGAGCAAATTACCACGTTGAGACTGTTCAACTATTGCTACATATTTCTTACCACTTTCAAGAACAGGTCTGTTTTGTTTTCTTGCCTCAACGGCTTTACCAGTTTCAACATCAACAAATGTCATTTCTTTGATTACGGGACAAGTAGAAATATACTTATCATCATCACGTTCGCAACTTACCAAACCAAGGGCTAGGGCGAATACGGGTAAAAGGATTTTCTTAATCATTATAGTCTATTGATTTAGTTTGGTTATTTAAGTACTAAAATTCTTTCAAGACGCCATACAATCTTTGCACGGGCAACCCCATTACGTTAAAGAAACTGCCACGCAATTCTTCAACCGCCACAAGACCAATCCACTCTTGGATGCCGTAGGCTCCGGCTTTGTCAAAGGGGCGGTAGTGAGAGACGTAGAAGTCTATTTCTGCATCGGTCAAAGGAGCAAACGTCACATCGCTCGTCACGGCAAAGGTTTGTTGCTTCGCTTGCGTAACAATCGCCACTCCCGTCACCACTTGGTGCGTGCGCCCTGCCAACTGCTTGAGCATTTGTTTAGCATCGGAGGCATCCGCAGGTTTGCCGAGCACGCGACCTTCGGCGCACACAATGGTATCTGCCGTAATGATGAGTTCATCAGCCGCCATTTGCGCAGCATGTGCCTCCGCCTTTTTGCCGGCAATATAGCAGGCGGTTTCTTCGTTCGTCATACCCTCGGGATAACTTTCATCGACATCGGAGAGGGTGCGCACGGTGAAGTCCAAACCAAGTTGCGCCAACAACTCTTTGCGACGCGGAGAATTACTCGCAAGTATGATTTTATACTTGCTCAGATGCAACGCTAGGGGATTCTGTAAATCAGTCATAGGAGTCATGCTCTTGAAATTCTACCAGCCAAAAGCCTCTGCATCACTCATCCAAAGTCCCTGCGCACGGAGCACCTGCTCAATAATGTCGCGACCGCAACCCATGCCTCCCGCCTTGTCGCTCACGTAGGTAGCAATCTGCTTGATTTCTGGCGCAGCGTCGGAAGGGCAACAGGGGCAACCGCAATGGCGCATCACTTCGTAGTCGGGGATGTCGTCGCCCACGTAAATAACTTCCTCGGGCGAGAGACTGCTTTCCTCCAACCACTGTTCGTAAACGGCAATCTTGACGCTCACGCCCATAAAGACGTTTTGCAATCCGAGTCCGACGTAGCGCTGGCGCACCGCCTCGCTCTTACCTCCCGTAATGATGGCGAGGTTCAAGCCTTTCTTCACCGCCAGTTGCATGGCGTAACCATCCTTAATATTTGCGGTGCGCACAGGTTGGGCATCGGCGCCAAGCGTTACGAGGTTAGAACTCAACACGCCGTCTACGTCAAAAGCAATGGCCTTTATTTTGGTTAAATCGTAGTTAATCATAAAATGTAAGGTTTTGAGGTGGAGAGGTTTTGAGGTTTTAAGGTCGTGCGGCACAAACTTCCAATCCGCAAGGTAGTTGTACTCTGTACTCTGTTATCTGCACTCTATCTTCTGTACTCTATAAAAGAACTCTACCCCTTACTCATTATACTCTCACTCAAAAGTTTGTAGATTTGTTGCATGCGCTCATCCTCAGATAGAAGCGCTATTTGCGCCGCCATTACCGTTTCGTCACGACGCACGGCGGGACCCGTTTGTCCCAGTGCGGGAGGGGTGGTACGCAGTTTCTGCGTAGTTGCTTCGATAAGGGGAAGCAAATCCGTGAAAGGTAGGTTTACCTTGCCCATAATATCCTCAGCAAGGGCATAGCAGTGGTTCGTGAAGTTGCAGGCAAACACAGCTGCCAAATGCAGATAACGCCGGTCGGCGCTGCTCAAGGGGGTAACATTCTCACTTAGGGACTGCGCCAGTGTCTTCACCAAGTCAAGCGTCTTCTCATCCGTCGCCTCAATGTAAAGCGGTAAGTTCTTAAAGGAAACAGGTACGGCTTTTGAGAACGTTTGCATGGGATAAAGCACCCCACCCTGCTTCACACGTCCCTCAAAAACGGAGAGCGGAACGCTACCAGCTGTATGTATGCACACGGCATGAGGGTGCAACGCCGCCACTTCACCAATGAGTGTGGGCAAGGCGTCATCTTTTACCGAAAAGAGGTAGGCATCTGCCTCGGGCAAGTCGCAGACCTCAGTCGTAGGTACAGCCCCGACAGATTGTGCCACATCTTGTGCGTGTGCCAAGGTTCGACTGTACACTGCCATCACCCTGTGTCCTGCTTCGTGGAGGGCGCGACAAAGATGTGTCGCCACATTACCTGCGCCAAGAAGTACAATATTCATAGTTTGCTTTTTAGTAGACAAGTAGACGAGGGACGAGTAGACGAGAAGGATACCGAGATAAACGAGCTTCACTCCCGCATGGTATATTTTTACTCTTTACTCTTTTAACTTTACTCTAAAAACTTCATCCGCTCCCAACGCAAATCCTCTTCCGCGTGAGGCGGCACTTCCTGCACCTTTCTTCCCACGGCGATAATGCAGAGAGGTTCTTGTTCAGGGGCGAGGTTGAGCATGTCTCTCACGGCGAGTGAAGCGGGACTACCATCTTCTTGCAAGCGTTCACGAATCTGCACCCAGCAAGCACCGAGTCCGCAATTTTCTGCCGAAAGCAAAAGCATCGTAGCGGCAACGGAGGCGTCTTCAATCCACACGTCGGAGATGTCCATCCGACCGCAGATTACGACCGCCAAAGCTGCGCTGGCAATCATGGTGCCAAAGCGGGGTTTTGCTTGAGAAAGGCGCTCGAGCATGTCTTTCTGATCAACCAAAATAAACTCCACCGCCTGCTTTCCCTTTGAACTTGGGGAATACAACACAGGCGTCATCAATGCTACCACTTCATCGGACGAGAGCGGGGCATCTTGGTACTTACGAATGCTTCGGCGGCGCTTTACTACGTCTAAAAAGTCTGCCATTAAGGTACTGCGCTTTGTCAATTACACCAACTTCACCTTGTCCAACACCTGCTCACGGCTACAATAGTGACAGCAAATCACATCGTTGTTCTTTTCAGAAACGTGAAAGCGGGTCTTCATGGGTTCGTTGTTGGTAATACACTTTGGATTGCCACACTTCACGACGCCCACAATATCCTTAGGAAGTCGCACCTGGCGCTTTTCAACGACGTTGAAGTCCTTGATGATGGACAAATTCACGTTGGGCGCCACTACCGCCAAGCGGTCGAGTTCGGCATCCGAAAAATAGCGATCGGCAATCTTCACAAGACTCTTGTTGCCCATCTTTTGGCTCACAAGGTTGTAACCAATCATCACCGTGGACTTCAAATCCTGAAGACCAAGCAAGCTGATGACTTCAAAAAGTTTATTGCTGGGAATATGGTCAATAACGGTGCCATTCTCAATGGCAGCTACCATTAGTTCTTGATTCATGAGGGATAAGGTTATGAGGTTGGGAGGAGAGAGGTGGTGAGGTTATAAGGTCTCTAAGGTCTTTAAGGGCACACTGCATTTGGTTTGGCAAAGAAACCGCAGGGTCTTAAAACCTCAAAACCTTAAGACCTCAAAACCTACATATTTAACACATCACAGATAATTGCCTCGCGGGCATAAAGTCCGTTTTGCCCCTGCTGGAAATAGTATGCGTGAGGATCATCATCCACATCGTAAGCAATTTCATTGACGCGAGGAAGCGGGTGCAAGATCTTCATATTCTCACGCACCTTAGAGAGCATCGAAGCCTTGAGGATGTACACATCTTTCACGCGTTCATACTCCATCAAGTCTGTGAAACGCTCGCGCTGCACACGAGTCATGTAAAGAATATCAGCTTCGGCAATCACATCCTCGTTAAATTCTTCATACTCTACATACTTGATTCCGTGCTCACGGCAATATGCCTTATATTCTTCGGGCATGGCGAGTTCCTTGGGTGCGATGAAGTGGAACGTAGGATTGAAGTGGCGGAGCGCCATGAGGAGCGAATGCACTGTACGTCCGTATTTCAAGTCACCTACGAGGAACACGTTGAGATTATCGAGCGTTCCCTGCGTCTTGTAAATGCTATAGAGGTCGAGCATCGTCTGTGTGGGGTGCTGATTTGCCCCGTCACCAGCGTTGATGATGGGCACCTTTGCCACTTCACTGGCATAGAGCGCTGCCCCTTCCAAATAGTGGCGCATCACGATGACGTCCGCATAGTTTTGCACCATCATGATAGTGTCTTTCAGGGTTTCGCCCTTCGTACCACTCGTAATTTTGGGGTCAGCAAAACCGATAACTTTTGCGCCAAGGCGATTGGCAGCTGTTTCAAAACTAAGGCGTGTACGCGTAGAGGGTTCAAAAAACAGGGTGGCAACAATCTTGCCATCCAAAATCTTGCTATTAGGATTCTTTTCAAACTCCTCAGCACGCTGAATCAACTGCAAAATCTTTTCGCGCGACAGCGTGTTGATAGAAACCAAACTTCTTTTTTCGGACATCATGTTTCTTATGTTTTAAGGTAAGTATGCAAAACCGAAAGTCGTACGCAAACGGTTCTACGCTATATTTCCTCCAAAATTAGATATTTTATTTATTATGTAAGGTGCAAAAATCAATTTTTATCCATCTCGCACAGAAATTTCACCCCAAATTTATTTTCAGATTCAAGGAAAGATGTAATTTTGCTACACTCCATGATAGTCACACGACGAAATTGAAACAACAACTTTATAAACACTCTAAACTCATACCCTACTATGAAAACTTTGAAAGGAACGAAGACAGAACAGAACCTTCTCTCTGCATTTGCTGGCGAATCTATGGCGCGCAACAAGTATTCTTACTATGCTTCTAAGGCTAAGAAGGAAGGCTTTGTACAAATCGCAAATATCTTTGAAGAAACTGCTGCCAACGAAAAGGAACACGCTAAGATGTGGTTCAAACTCCTTCATGACGGTGTGCCTTCAACAGCTGAAAACCTCCTCGACGCTGCAAATGGCGAAAACTACGAATGGACAGACATGTATGCTACTTTCGCTAAGGAAGCACGCGAAGAAGGTTTTGACGAAATCGCTAACAAGTTTGAACTCGTGGCAGCCGTTGAACGCGAACACGAAGAACGCTACCCCAAACTCCTTGCTAACGTAGAAGGCAAGTTGGTATTCAGCCGCGAAGGCGATGCTATTTGGCAGTGCCTCAACTGCGGTCATATCATGGTGGGCAAGGACGCTCCCGAAATCTGCCCCGTTTGCGACCATCCCCAGAGTTACTTCCAGCTCAAGGCTGAAAACTTCTAAACTCCCCCATATCAGCAAGAGACTGTGCCCCGTGCATGGTCTCTTGTTGCACTCGTAGTATTCACCCAACCACACATACATTTTTATGAAGAAATTCATGCTGCTCGCGCTTCCTGCCTTGATGGCGAGTTGCGGTCCTAAAGAGTATCATATCAACGGTATCGTAAACGAACAATTAGACAGCACCAGCGTGTATCTGCTTAACGACAAGAACGAGAAGATTGACTCTTGCATCGTTACTAACGGAACATTCACATTCACAGGACTTACTGAAGACCAAATGGTTGCATCCGTTAAGATGGGACCTAAGAGAAGCGTTGTGTTCCTTGAAAACGGACGAAACATTACGATTGACGCTACCGGAGTTCATTCCTCTGTCACTGACGAAGGTGGACTGAACGACAAACTCAGCATCTTCCAAGAGTATGTGCAAAAGAACAACGCTGACATCCGTGCTTTACACACAAAAATGCGCAACGATAGCGTTCCTCAGCACATTATTAACGACACCATTAAGACTATCATTCGTCGCATTGACGATTTCTGCCGAACTACCATAACTGAAAATAAAGAGAACACATTAGGTGCTTATCTTTTCTCACTGACGGTGCGTCAGCTCTACCCCACTCTTGAGCAGGTTGACTCTATGTGTAGCCTCCTTAAATATGCTAACAACTATCCAACAATTCAGGCTTACAAAGAGGTTTTGGAACAAGTAGAGAAGACGAAAGAGGGCAAAATGTACACCGACTTCAGAGGATTCACTATTGATGGAAAACTCACCAAACTCTCCGACTACGTAGGCAAAGGTAATTATGTATTGGTCGACTTCTGGGCATCCTGGTGCCAACCTTGCATGAGAGAAGTTCCTCGCCTCACAAAGTTGCACAACTCCTACAAGGACAAGGGATTGACCGTTCTTGGCGTCAACATTTCTGACAAGCATGACAGTTTTAAGGAGGCGCTCAAAACAAATAAGATTGAATATCCCCAAATGGAGATTCCCACCTATGCCAAAGAGAATGGTGCTAAAATCTACAACGTCAAGTCTATTCCTCACATCATGCTCATCGCCCCCGACGGAACAATCCTCAAGCGCGGTCTCCATGGCGACGAAATGGTGAAGTACGTAGAAGAGATTTTGAGCACGAATAAATAGTCCAAACGCTTACGCTACAACATAGCAGAAATGCACCTTTCTCCCTTACTGAAAAATGACGAAAAATGAGAAATAAATATCGTGTTAACAAGTGTTAACGGATTTGCATTTCGCTTTGAAATTTTGTATCTTTGTGTTACGGAAGTGGAGATAGCCCTTGAAATCAGGGTTATCTCCACTTTTTTTATCTCGAAAAACCCATTTTTGGGGTCAAAAAATAAGTTACCTTGTTTTTTCAAGGTTAAACAACCGGTTTTTAATGTTACTTATTCTGGCGCCGCAAATAGACATCAGTGCGAGGGCGAGTAGGTAGAGTGTTAATGTTTGTTAAAGTTTTCGGCGAAAAATGACGAAAAATGAAGGGTGGAAGTATCTCATTTTTTCGCCAAAATAATGGTAGTGACATGCCAGTCTTACGGAGAGATTTCATGATAGGCGAATATTGACTTGCGCTACCCTCATGTTTTGCCCAGAAAATGCGTCTATCATACAGAAGTAACAAATTTTTCCCCGTAATAAAGGAAATGGCACGCGATTTGTAACTATCGTATGTAGACAATACAAACCAATTAACAAAATATACTATGACAATTAAACCTCTTGCAGACCGCGTGGTGATTAAGCCCGCTCCTGCTGAAACAAAGACAGTCGGCGGTCTCATTATCCCCGACACAGCTAAGGAAAAACCTCTTTACGGCACAGTTCTCGCTGTGGGCAACGGCACTAAGGACGAAGAAATGGTGCTTAAGGAAGGCGACGTGGTGCTCTACGGTAAGTATGCCGGCACCGAAATTGACATCGACGGCGAAAAGTTGCTCATCATGCGCCAGAGCGATGTTCTTGCAGTAACTGTTGAATAAAGTACAGATAACAGAGTACAGAGTACAACTCCATGCGGAACTTTATGTACTCTATATACCGGATGGTAGTTGTACTCTGTACTCTGTAAGTTGAACTCTAAATTAAAAATTATGGCAAAAGAAATTAAATATGACGTTGACGCACGCGACTTGTTGCGTCAAGGTGCTGATGCACTTGCGAATGCAGTAAAGGTAACACTCGGTCCTAAGGGCAGAAACGTAGTTATTGATAAGAAGTTTGGCGCTCCCCGTATTACGAAGGACGGTGTGTCGGTAGCCAAGGAAATCGAACTCGAAGACAGCTTCATGAATGCTGGTGCACAACTCGTAAAGAGCGTGGCAAGCAAGACGGGTGATGATGCCGGCGACGGTACAACTACCGCTACGGTGCTCACACAAGCCATCCTCAACGAAGGTCTTAAGAACCTCGCTGCAGGTGCCAATCCCCTCGACCTCAAACGCGGTATTGACAAGGCAGTAAAGAAGGTTGTTGAAAACCTTAAGGAACAGGCGGAAATGGTAGAAGAATCTTACGACAAGATTGAGCAGGTGGCTACGATCTCTGCGAATAACGATGCCGAAATCGGTAAACTCATTGCCGACGGTATGCGCGCCGTGACCGTAAACGGTGTGATTACAATTGAAGACGCTAAGGGTCGCGACACAGTGTTGAAGACTGTTGAAGGTATGCAGTTTGACCGCGGTTACCTCTCTCCCTACTTCATGACCGACACTGAGAAGATGAACTGCGAAATGGAACGCCCCCTCATCCTTATCTACGACAAGAAGATTTCAAACCTTCAGGAGTTCCTCCCCATCCTTGACCCTGCAG
The DNA here is from genome assembly GCA_045636885.1 of Alloprevotella sp. Taxonomy (GTDB): domain Bacteria; phylum Bacteroidota; class Bacteroidia; order Bacteroidales; family Bacteroidaceae; genus Alloprevotella. The sequence goes on from JAZTYI010000030.1 coordinate 13,526, forward strand.
TGAAGACAGGTCGTCCCTTGCTCATCATTGCTGAAGACGTAGAAAGCGAAGCGCTCACTACGCTCGTTGTCAACCGTCTCCGCACACAACTCAAGATTTGCGCGGTGAAGGCTCCCGGTTTTGGCGACCGTCGTAAGGCAATGCTCGAAGATATTGCTACACTTACGGGCGGTATCGTGATTAGCGAAGAAAAGGGTATCAAACTTGAACAGGCGACACTCGAAATGCTTGGTTCGGCAGAGAAGGTAAACGTAACGAAGGACAATACCACCATCGTAAATGGTGCTGGCGACAAGCAGGCTATTGCTGACCGCATTCACCAAATCAAGGTAGAAATTGCCAACTCTACTTCTGACTACGATAAGGAAAAGCTTCAGGAACGTCAGGCGAAACTCGCGGGTGGCGTGTGCGTACTCCAGGTAGGTGCTGCTTCTGAAACCGAACAGAAGGAAAAGAAGGACCGTTGCGACGACGCTCTTTGCGCAACGCGTGCAGCGATTGAAGAAGGTATCGTTACGGGTGGCGGTGTAGCCTTCATTCGTGCACAAGCTGCGCTTGAAGGTATGACAGGCGACAATGCCGACGAAACTACGGGTATCGCCATCATCCGTCGCGCTATTGAAGAACCTCTCCGTCAGATCTGTAAGAACGCAGGTGTTGAGGGTGCAGTGATTGTAAACAAGGTGCGTGAGGGCGAAGGTAACTTCGGTTACAATGCCAAGAACGACACCTTCTGCGACCTCCGTGCTGCCGGCGTAGTTGACCCCGCAAAGGTGACGCGCGTAGCGCTTGAAAACGCAGCTTCTGTAGCCGGTATGTTCCTCACAACGGAATGTGTCATCTGCGACAAGAAGGAAGACAAGCCCGAAATGCCTATGGGTGCTCCCGGCATGGGCGGTATGATGTAATTTCTGCCTTATTAAGGAATATAAACAATGGTGGCGTATGCAAGGATTTTTCAATTCCTGACATACGCCACTTATTTTTATTACGTCAGGCGAGCAAACCTTTCTGCTCGTAGTGACGCAACGTCTTCACCGTGACTTGCATCATCTTGGAAAACGCTCCAATTTTTAACTTTGTTATTCTACTCATTATCGTATGATTGATTTGCTAGCGAGTGCAAAGTTAAGGAATGCCCTTAGGGACGAGTCAAGAGATTTTTAGAAAAAAGTGCCACCTTAAAAAAACTATTCACAAATCACCCGAGCCATCTCATTGAGGGAAAGACATTGATTGCGTTGGATAGCGAGGCGCTGGTTGTGATGCTCCCAAGGGGCAAGGATGAGCAAGCGGCCTTCTGCGCAGGCATCAAAGCGCGCACCGCCAGGTTTGGCGAGGTCTGTGAATCCATTTTCCTGCAAAAGGATGAGCGGACAACCGGCATCAAAGGCGGCGCGCATGATGGTTTTCTCTCCTGGCGATATACTGGGCGAAACCAATACAGCGCCACGCTTTGCTTGCTCCAAGTAGTATGCCTTCTGTTGCGCGATTTCAGTTTCAGTAAGACGACGCGAGCATTGCACTTGCAAGCGCACAGGGTGCGTCAGCAAGTAGCGGTTGCCTATGGCAGAAAATTCATACCTCCCCACCTTTACATGGCGCTGTACACGGAAGAATTCGGGGTGAAGGCGCTTCATGAGTAGGCGGCGAGGGTTGTCTCGGAGGTAGGTGAACCAGTTATCAAGTTGCCCCTGGCGGCCAAGGATACCGTCGGTATAGCCGATGCTCCAGAGGAGACCGTGCTTGCGGTCAGGATGGGGGCGAGGGGCGGTTGCATCGGGGGAGACGGCGGTTTCGTTAGTTGCGACGGCGTCGCAACCTACTGGAAGGGAGGCTGGACGAGGGGCGATGAGCCTGCGGTAGGCTTTGTTCGTGCTTGCTTTAAAGCCCTTGATGATGTGCCCTAAATGCTGGGGCATACGCTCTTTGACGAAGAGGATGCTGTGCAGATGGTCGGGCATGATTTGTAGGGCAAGCACTTTCACTTCAGGGTGATACAGAGGAATCGCCATCCACTCTTGCTCGACTTCTTTACCGAGCGGGGAAAGTTCAACGTGCGGGGAATCAGGCGCTCCTTCTTCCGCCTCAGGATTGCCAATGACACGCCCGAGCAACGGGCGACGCCCCTCCACCGTAATGGTGATAAGATACATCTGGCGCGCCTCATAATCGTGACCTCCGCAGCGACGCTTCATGGAAGGAATCGCCTCACCTGCAAAGTGTAATTTATCCTCCAACTGTTTCGCACTAAGTTTTGTCATGAGAAATTCTTCATATATATCAGTTGCAAAAGTAAGTAATAACTGTAATAAGACATTGTCTTATGTAAAATTTGTCTATATTTGCATAATTATAATATTGAAGATATGAAGAAGGTTCTTACTTACATTGCGTTTTTGTTTTTTGCAATATATACCTTATCTGCGCAAAGTCTTTATGAAGCGAAAGTTAGTTCAGCGCTCAATAACAGTGAATGGTTTGAATTGCGCGATTTGTATGTAGAGGGGAAAGACTCACTCCCACCTATGCTAAAGACTTTTTCTGAAAGCATGTTGGCATATAACTTCAATCGCAATGATGAAGCCTGTCGTGCCATAGATCGCTTGGTTAATGAACATCAAACAGAAATAGGAGTCGGCAATGTGATGTCGATGTTATACATGAAAGCCACTTCGTTGAAGCGAATGGGGCGTTATGCTGAAGCCGCAATTGTGCTGGATGACATGTGTAAGGCTTTTGAACCGTATTCAGATAGTGCATCATTGTCTGCCTTTAAAGAATGGGGAAAACAACACGAAACATTGTCTCAATACGAAGGTATAAATGAAGTGACAATATCGGGTGATGAAGGTGTTGCTTCTTTTCGTCTTGATTCTATAGGACAAGCTAATAGGCGCAGTATCACAATGATGATGCCTGCTGTTGTTAATGGAAAGAAACAAGATATTGTTTTCGACTCAGGAGCTGGAGTGAATATCGTTAGCACAAGCACGGCGCAACGCCTTGGTCTTGATTTTTACAATATAGGCACACAGATGACAGGGTTTGGCACTCAGCAAGGCGGTTTTGCTGTAGCCAAAGAAATCGCTATGGGGAATATCACGGTAAATAATGTGCCATTTTACGTCATGGACATCTCTTCGGGTGTTGATAGTATAGATGTGCATATGAAACACTTGGAGATGATTCTCGGCGTTGAGTTTATCCAATCTGTAAAGGAATTTCATCTCGACTTTGCACGTTCGGCAATCGTAATACCTAATAACACAACCTCTTTTGCCGAAGGAAATCTTCCCAATATGTGCTATGGGACGAGCGGACTTTTCTGTGTAGAAGCAGAGATAGAAGGCGTTCCGCGACTCATACATTTAGATACTGGCGCTACTTCTAGTGTATTGACAACTCGATACCATGCACAATATAGCGACAGTATTGCCACAAATTGTGTCACCGCAATCACTCGTATGGCTGGGGCTGGGGGAGTATCGATAGAGAATGGATATATTCTTAATGAAGTAAACATAGGTGTCGGTGGTGTATCCTACACCTTTCCTACCATCTTCGTTTCATGCGACAGCAATCATGATATAGGTTTAGGTTATGGCAATTTAGGTATGGATTATTTTCTGCAATTTAGTAAGGTTATCTACAACACAGAAAATATGTGCTTGAAATTAGTTCCCAATAGTAAAACAGAACGAATAAATGATGAGGACTAGTAGCGCTGGAGTACAATCAAGTTATTCCATACTGTCCAGTATATTTGCGACATTGATTCTTTAACTTTACTTTGAGGTAATATTTAAGATTTCATAAACAACAGACATAATGAACACCTTTGAAAGATTTATAGATGCCGTATCCACTGCTATGAGTGACCATGATATAGAATGGTTTTATGATTTCGACGCTCAAGATACGCAAGCGTACATTGAGGATGCTGAACTTTATCCAGACCCTACTCACCGTTTGCTTCCCATTGAACCTTTTTGTTCCAGAGAGGCATTCAGGCACATGGAAGAATTTGCAATCACGATTAAGAATCCCGTTCCACACAACATACTTTGGACTGCATTAAGTCGGCGTCACCCCTTTTCAGCCTTTCAAGATGCGTTGCGCTCTACGAACCTTCGCGAGGCATGGTTTGAGTTTAAGAGGAAAAAGATGCAGATTGTGGTAGAAGATTGGATGGAAGAGAACGAGATTACTTATGAAGATGGTATTTTCAAGTGTGAACATGCACAAACTTATGACTATTTTAAAGATTAAGGAGGCATGAGGATCCCCATAATAAACTATTTTCAATCATGAAAATGATCCCAACCCTTCGCACTAAAATTTCTGCAACAAAGCGGTGGTTGAATCGTTTGCCCTATTGGGTGGGCGTGATCGTCACGGCAAGTTGCGTTCCCTTTTACCTTATTTCGTTCGCACAGTTTGCATTACCCATAAGTGCTGAATGGAAAGCCGCGTTGTGGACTCTTTGTTTTGGATTGGCAAAGCTGTTTCAATATTGCGGACTTGCGATATTGGGTGCCAAGGGATTAAGTCAAGTGTTTAAGAAACGCTAATACGTTCTAACTATTTGCTCAATAAAAAAAACTACTTAGGACTGTTGATGCAGCACTAAGTAGTTTTTTACGTATATATGAAATCTTCATTATCCACGTAATCGCTGTTGCAAATCCATGCCCGAAGGACTCTGGAATACGGAGAGACCGAAGCGGTGGGTTACGGCGAGGACGTGGTCGAAAACTTCTGCTTGGAGTGCTTCGTAGCGTAGCCAAGCGGTGTCGGCAGAGAAGAAGTAGAGTTCGATGGGCAATCCCTGCGCCGTAGGTTGAAGTTGGCGCACGAGGATAAGCATTTCCTGGTGTACTTTGGGATGATGCTTTAGGTAGTGCGTGATATATTGACGATAGAGCGAGAGGTTTACCTCTTCACCTTCCGCATGCTCATATCCTTCCATCCAGGGTTCTTTAGAAAATTGCTTCCACTCCTGAGCGGTCAAGAAGCGCACGCTACTCATATCTATATTGACCGAACGCTTCACTCGGCGCCCACCGATTTCAAACATGCCACGCCAGTTTTGGAACGAATCGTTCACCAATGCGTAAGGCGGAACGGTAGTAATCGTTTTATCCCAGTTGCGCACCTTCACCGTCGTGAGTGACACCTCCATCACGTCGCCGTCTGCGCCATATTTGGGCACCGTAATCCAATCGCCGGGGCGCAACATATCATTGGCAGTGAGTTGGATACCCGCAACAAGTCCCTTAATCGAGTCTTGAAACACGAGCATGAGAATGGCGGTTCCTGCACCAAGACCCGTGAGAATCACAATAGGACTTTTACCGATAAGTTCGCTTACGATAACGATGATCGCAATACACGCCACCAACAGTTTGAGCATCTGATAAAATCCTTTCAGCGAGCGGTGCTTATACTGCTCATGTTCATTCGACATGGTATAAACAGAATTAAGCACGGCAAACACAAGGCGTACAGCCACTACCACGATATAAATCCAGCAAATCTTAAAGACCACATCAAGCAAAGCCTGTTCGCGCGAAAAGGCAAAAGACATCATTACGTAGGCCACAACGGGCGGAATGATGTGACACAACTTGGAAAGCACCTCGTCATTCAGCAGATAGTCATCCCATTTCGCCTCTGTGCGCAGGGCTATTCTCCTTGCAAGTGGCGCCAAAATGCGCTTGCACAACCAGTCTAAAGCAAACGACACTAAAATAATGAGCAGAATCATGAAACCTTTCTGCATGACAGAGAGTTCGTCGCTCTCTGTTTGCCAAAAAGTCAACCACTGAGGGAGGGAGGAAGAGAGAAATATCATAGTAAAAAATCATTTTGGTGTTCAAAATTACATTTTTCTCTGTAAAGAACTACGATTTGCCCCTCACTATTTATGTTATAAGTGTTTGTTATCTAAAAAATAATCGCTAACTTCGCAACGCAAAGTGTATTATAGTCTTTGCGTCTTAACAGAACTCAATTATTTAACTTCTAATTTATAAACATTATGACAATCGACACTTGTGATTTCAAAGGTAAGAAGGTGATTGTACGTGTAGACTTCAACGTACCCCTCGACGAAAACGGTAACATCACTGACGACACTCGTATCCGCGGTGCGCTTCCCACATTGAAGAAGGTGCTTGCTGAAGGCGGTTCACTCATTATCATGAGCCACATGGGTAAGCCCAAGGGTAAGGTGAATGCTAAGTTCTCGCTCTCTCAGATTGTTGACGCTGTTTCTGAAAAGCTCGGCGTAAAGGTTCAGTTCGCTCCCGACTGCGCTAAGGCACAGGAAGCTGCTGCTGCGCTTCAGCCCGGCGACGTTCTCCTTCTCGAAAACCTCCGCTTCTATGCTGAAGAAGAAGGTAAGCCCGTTGGCATCGACAAGGAAGATCCCGCTTACAAGCAGGCTAAGGAAGAAATGAAGGGCAAGCAGGCAGAATTTGCTAAGACGCTCGCTTCTTACGCTGACATCTATGTAAACGACGCATTCGGTACTGCTCACCGTAAGCACGCTTCTACAGCAGTTATCGCTGACAGCTTCGACGCTGACCACAAGATGCTCGGTTACTTGATGGAAAAGGAAGTTACTGCTGTTGACAACATCCTTTCTAACATCAAGCGCCCCTTCACTGCAATCATGGGTGGTTCTAAGGTTTCTTCAAAGATTGGTATCATCGAAAACCTTATGGACAAGGTGGACAACCTCATCCTCTGCGGTGGTATGACTTACACATTCTCTAAGGCTATGGGCGGTGAAGTAGGTAACTCTATCTGCGAAAACGATAAGCTTGAACTCGCGCTTTCAATCATCGAACAGGCTAAGGCAAAGGGCGTAAACCTCGTACTCGCTGACGACTGCGTTGCTGGTGATGACTTCAAGAACGACTGCAACACTCAGATTCTTTCTGTAAAGGAAATTCCCGCTGGTTGGGAAGGTCTTGACGCAGGTCCCGAAGCTCGCAAGGCATTTGCTGCTGCTATTGTTCCCGCTAAGACTATTCTTTGGAACGGTCCTGCTGGTGTATTCGAAATGGACAACTTCGCTGCTGGTTCTAAGGCAATCGCTGAAGCAATCGCTGAAGCAACTGCTAACGGTGCGTTCTCACTCATCGGTGGTGGTGACTCTGTAGCTTGCATCAACAAGTTCGGCATGGCTGACAAGGTATCTTACATCTCAACTGGCGGTGGTGCACTCCTCGAAGCTATCGAAGGTAAGATACTCCCCGGTATCGCTGCAATTAAGGGTTAATACTTACTCGGAAGTAGGTTAACGCCTTAACAACTATTTCATATAACGGAGGGGCTGGTGGCAACACTTGCCCCTCGTTTATTTTTCAATATTATGACAAAAGCAAAATATTTTAGTGTGCTTATTGCGATGCTGCTTCTTGTGGGAGGAAGTCTTGTGGCGGGATGCAATGCTACAAATACAGAAACTTCTGCGGAAGATGCCGGCGCGTCACACGACAGTATTGCTTATGATTTGAGGGTCGCTGTGCTCCCTACGCTTGAGGCGCTCCCCATTTATTATGCCAAGCAAGCGGGAATCTGTGATTCTTTAGGGATTGTGATTGACATTCTTCCCTATATGGCACAATTTGATTGCGACACGGCATTGTTGAACAACGCAGTCGATGTTTGCATGATGGATCGCACACGTTTTGCTGACTATACAAGAAAGGGGTATCAACTTTCGGCACAACTTCAGTTTGATGTTAAGTATGCGCTTGTTGCTTCAAAAGAACTTGGAGCGAAAAACATAAACGATTTGAACAATCGTACGATTGCTATTTCTCGACACAGTGGTGCTGAGGCCTTCTGCTTGCATGCATTAACCCAGGCTGGAATGAAGCGTGAGGATGTCCATTTTCCTCAAATCAACGACCTTTGGTTGCGTGCTGATATGCTGACCAATCGTCAGGTTGAGGCAGCGGTGCTTCCTTATTTGCAAGCCTATTGGGCGGCACTTAATGGGCATCAGATTTTGAAGGCAAATGCCCTTCTTCCTGAAGCATCCATGCAACTCGTTTACCCTCGAAATTCAAAGAAAGTCCAACAGATTATGTTGTTGGCAAAGGCTTATGAATTGGCAAAGGCAGAGATTGAGAACCATGACCTCAGCATTTGTCGCGACATCCTCATTCAGGAGTATAAATTGCCTGCGGCACAAACCGATTCTATCATCAAGAAACTTCAGTACCCCAGTAAAGAACAGAAGTAACCCACGCACCTCATCATGCAACTCAGCGCACTCCTTCCGAGATTTCAAAAACATCCACAAGTAAAGGCACTCACGCGCCTCATTGACGAACGCCAACCCTCCATCTACTGTGAGGGCATGCAGGCATCCTCGGCTTCCGTTTGCTTTGCCGTCGCAGCAATGCAAGCGGTGCGTAAGTGTGTCTATATGGTCGTACTCAATGATGAGGAAGAGGCGGGTTATTTTTATCATGACTTGCTTCAACTCGTGGGTGAGGAACATGCGGTGTTTCTTCCCTCGGGCTACAGACGTGCGGTGAAATACGGTCAGCGAGATGCGGCAAATGAGATTTTGCGCACGGATGTTATCAGTCGCCTTTCAAGTTATGCGGGCGAAAGTCCGTTGTTCGTTGTTTCCTTCCCCACGGCCTTGGCTGAGCGTGTGGCTTCTGGCGAAACCTTGAAGGAGAATACGGTAGAGATTGAGGAAGGCAAAGAATACGATGTCACGGAATTGACGGAGCGCTTGAAGGACCTTGGCTTCCGTCGCCGTGATTATGTGTATGAACCCGGAGAATATGCCGTGCGTGGTAGTATTGTGGATATATTTTCGTATTCCAGCGAACTTCCTTACCGACTTGATTTCTTCGGCGACGAAGTGGATTCCATCCGCACCTTTGAAGTGCAAACCCAACTCTCAAAGGAGCGTAAGAAGGTGGTGAAGATTGTGCCCGAAATTGAGAAGACGGGAGGCAATCTCGTACCCTTCCCTGCCCTACTCCCAGAAGGTTCATGCTTACTCACACGTGATTTTCTCTACATCGGCGAACGTATTGACGCCACTTACAACGAAGGATTTGCAACACAAGCCATCATTGAGCGCGAAGCCACTTCGGAAATGGAAGCTGCTGAAATCCGCCGACAGTTCCAGAGCGAGTTTGTTTTGGCAAACGGAGCGGCGGTGCTTCGAGAATTAGCGCGTTGCCAACGTTTTGAATTTGGCAACAAACCCAGCACTACGCCTGGCGCCATTGTGCGTTTCGACGTAAAACTCCAACCCCTGTTTCACAAGAATTTCGACCTCTTACGCTCCACGCTCGGACAGCTCAAAGCAGATGGTTATGACCTCCACATCCTTGCCGATAGCGAGAAACAAACGGAGCGTTTGCGCACCATCTTTGAGGACATGGGGAAAGCGCTTACCTTTACGCCCATTCTGCATACCCTTCACGAAGGATTTATTGACGAAACGTTGCGCATTGCCCTCTTTACCGATCATCAAATCTTCGACCGCTTCCACAAATATAATCTCAAGAGCGACCGCGCACGAAATGGTAAACTCGCATTGACACTTAAGGAACTCATGCAGTTTGAACCCGGAGATTATGTGGTACACGTGGATCACGGCGTAGGGCAGTTTGCGGGATTGGTGCGTATGCCTGGTGCAAATGGTGAACAACAGGAACTCATCAAGTTGGTGTATAAGAACGACGACGTGGTTTTCGTTTCCATCCACTCACTTCATAAGGTATCGAAGTATAAGGGCAAGGAGGGCGAACCGCCTCGCTTGAGTCACTTGGGCACAGGCGCTTGGGAGAAACTCAAGGAGCGCACGAAGAAGAAGATTAAGGACATTGCGCGCGACCTCATTCGCCTCTATGCCCAGCGTAAAGAGCAACAGGGATTTGCTTTTAGCGCTGATAGTTTTATGCAACAGGAACTCGAAGCAAGTTTTGCTTACGAGGATACGCCCGACCAACTCAAGGTTACCCAAGAGGTGAAGGCGGATATGGAACAACAGCGCCCCATGGACCGATTGGTGTGTGGCGATGTGGGCTTTGGTAAAACCGAAATCGCCATTCGTGCCACCATGAAAGCCGCGGCGGACAATAAGCAAGTGGCGGTGCTCGTACCAACTACCGTGCTTGCGCTTCAACATTACAAGACCTTTGCCAAGCGCCTCAAAGGTTTCCCCGTAAAGGTGGATTACCTGAGCCGCGCTCGCACCACGAAGCAAACGAATGAGATTTTGCGCGAACTCGAAGCGGGCAATATCAACATCATTATCGGCACGCACAAACTGGTGAGCAAGGCAGTGAAGTTTAAAGACCTTGGATTGCTCATCATTGATGAAGAACAGAAGTTTGGGGTGAGCGTAAAGGAAAAACTGCGCCAGATGAAGGTGTCGGTTGATACCTTAACCATGTCGGCAACGCCCATTCCGCGCACCCTTCAGTTTTCACTCATGGGGGCTCGCGACTTTTCTACGATTCAAACTCCCCCGCCCAACCGCCATCCTATTCAGACGGAGATTCACTCTTTCAACGGCGAGGTTATTGGTGATGCCGTGAACTTTGAGATGAGCAGAAACGGACAGGTGTATTTCGTGACGCACCGTATTTCTCAGTTGCCCCACCTCAAAGCAATCGTAGAAAAATACGTGCCTGATGCACGCGTGGCTATCGGGCACGGACAGATGCCTCCTGCGGAGTTGGAAAAGGTTATCCTTGACTTTGTCAACTACGACTACGACGTGCTGATTTCTACAACCATCGTAGAGAGCGGTATCGATATTCCCAACGCCAACACGATTATTATTGACAACGCCCATCATTTCGGACTTTCGGATCTCCACCAGATGCGCGGTCGCGTAGGGCGTTCGAACCGAAAGGCGTTCTGCTACCTGCTTGCGCCTCCGCTTTCTGCGCTTCCCGATGACGCACGCCGTCGCTTGCAAGCCATAGAGAATTTCTCCGATCTCGGCAGTGGCATCCACATTGCCATGCAAGACTTGGACATTCGTGGCGCTGGCAATCTGCTGGGTGCCGAACAGAGCGGATTTATTGCCGACCTCGGTTATGAGACTTACCAGAAGATTCTTGCGCAAGCCGTGGCGGAACTCAAGAATGAGGAATTTGCCGAACTCTATGAGACTGCGGAAGGTGTGAAACCGGAAGCGCAAATCGACGCTGCCCAATTCGTGGACGAATGTAGCATCGAATGCGACCTTCGTGCCTACTTCCCCGAAACGTATGTGCCAGGAAGTAGCGAACGTATGTTGCTCTACCGCGAACTTGACGGTATTTCGGAAGAGGTGCAGTTGGAAGCCTTCCGCCAACGCATGTTCGACCGCTTTGGACCCTTGCCCCCCGAAGGCGAAGAGTTACTCCGCGTCCAACCCCTCCGTCGCCTCGGAAAGCAACTCGGTGTAGAGCGCATCACGCTCAAGAACGGTCGCATGACCCTCTATTTCGTGAGCAACCCCAAGAGTATGTATTACCAAAGCGAGACCTTTGGCAATGTACTCACCTATGCCGTGCACAACATCAAGCGATGCAAACTCGACGAACGCAATGGCAAGCGCAGTCTTACGCTGCTTGAAGTTCCGAATGTGAAAGTGGCGCTGGATTTAGTTAACGACATTTTAGGGAGTCATTGACAAGATTGAATTTTGGAGAAAAGAGCAATTTTCTAATTGGGATTGCGTTGAGAAATGTTGTATCTTCGCATTACGAAAGTGGAGCTATCTCATAATCGGGATAGCTCCACTTTTTTGGGGGGCGACAATAGAGCGATCATCAACACATTTTGGCGAAAAATTGTGACAGTGCGAACCTTCATTTTTCGTCATTTTTTCGCAAAAACTTTAACACAAATTAACATTCAGCATACTTACCATCGCGACAATATCTATTTGCAGTGCAAGAATAAGTAACATAGAAAACCGGTTGTTTAACCTTGAAAAAACTAGGTAACTTATTTTTTGACCCCTAAAAACCGGTTTTTGGGATAAAAAAAGTGGAGATACCCCCGATTCCTAGGGGCATCTCCACTTCCGTAATACAAAGATACAAAATTTCAGTGCGAAATGCAAATCCGTTAACACTTGTTAACACCAATATTATTTCTCATTTTTCGTCATTTTTGTGGCATGATTTAGGAGTTTCATTTAACAGGAATTTCTCGGATTGTAGGCAACAATATAGCAGTTACTTGCGTGACCTTTGGTGGTCCCATTTGGGAATTTATATATGTGTTGTCCCCGTGTGAGGGCATTACGGATGTTTTATCTCCTGACATTGACTTAAAGAATAGGGCAATAATATAGGTGTTGTCCACAAAAACTCGTTTGTTATTATTGCTGTCCGGTAAAATTTGTCTCTTTATTTTAGAGAACACGAATTACACGAATAACACGAATCCTTGCGGGGTGTTATCTTTGCTTATCGCATACGAATTGCACGAATACCATCCGGATGGCATTCGTGTTATTCGCCTCTGATTAAGAAATATTCATCCCGCATGGAGATTGACTTACGCGACCTGCGGTTCGTGTTATTCGTGCAATTCGTGTTCTCTTAAACATAGAAATTCTCGTATTTTTCGGTTGAATATCTATGAGGGGGCTTGTATGAGTACAACTATCCATCAAACAAAGAGTTATCTATATTTACCGGACAGCAATAA
>JAZTYI010000031.1:0-6591 GCA_045636885.1 Alloprevotella sp.
ATGAATGGTCAGGTGTCGGTAAATTATCATTTATCGCTCTTGGAAGTGGCAGTTAATATCGGCAAATTCTCATATTTTATCGGACCTTTTTCATCCTCGGCTTGCCGTTTCGAAGTGGATAGTCTCTCGTTCATTTTTAAAGGGCGGGGTATTAGACCACCTCACTTTGTTTTTAGTGGATATTTGGCGAGTTAAGCGATATAAGATTTTGTCCACCCTGCCAGGTTTTGCCACTTGCGAGATTGTACACTTGGCTAACCAAGGATAAAAAAGTCCCAACCGAAGTTGCCGATGCTGCAAATGTACGATTGGGGCTTCTTGATTACTTTTGAACTCGATAGGATGAATTGGGATGTATCGGTCGTTCCCATTATGGGTTGGTTTTGCCCAAAAAAGCATAAAGAAAAAGCAGTTGTCGGTTAAGACAACTGCTTTTATTGTGGTGCCACCAGGAATCGAACCGGGGACACAAGGATTTTCAGTCCTTTGCTCTACCAACTGAGCTATGGCACCGTGCGTTTCAGAAGGGGAGAATGTATTTCTCTTGGTGGTGCCACCAGGAATCGAACCGGGGACACAAGGATTTTCAGTCCTTTGCTCTACCAACTGAGCTATGGCACCTTTCTGAATTGCGAGTGCAAAGGTAGGTACTTTTTCTGAATTGACAAAGGATTTTGAGGAAAAGTTTTGCTTTAGGGGTTATTTTAGGGATGGGGGAACGCTGAAAGGTTTGCGGAGAACGAAGAATGGTGTAGGGTAAATGGAGTATGAACCGTGCGGGGTAACAATCGTTTACCTAACAAACTTTCTTGTTTACTCGTACCTTGTTTACTTGTCAACTCTAAAAGTTACTCGCAAAAGATTTTGGACCCGATGCGGACGAGGGTGCTGCCTTCGGCAATGGCGAGGGGGTAGTCGTCGGACATGCCCCATGAGCATTGGGTGAAGTGGGGGGCATCGGCGAAGAAGGTGGATTGAGCACGGAGGAAGAAGTCGTGTGCCACTTGGAAGTCCTGGCGGATGCGAGTTTCGTTATCCGTGTTCGTAGCCATGCACATCACACCCGAGATTTGCGCGTTGGGGTAGTTGCGCCACTCGCCCGACTCCAGGAATTGCCACGCCTCGTCGGGGGTAAATCCGTATTTCGTTTCCTCTGCCGCCACATGGAGTTGGAGCAAGCAGGGGATGACTCTGCCGTGCTTCTCCGCCTGTCGGTGAATCTCGGCAAGGAGTTTGGGGGTGTCAACAGCATGAATGAGACTGATGAACGGGGCAATGTATTTCACCTTGTTGGGTTGGAGGTGCCCAATGAAGTGCCACTCAATGTCCTTCGGAAGCGCCTCTGCCTTCTCCCGCAATTCCTGTGCACGACTTTCGCCAAAGATGCGTTGCCCAGCAGCGTAGGCTTCGGCAACGGCCTCTATGGGATGATACTTTGACACTGCCACCAAGTTGGTCGTTGGTGGCAGTGTGGCACGTATTTCAGCAATGTTTTTGGCAATGTGTCCCATACGGAAAATTACCTTAAAGCGGTCAATTATTCAGCAGCAGGCTTGTAGCGGAAGATGTCCATGATGGGTGTTTCCTGAATGCACGCAATAGTGTAATCACCCATGTAGTTTTCCATGCCCTTATCCAAGTTCTTGAGGGCATCGTGGAATGAACCTGCCTGCACGAGAATCGTTTGCGAAGTCTTCTTTTCTACCCCCTTTGATTCGTCAATTGTGAGGTAAATAAGCTTTGCTTTATACCACTTGTCGGCACTTTCTTCTGTCGCTTCAAAGAGTTCGGCAAAGCGTGCACGCTTGATGTCCGATACTTGAAATTCGCCCGTCATGAAGGGGGCAATCTCTTCCGTAATACGGCGCTCTGCTTCTGTGAAATTGAGGGCGTCAACGAGGTAGGGTTCGCTTACCTTCTTGAGTGCGCCATTGTCTTGTTGCTTTTCGTATTTGATTTTACATTCAAACCATTCGTGTGTCATAGGGGTATGAGGTTATGAGGTTATGAGGTTATAAGGTTATGAGGTGTTGAGGTTAACGTTGAAAGGTTAACGGTTGAGAATTTTGAAACGGATTCTTTGCACCCCCTCACCGCGGAGCGGTCCCCTCCCCCTATAAACAGGGGGAGAGCGCCTTGCGGAGTGAAGAGCGCACTGAAAATTTAGAGAGTGTAATCCACACAACTGCGGCCGCAGATGTTGGGGCGCAATTCGGCGCCTACGGCTTTGTGGGCGGGATGTTGTGCGTAAACGTCAAGTGCTTCGAGCGAGGCGAAAGTGCTTTCAAGGCAAATGTCCCACTGTTCGGCAGGGTTGCAGTTGAAGTTTACGGCGATGGATTGGATTTCGGGGATGATGGCGGGGAGTGCCATGATGCCTTGCTTGAAATTCTCCATCACAGTCTGGCGTTGCTCTGCCGAGAGTTCGGGCTTGAGTTGAAAGAGTACGATATGTTTCAGCATAGAGTTCTTAAATTTTTGTAACTTCGCACAAAGTTAAATATTTTCTTGGATTCACGATACAAGAACATAAGAACAAAAGTAGCATTCGTCACAAACGGCGAATATAGTTCTCGTTTTGACTCGTAAGAATGTAGGTACGTCGACAATCTTATGCGCAATTTTTTGAGAACACGAATCTCACGAATTTCACGAATGTGCTATCCAGGGTTGATTGGCTTATCGCCTACGAATTTCACGAATGTGCTAGCGCGCTCAATTCCTCTGTCAAAAAAACAAACCTCCAATTTATAAATTCTCTGCCCATGATGTACGATGAAGAACTCGCTTCGGCATGTAACCAGCAGTTGAAGATTCGTGTGCGCTACACGATGCTTTACTCCCTGCTGAAGCGCGTCTGCATAGAAAAGACCAAGGAGTTTTCAACGGATTACTCCGGACTTTTTGCACGCCTCTACGCGGTGTGTAAACACTACGGCGTACCCCATGCTGCCGCCGACCGTTTCCGCCGCAATGCCCTCCAGACTTTGCGCGGACAAAGGGAGGCAACGGAGGAGTTGTTCGCCATTGATGTGGCAGACTTGAGAATCTTTCTCACCGCTCTGGAGGCGTCGGAAAACGCCCCCAGAAAGGAGGATGCACAACTCACTTCTACGCCCGTAGAACAGTTGCGCGTGGCACGCGGATTGGTCAAAGAAATTGGCGAAGACTGCTTCACGCTCCTGCTTCAGGACGATGCGGGCGAGACGGTAGTACCTGCAGATGCCGAAACTTTGCAACTTCTTGAGGAAGGGGTGCGGGTGAATGTGGTGAACGGAGGGGAACTCGTCATTCTCGAACCTGATTATCTCATTGACGTTAGCTCGCTCACGGCATGTGTAAAACCTTACGGCACGTCACCCTTGAATTACCTTTTGGCGCAACTCCAACCGCGCCAAACTACGCGCCCGATTCTCCTCGGTAATGCCGCCAACCAGTTTATGGACGACTGCACGCATTCTGCCACGATTGATTTTGCAGAAAGTATGCAGACGCACTTCCGCCAGTCGCTTTTGGATTACGCTTGCCATCACGCCCCCGAGGAAATCGATGTCAGTTATTTCAAGGAGGCCCGTCAGCACTTCGACAACATTCGCCAGATTGTGCAGCAGGCATACGCCTCGCCCGAAGTGGGCATAGCGCTTGATCAGGTGTTGCTCGAACCCGCCTTTATCTGCGCCACGCTCGGTTTGAGGGGACGCTTGGACGTGATGACGGCAGACCACCGCCGCATTGTGGAACTCAAGAGCGGTAAGGCTGAAGACTTCCGTCCGCCCGTCCGCCCCAAGGAAGAGCACGTCTTGCAGATGGCACTTTACAAGGAGATGTTGCACTTCAATTTTTCCATTCCCCGCGACGCCATCTCTTCCTTCCTGCTCTACTCCCGTTACCCGACCCTGCTTGACGAACGCATTCCGCGCAGTAAGATTAAGGAGGTGATGCACCTGCGCAACGAGATTGTGCGGATGGAAATGCGCATGCGCAATGGGGAGGTTGCGGACGTTTTGTCGGAACTCACCTATAATAATATTATACAGAAGCAGGGACTTCACCCGAATTTCCTCAAGGCTATCCTGCCGCCCATTCAGGCGGTGGTAGAACCGTTGGAGAACGCCTCACCCTTGGAGCGCAGTTACTTCCACCACTTCATGACCTTCCTGTCGCGTGAGCAGTTTCTCTCAAAGATGGGCGAACCGCGCCCCGACTCAACGCGTGGATTTGCTCGTGTGTGGAACGCCGACTATACCTCAAAACTCCTCTCGGGAGAAATTCTCATCAACCTCCGCATCCGCGAACTTCTGGGCGAGGGTGGGGTAGAAGAAATCATTTTCGATGTGCCCGACTACGGCGAGAAGTTCATTGCCGACTTTTACGAGGGCGCCATGGTGCAACTCTACGAACGCCGTTCGGCGGCGGACACCGTGTGCAACCGACAATTAGTGCGCGGCTACATTGTGCGCCTCACCGACACCGAACTTCACCTGCACCTATCCTATAAGCAGCGCAACCGCGACTTCTTCTCCTTCGACACCACCTATGCCATTGAGAAGGACAGCACCGACAGCAGTTTCCAATCTGCCCGCCGTGGGCTCTTTGCCTTGCTTACGGCGACACAGGAGCGTCGCGAACTCTTGCTGTGCCAACGTGCGCCGCGCTTCGATACGAGTGTGAAACTTTGTGGGGATTATGGTGCGCGCACCAACGCCATTGTGCTTCCCGCCATGCAGGCGCAGGATTATTACCTCCTCGTGGGACCTCCCGGAACGGGGAAAACCAATGTCGCCCTGCGTGCTATGGTGCAAGAGTTCCTTACCTCGTCATGCCTTCGTGGCGAGCGTCCGAACCTCTTACTGGCGGCTTACACGAACCGTGCCGTGGATGAAATTTGCCAAATGCTTCAGGGGGCAGCAATAGACTTTTTGCGCCTCGGCATTGAGCAAACGTGCTCCGAGGAGGTGCGCAAAAATCTGTTCGTCAACCGAGCAGCGGGCATGAAGAACCGTGCCGAAGTTTCCCAGTTGCTACAAGACCAGCAGGTGATTGTGGGCACCGTCGCCACGCTTACTTCACACACCGAACTCTTCAACCTCAAGCAGTTTGACCTTGCCATTCTCGACGAGGCGTCACAGGTGCTCGAACCGCAAATTATGGCGCTCCTTGCGCACCTCACCGCCGTGCGCCGCTTCATCATGATTGGCGACCACAAGCAACTCCCCGCCGTGGTGATGCAACGCGCGGAGCAAACTGTTGTGCACGATGAGGCGCTCCGCAGTATGGGCTTGACCGACCTGCGCAACTCCCTCTTCGAGCGCCTGCACGGATTCGTGGCGCGCACGCCCGAAGTGGCAACTCTTGCCGCAGGATTGCTGGATCATCAGGGGAGAATGCACCGCGAGATTGCTGCCTTTGTCAACGAGCGTTTCTACGAAGGGCGCCTCTCCGTAGTGCCTCTCGATCACCAAGAAGGAGCGCTTGATTATGCCGATGCGCAAACGCCGATGGAGCAGTTTGTGGCGACCACGCGCATGGGATTTGTGCATGTCCCCGCCCCCGAACTTTCTGACAATGTGAAGGCCAATAAAATGGAGGCAGAAACCGTGGCAGACATTGTTGAAGCGCTCATCCACCTCAACGCGCGTAGCGAGAAGTCGCTCAACTTGTCCAAGCAGTTGGGCATCATTGTGCCTTTCCGCAATCAAATCAGTATGGTGCGCGCCAGCCTGCGCAATCGTGGCGTAGCGGATGTGGATGACATCACCATCGACACCGTAGAGTGCTACCAAGGTTCGCAGCGCGACTACATCGTCTTCACCACCACCATCTCGCGCCCCTACCAATTAGATATCCTCTCCGTGTGTCAGCAGGTAGGCACTACGGAAGTAGACCGCAAACTCAACGTCGCCATCACCCGTGCCCGTAAACAATTCTTCCTTGTTGGCAACCGCGATTTGCTCTCGCGCAACGCCCTTTATGCGGACTTGATAAGTAGGTGTGATGTGCGTTAGTGTTGAAATGGTAGGGGGGGGATTATACACAAAATTTAGGGCGACAACGAGGAGTTGCCGCCCTAAATTTATATTTTAAATAAAACCTTTAATCTAAATTTTGCTATTGTATTTCTTGGCATAAGGAGAAAACGCTTTCATAAATCTATAAGTTGTGTCTGTGAAAAAATGAAAGATTTTTTCTCTGTCTTCAGGATTAAGGTATGATAAATCCTTCCGGTCAATACTAATACGGCAAGTAACTTTGTCACTCATCCTTTGCCAAGTAAGTTCTTCACCAAAGTCTTGTTCTATTTCGGTTTTATGACTAAACAGATAATCAAATAGTTCTTTGTTTTTTATTGCTGTCCGGTAAATATAGATAACTCTTTGTTTGATGGATAGTTGTACTCAAACAAACCCCATCATAGATATTCAACCGAAAAAACGAGATTTTCTATGTTTAAGAGAACACGAATTGCACGAATAACACGAATCCTTGCGGGGTGTTATCTTTGCTTATCGCATACGAATTGCACGAATACCATCCGGATGGCATTCGTGTTATTCGCCTCTGATTAAGAAATATTCATCCCGCATGGAGATT
>JAZTYI010000032.1:0-24236 GCA_045636885.1 Alloprevotella sp.
CTCTACTACTTACTCTCTACTACTTACTCTCTACTACTTACTCTCTACTACTTACTCTCTACTACTTACTCTCTACTACTTACTCTCTACTACTTACTCTCTACTACTTACTCTCTACTACCTACTACTTACTACTTACTACCTACTACCTACTACTTACTCCCTAAATTCCCTTCCTTCTATTAAACCGCAAAGAGGGTGTGCCGACGGCACACCCTCTTCATGCTTATGTTATAAGTGATTTACTTCTTGAGTTGTTCGTTTACCGCAGCGAGTTTTTCGTTGAGGAGCACGAGGTCTGCCTTCAAGCGTTCTACCTTCTTGAGAAGGTCTTCTACGAGTGAGTTGCCCGACTTAGACTTTGAGTTGAAGAAGGTAAGGTTTGTTTCGTAGTTCTGAATTTCGCTCTTCTTCATTTCAATGTCGCGCTGCAAGCGTTGGCGTTCGCGTGTAAGGTCGTTGCCGCCCTTGTCAGCCACCTGCTTCTTGAAGTTTTCAAGGTTGCGCTTACCAGCTGTTGCGTGGAAGGCTTCGTAAAGCTTGTCACACACTTCGCGGTAGTGCTTGAAAATCTTGTCCTTCTTGCGGAAGGGCACGTGACCTACGGCATTCCATTCCGCCTGGAGGTCCTTCACCACCTGAATATCGGTGCAGCCTGCTTCAACGAGGGTTTCGAGCTTTTCGATGATGGCATTCTTCTTCGCGAGGTTGTCATTTTCTTCCTGGCGCACACTTACATTAGACTTGCTCTTCTGTTCGAAGAAGTAGTTGCACGCATCGTTGAAGCGCTTCCAGATAACTTCAGAACTCTTGTGGGGAGCGGGACCAATAGTCTTCCATTCCTTCTGAAGTTCTACGAAAATGTTGGTAGTCTTCGCCCAATCGGTATCGTCCTTGAGGGCTTCAGCCTTTTCGCAAAGGGCAGTCTTCGCCGCAAGGTTGCTTGCGTAAGAATCACGAACGCCACGGAAGTGTTCGGTCTTTGACTGGAAGAAGCGGTCGCAGGCAGTGCGGAAGCGCTCAAAGATTTGGCTGTTAATCTTCTTGGGCGTGAAGCCAATAGTCTTCCATTCGTTCTGAAGGGCAATCACTTCCTTGGTGAGGTCTTCCCATTCGTTGAACGAAGCAATGGCACTGCTGTTGATCGCTTCCACGCGTTCGCAGAGTTCCGTCTTACGAGCGAGGTTAGCTTCCTCCTGCGCCTTGAGGTCTTCGAAGTGAGCCTGATGGCGCTTGTTGATAGCGGTAGAAGCATCCTTAAAGCGTGTCCAGATTTGCTCGCGGAGGTCACGTTCTACGGGACCTGTTTCGCGGAAGTCCTGGTGGAGCTTCTGGAGCTGGTGGAAGGCGCTGATAACGTCTTCAAGTTCGATAAGCTTTTCCGCAGCTTCACAAAGTGCAGTCTTGATTTCAAGGTTCTTCTTGAAGTCGTACGCACGCATTTCGTGGTTGAGGCGGAGAAGGTCGTAGTACTGCTCAACGTAGAGCTGGTAGTTCTTCCAAAGTTCTGTAGCGCGTTCTGCGGGCACGGTCTTCACGTCCTTCCAGTCCGACTGGAGGTTCTTAAATTCCTCATAGTGCTTGTCGGCATCCTCGGGAGACGCTACGAGTTCCTTGATGCGCTCAATGATAGTGAGCTTCTTCTCAAGGTTGTTCTGTTTTTCCGCTTCGAGGGCTTCAGCAGCGCGCTGGCGTGCCTCCTTGATGATGTTGAGCTGCACCTTCAGTTCAGCTTCGCTGTTGTCGGGAGCAGGCATGAAGTCCTCGGGGAGGCCTCCATTCTTGATATATTCCTCGCGGGCAGCAGCAGCTTCCGCGTTGTGAATCTTGTAATAAATTTGCTTGAGCAGGTCGATTTCTGCGCGCTCAGCATTGCTGGCGTCAAGGGCAATTTCCTTGAGGCGAGCGATAACTTCTTGCTTTGTAGCGGGTTGTGCCTTCTTTGTTTCCTTTTCAGCGACAACAACTTCTACTTCTTCAACTGTTGCAGGTGCAACTTCAACTTCTGCCACGGGGGCAACATCCTGTACTTCTACTTCAGGATTCAAGATTTCTTCCATAATTGTTAAATATGGGTTTGATGAGCAATTAGAGTTCCCTAAAGAACTCGGAACGATGAGCGACTGGCGCTCCACACACTAATTAAATTTACGCGCACACGGCGCTAATGAACCGCAAATAAAGTTATTTAATTTGGGTTGGCAAAATAAATTTTAACTTATTTTCTAAATGGGAGGTTTTTAGGGTAGAAAGAGGGGGCAAGAACCGAGATGCTGGGGAGCAAAATACTTGTGCTGAATGCGAGGTTGGATTGAGTAAAAATTAAGTCGGACATATTTCATTTTATTTGAGGAATAATTTGAAATATGTCCGACATAATTTGCGACAAAAATATTAATAGTTCTCTCTATCTCACAGACCCCTCCGCCCTTCGGGCACCTCCCCTAACTTTGGGGAGGAATTTTATATACAGTCACTCGCATGTTATTCCTAATTGGAAACCTAAACGAGGCGACTAACTAAAATTGTCCCCCAAAGTTAGGGGGACGAGCAGCTATGCTGCGGATGGGGTCTGTTAAAGTCTTTGGAACAACTGCTAAATTCTTGCCCAATAAAAATTCAGCGTGATATTACTTCACCACCTTCTTACCACCAATGATATAAATGCCCTTCTGCGCCACCTTTACGCGGCGTCCGCTGAGGTCATAGATAGCATTGTTTTCGGGAGTGAGGGCGGGGAGGGCGTCAATGCCGGTTACATCTTCGTAGATGACTTTTACGGTAGCGTGAGCGCCAACCAGTTCCATCGCTTCGGCATTTTCGATGGTCTTCACTGCATGTCCGTTTACTTCGGGAAGCACGAGCGTTACGCTTTCGCCAGCCTTCACGAGCTTAGCCTGAGCAGGTGTTACGGCGGTGCCTTCTGCGTTGACAAACTCAACGGTTACCGTAAAGTAAGGTTGCACGTAATATTCGTAGAACTTGTAGGGGTGACCATAAGTGTGCCAACCGGTGAAACCATCTGCCACACCGTCCCAATACTGTGAGTTGGTGCCCTGCACCTTCCAGGTTTCGCCGTCAGCATTCAGCGTGAAGGTGAAGGTGTCTCCCTTATCCGAAAGAATGATTTGACCACTCTGCGTGAGCTGCGGAATGTAAAGACCCGTATATTCGTTCTTCACCTTAAACTTCTTACCACTGCCTTCAAATGTCCAGGTGTAGTAAGGCGTTTGGTCCTCTGCCGTATTCGCACGAACCACACGGAGGTTAGAAGGTGCTACATTGCGGAAACCAATACGCTCAGTGGCGTTGGGAGACGTGTCATAAATGAGGTAAGAACGGCCATTCTCCAACTTATTTACCGCCTTGCCCACACTCTTTACGCCACTCCACGCATCAGTTGAGTAAGTGTGAACAACGAGTGTATCAGAAGTGGGCGTGAGTCTATGGCTGTCGAGCGAAGAAGAGGCATACGTGAAATACGTATGTTCTTCGGGCGTCAAATCTACCGCATCGCCCACAGCGCAAGGCACGTTCATCTTGCTGATTATGCCTCCGTAGGTGTCAACAGCAAGAAGCGTCACGCTATAACACTCGCGCTTGTAAATATATACGTCGCGTTCAGCGTCGTAACGCACATACATGTGATTCAAAATTCCAGGAATCATGGAGGTAGCGTCTTCCTGGTTCACAGGTAAACTACAAGTGAAAGTGCCCAAGGCATTGCCCTGCTCATCTTCGCAAGTATAGGTCACCACCTTCACTTCCTCAATCTTCCAAGCCGCACCCTGCGGACGGATAGCGAGGCCTGTGCTATTATCTGTGTTACCCGCACTGATGGCTCCGGCATAAGCGGGAGAAGTAGTGCTTACGGGGTAGAAGTTCTTACCTCCCGCCATAAGGGTAAAGTCGCCCTCGGGATTGATTGAGATAACGACGTCAGTAGCCGTAGCACCAATGCCTACGATATAACCGAGGCGTGATGTCGCATTACTTGCAGGTGCGGCGATGTAACGCTTTGTGCCTACGTTCTTGAGACGTACGGTTTGCGTAGAGTCAGCATTGATGACCGATTTGGTAACCTCCCACGCGTCATTCGCCCATGGGTGTTCGGCATAGGTGAGTGTGGTTGCCTTCTTGTTGTCTGCGATAGAAAGACCTTCTTTCACAGCGTTGCGGAAGGCGTATGTGCTGCCTTCTTTCAACCATTCGAAACCCTGAAGCGCGGGTGCTTCATCGAGTTCGAAGAGGGGTTGAAATTCCCAGTGACCACCGGCACCGTCTGCCGCGTTGTTCCAAAGGTTTACAGCCATACCCTGACCCGCCATTGAGGCATTGAGGTACCAACCACTGATGTTTTCGCTACGCACCGTGTAATAATAATTGGCACCTGAGGGACCGTAACCACCATCACCGATAACAAAGGCATAGTGCTTCACCGTCGCATCATAGTTCCAGCGGCCCGTGTTGTTTTGTGCCGTAGGTGTGGGGTTGAGTGAACCTTCGGGTTGCGCCTTACAAACAATGGCGTAACGACCGGGATGTTCGTCGCTCTGCTCAAAGCACCACTGCTGATAATCATAGTTGGCGTCGCCCTCAGCTGCCTTGGCGTTGGTCCAAACGCGACCTGCCTTGGCATTCTTACCGCTGTGTTCTGAAACGAGAGGTGAAGTTGCAGAAAGAAGTTCCCAACAACGACCGCTACGACCGTCAGTTGCCTTTGTCACAATGCGATACCAATACGTTTCTTCCGCAGTAGAAGTCTTGGGCATTACTTTGCCGTCGCCTTCTCCCTCTGTGTTGCTATACACATAGTGTTTGCCATACTCATAACCGTTATAGTCGAGCATCTTTGTATCAGCGTTGAAGCGCTTTTGGAAATCTGCAAAATTCTTATCCTTTTGCTGTGTCCAACCTGCTTCAGCAACGGCGAGCAAACGGGGAAGTGCGAGGTATTCCATGTATTCGCGGTTCGCCACATGCTCAGTCCAGAACGTGCCTTGCACACCTGTGTAATACTTCAACAAAGAAGAAGAGATGTTGCTGGGAACGGGCACATAATTATATACCGTTTCAAGGTTGTCTGTGCCATAACCAGCACCCGTGGGCTCACCGGTTGACCACTGCTTGCGGTTGATGTAATACCCATTGCTGTATTCGGTTACGACATTGGGAAGTCCCATTTCTGCAGCCTTTTTCGCACTCGCCTGACAGGGAGTCCAGCAATATACCGTAGCACCTGTTTCACGCATCATGTCGAGATCGGCGCCGCCGGCAGTAATTGATTCGTTCCACATTGCCATCTTCTTGCCCTTAGAAGCGAGGAATTCACCAATCTCCTTGATGAAGTGAGACTGGAGTTGGCGATAACTTGTCAAACCCAACTCACGGTAGCGCTGCTGACAGAGTGCGTTGCCCTCCCATGCCGAAGTGGGGCATTCGTCTCCACCAATGTGAATTTGGTTATAGGGGAAGAGTTCGCAGAGTTCCTCCAAGATGTTCTTGGCAAACTGAACGGCCTCGGGATTTGCCACATTGAGCACGTCGTTTGAGATACCGCCCGTCACCCAAAGCGCATGAGCGCCCTCAGGCCAGCAACTGTACTCAGGATATGCCGTCATGGCCGCCACGAAGTGACCAGGCATGTCGATTTCAGGGATGATTTCGATGTGGCGTTCCTTAGCGTAAGCCACAACATCCTTGATTTCTTCCTGCGTATAGAAGTAAGGACCGTAGGTTTCGTTAGTCCAATAGTCGCCATAGTTCATATCTACCGTCCATGAGTTTGCGCGTGTCGCACCAACGGTAGTGAGTTTGGGGTAACGCTTGATTTCTACGCGCCAACCCTGGTCGTCGGTCAAGTGCCAGTGGAAGCGGTTCATCTTATACACCGCCATGATGTCAATCATGCGCTTTACTTCTTCTACAGTAAAGAAGTGGCGGGCTACGTCGAGCATGAAACCGCGGTAACCAAAGCGGGGTTCGTCGCTGATGTTTACAAGGGGAAAGGTATAGGAAGTCACCGCCTCGTCCTTCACGCCTGCCATCACGTTGGCAGGAAGAATCTTCTTCAACGTCTGGAAGGCGTAGTAGAAACCAGCACTTGTTGTGGCTTCAATCTTTACACCTTCAGCAGTAATGTTGAGGTTGTACCCTTCTGCATCTATGGACGCTTCGGGAAAAGCCATTTGGATGAGCGCAGTGGCATCATCACTTGCTGTAGTAGCATTGAGCGGTGTTGCCAAGTTGATGGCATCCACAAACTTTGTAGCTTCAGCGGCCAAACTGTCGGGCAGGTTCGCCGTGTTCACTACAAAACCTTCGGGCAGGGTGAGTTCGCCTGCCGTAGTCGTCATCGACTTCGCCTTGGGCGTAAGGTTGACGAAAGGAGTCTGCGCTGCAATCGGTAGGAGTACCGTAAAGAGGCAGAGAAGGGTAAAGATTTTTTTCATTGTATGATGTATTATGATTAGTATGCTTATGAGGGTTGTAACATTGGACTTTAGGAGGGTGTTTGCGCGTCGTGTCCCCATTCCTTAAAGGGATGAAGGCGCAGACAAGAGTTGTAGTAACGGCGGTCTCCCGTTACCTCTTCACCGAGAAAGTCGGGGCGCTCAAAAGTTTCGTTTTCATCAGTGAGTTCTACTTCAGCCATAACGAGGCCTTCGTTGTCATCAAAAAACTCATCGACCTCAAAGGTGTGGTTGCCCACGGGCACGAGCCAGCGAACTTTGTTAATCACACCAGGTTCGCACAGGCGGAGCAATGAGAGGGCTTCGTCGAAGGTGATTTCCTTTTCAAACTCGTAGCGGGAGAGTCCGCCGTTGAGCGAAGGACCTTTGATGGTCAAGAAACCCTGCTTGTCGCGTAGGCGAACGCGGACCGTTCTGCCCTTCTGACTGCTAATGTAGCCCTGAATGATGCGTGAGTGCGACGTAGCAAGGTGCTTGTATTCGCCAATGACGAGGAATTTGCGTTCTATCTCAAGTGGCATAGTTAGGTTATGAGGTTATAAGGGGGGGGAGGTTATGAGGTTTTGAGGTCTTAAGGTTTTAAGGCCATCCGGAAGGTAGTTGTACTCTGTCCGTTGCACTCTGTAAAACAACAAAGAGGAGTGTAGCGACTGCTGTGCGGTCGCTACCTCCCCGTTACTGACTTACTTCCTTGCGTAAATCAAGGTTTAAAGCAAACTTGCTGTTGCGATGCCCAAGATGCCGAGGGCTACGAGAACGGCAACGACTGCGAAAAGCACCTTCATGGCCTTCTTTTCTTCCTTAGCCTGGCGTGCCGCCTTCTTGTTTTGATGTTGTTTAGACATAGTGTATGAAGTTTTTAGATTTTTAGTTCTGAGGTTATAAGGGGGAGAGGTTATGAGGCCTTGAGGTTTTAAGGTTTTGAGAACCATCCGGAGGGTAGTTGTACTCTGTACTCTGCCAGCTGTACTCTGTCAGTTGTACTCTAACGCTTACTCCGCCCCAGTTCCCCCTTCATCCATGAGGTAAGCCTTGATGAACCCATCAATCTTGCCGTCCATCACGCCACCCACGTCACTGGTTTGATAACCTGTGCGGTGGTCCTTCACGCGGCGGTCGTCGAAGACATAACTACGGATTTGGCTGCCCCACTCAATCTTCTTCTTCCCCGCTTCAATCTTAGCCTGCGCCGCCTTACGCTTCTGCAGGGCGCGGTCGTAGAGTTGTGAGCGCAAGAGTCGCATGGCATTCTCGCGGTTTTCGAGCTGCTTACGACTCTCCGTATTTTCGATGAGGATTTCTTCTTCCTCGCCTGTGTCAGGGTCCTGATATTGGTAGCGGAGTCGTACCCCCGTTTCCACCTTATTGACATTCTGCCCACCAGCACCGCCCGAGCGGAACGTATCCCAGCTGATGCGGGCAGGATCTACGTACACCTCGATAGAGTCGTCCACTAAGGGGGTCACGAATACCGAAGCGAAGCTCGTCATGCGCTTACCTTGAGCGTTGTAAGGACTTACGCGGACAAGGCGATGCACCCCGTTTTCGCTCTTCAAGTAACCGTAGGCAGAGTCGCCCTCAATCTCCATCGTCACCGTCTTAATGCCGGCTTCATCACCGTCTTGGAGGTTGACAATTGTTACTTTATACCCATTGGCTTCGGCATAGCGCATGTACATACGCATGAGCATCGACGCCCAGTCCTGACTTTCGGTGCCACCTGCACCAGAGTTAATTTTCAGTACGCAGTCCATCGGGTCTTCTTCCTGACGGAGCATGTTGCGGAGTTCTAATTCTTCCAAGGCACGGAGGGTGTTGGCATAAGCTTCGTCCACTTCTTCCTCCGTCACCATTTCTTCTTTGTAAAAGTCAAAGGCAAGGGCGAGTTCATCGGCAAGTGTTTTTACCTCACGGTAACCTTTGATCCACTTCTCCAGACCCTTCACCTTCTTCATTTGCTCCTCGGCACGCTTGGCGTCGTCCCAAAATCCGGGGTCCTGAGTGCGGAGCAATTCTTCCTCGTGCTCAATAATTTTAGCGTCAATATCGAGGTAGCGGTTGAGCGCCTCTACGCGCTCAGTGGTTTCTTTTAATTGTTCAATCGTTATCATATACTGCGGAGTCGCGCTTTAGGGGGTGGGTGTAAGTTGGGGTGGGTGGTATCTTACACCTTTATTCTGCGTACATGCCATCAATAATGTCGGCATACTTTTCGTACACCACGCGACGCTTAACCTTTAATGTATTGGTCAGTTCTCCCGTTTCCATAGTGAAGGGGTGGGGCAAGAGGGTGAAGCGCTTCACCTTTTCGTAGGGCGCAAAGTCTTGCTGCAACTCTTCAATATTTTCCTGAATCATCTTGATGATTGCGGGATGCTGACAAAGTTCTTCATTTGTAGTACAGTTCAACCCATTCTCTTCAGCATACTTGCGGAGGAGGGCGTAGTCGGGCACGATGAGTGCCGAAACAAACTTACGCTTGTCGGCAACGACCACCACCTGAGTGTTGAAGCGCGTTAAAACAAGCTTTGTTTCAATCATCTGCGGCGCAATGTACTTACCGTTTGAAGTTTTGAACAAATCCTTAATACGTTCGGTAAGGTAAAGTTCGCCATCCTTCATATAACCTGCATCACCCGTGTGGAACCAGCCGTCCTTGTCAATCGCCGCCGCCGTTTCCTCGGGCTTCTTAT
Organism: Alloprevotella sp.; assembly: GCA_045636885.1. Taxonomy (GTDB): domain Bacteria; phylum Bacteroidota; class Bacteroidia; order Bacteroidales; family Bacteroidaceae; genus Alloprevotella. Next base: position 9,167 of record JAZTYI010000032.1, read on the forward strand.
AGTAACCCGGAGTAATGGTCTTACCACGGAGGAGAATTTCATTGTTTTCACCAAACTTGCATTCGAGACCATCTACAAGGCGTCCCACACTGCCCTTCGTGAAGGGTTTGCCAATCACGTCGCAAGAGACGGTGGCGGTAGATTCCGTGAGTCCGTAGCCCACAAGCATGTTCAAACCAGCAGCATGTACGAAAGTTTCTACCTCAGGAGAAACAGCCGCACCCGCCGTGGGGAAGAAGTAGGCATTTTCCAAACCCAATGTCTTGCGGAGCAAGTGAATGATGGTGTGGTCGTAGAACTTGTAGCGCAGGCGGAGCAACCAGGGGATGGGCAGGCACTTTGATGTGTATTCCAACCAGCACTTTGAACCCACAGCAAGCGCATTCTTGATGAGGGTGCGCTGGATGAACGAACCCGACTCCATCTTCTGCAATACACCCTGGTACACCTTTTCCCAGAATCGGGGCACGGAGCACATACAGTTAGGATGCACCTCCGTCAGCGACTTCTGAATGTCGAGGGGGCGCAAGTTAATGGCCAACTTAAGACCTTCTGCCAAACACCAGTAAGAGAATGCGCGCTCAAAGACATGGGCAAAGGGCAGGAAGTTAATTGCCGTGTCGCCTTCGCGGATAGGCACCGCCTTGGAGTTCACGCGAAGGGCTTCTATGTACATTTCATGCGTGAGGATAACGCCCTTGCTCTGTCCTGTCGTACCGCTGGTGTAAAGGATGTTTGTCATATCCTTGGGCTGCGCTTCCTTCTGACGCTTTTCACGTTCTGCGTCAAAGGCGGGGTCGGTGTTGGCAAGGAATTCGTCTAAGTACACCGAAAGGGTGTCGCCCTCAGTGCGCACCACCTTGGGGTCGAAGATAATCACCTTCTTGAGCGTGGGGCAAGAGTCGCCCAGCGCCATCATTGTGTCGTACTGCTGCTGTTCGCCCACAAAGACGTAGCGCACTTCAGCGTCGTTAATCATATACGCTACTTGTGCCACGCTACTTGTAGCAAAGAAGGGAATCGTGATGGCACGAATGGCGTATGCTCCGAAGTCCACAAACAAGCATTCGGGCTTGTTCTGTGAGAACACACCCACACGTTCTTGCACCTCAACACCGTGTGCGAGCAACGCACGCGACATCAATACCTGCTTCTCAAGAAAGGTGTTCCACGAAATGGGAATCCACTTGTTCAAGTCGTAATCACGGTACGACATTACTTGAGTTTCGCCATACTTGGCAGCTTGCTCTTGGATGAGGGTGGCAAAGTGTGAATTGTTAAGCATAAGTAAGTAGAATTGAACACATACTTGCAACCCAAAACGGGTGGTTTGGGCGCTTGCGTACGGTATATTTGTGACAAAGTTATAGGTTTTTCTTTATCCAAGGGCAGTTTGTGAACGTTTTTTTTTAACAATCCAGGCAATTTGCGCAACTTTGCAGGGACTACATACGATGTAATATGCACACACTTCTCTCTACACTCATCAGCATCCCCGCCATCAGTCGCGACGAGGCACAGAAGGCGGATGCTCTCGAAACTTTCCTTCGCGAAAAGGGACTTGCGCCCCAGCGCGAGGCAAATAATATATGGTGTGTGGGCAAATTGTTTTTAGCCCACCGCCCCACCGTGCTCCTCAATGCCCATATCGATACCGTAAAACCCGTCAGCGGATGGCAACGCTCGCCCCATGTGCCCACACTTGAGGGCGACCGCCTTTATGGACTCGGGGCGAACGACTGCGGGGGCGGACTCGTGTCGCTCCTCTTTGCCTTCATGCACCTTAACGGCATTGACGAAGGGCAGTTGCCCTACAACCTCGTGTACCTTGCCTCGGCGGAAGAAGAAGTGTCGGGGCGCAACGGCATAGAACGCGCTTTGCCCCTCTTGCCTCCTATAGACGTGGCGATTGTTGGCGAACCCACGGGTATGCATCCTGCCATTGCGGAAAAGGGGCTGATGGTGTTGGATTGCACCGCCCACGGCGTGTCGGGCCATGCTGCTCGCAACGAAGGGGTGAACGCTATTTATCAAGCACTTCCCGATATAGAATGGGTGCGCACCCACCAATTTGAGCGTGTGTCGCCCCTGCTCGGTCCAGTGAAAATGAGTGTGACGCAGGTGAATGCCGGCACGCAACACAATGTTGTGCCCGACACGTGTACCTTTGTCATTGATGTACGCACCAACGAATGTTACAGCAATCAAGAAGTGCTTGATTACATTACCCGCCACCTTACGTCGGACGTTAAGGCAAGAAGCACGCGCCTGAACTCTTCGTCGATCCCCGAAAGTCACCCCCTTATTCAGCGGTGCATCGCATTGGGCAGCACACCCTTTGGTTCGCCCACATTGAGCGACCAAGCCTTGATGCCCTTCCCCTCGTTCAAACTCGGACCTGGCGACTCCGCGCGCTCACACACTGCCGATGAATACATATGCCTGAGTGAACTGGATGATGCCCTTGACTTCTATATAAAATTATTGAGTGCGTAGGCACTACCCGCTTCGTGTTGCGGAGTGCTTCTGAATCATAAAACTGTTTCATCTGTTGCATGCGTAGATTGTTTGTCAGCATGCTCGGATGAAACAGTTTTTTTGTTTTACACGGTTCGGAGAGCATGTTACTTCTTGCTGTTCCACTCCTCCTTAGCGCCATATAGTGCTGCTGCAAACCAGATGATGCCCAGTGTTAAAGCAAGTATGTTCCAAGCAGCAAGGAGGAAGAGCATAAATCCCGAAATTTGAACGTGGAGCAAGTGATGCAATTTGCGCTGTGTAATTTCTTCACCGAGGAGTTGGCTGTAAACTATGGCAAGAATATCAAGTGCTGAAATTTCAGAAGTCTCCTTTGCGGTGTACGCTTTGTTGAGCATGGCAGTGTTTTTCATAGTATACATAGTGATAATTTTTTTAGCAAGTGAATACTGTTGTTTCTATTTGACACTGCAAAATTCGGTACTATTTTTGACAACCAAAGTCAAAGTGTATTTTTTAATGTTAAATTTTTGTGGAGAATAGTGTTTTTTTTGGCAATAATATAGGAGTTGCCCCAAGATTTTTAACAGACCCCCTCCGCAACTAAAGTTGCTCGACCCCCTTCATTTCCCCCGTTATCGGGGGACGGAAATCCCTAACTTATGGGGACATTTTAGTTAGTCTACCTCGCTTGAGTATCCAGTTGGGAATAACAAGCGAATGGACGTATATAAAATTCCTCCCCAAAGTTAGGGGAACCGACGCTCGAAGTAAGAGTTGAGGATAAACTTGTTTATACTATGCCTTACGAGGAGGAGGAAGACCGAGTTTGCGAGGTCAAATGCCCAAAGGGCGGAGGGGTCTGTGGTTATGGGGCAACACCTATATTATTGCCTTTTTTTATTTTTGCCACTAATGAACACGAACCGAAGGTCGCGCAAGTCAATGGACACGAATACCATTCGGACAGAAAATTCCGCATGGCATTCGTGTCCATTCGCTATTAGTGGTTACTTTGATTTCACTTCTTGCGCACCTTCAAACGATCGCCATCAAGGGTAACGAGGCAGGTTTCGCCCTTCTTAAGGGGGATGGCAGCGGTGAGTTCGCCGTAGCGCACGTTGCACGTTCCTTCGAGTGTGGCCGTGATTTGAGCCTCAGCAAGTTTACCGTCTTTCCAGTACATATCTACAAAGAAGGCGCCGCGTGCACGGAGTCCCTTGATGCTACCTTCTGCCCATGCGTCGGGAAGCGAGGGGAGGAGGTGGATGCAACCTGCGTGGCTCTGCAAAAGCATTTCGGTTACGCCCGCCGTACCGCCGAAGTTACCGTCAATCTGGAAGGGGGGATGCACGTCCCAAAGGTTGTCCGCCGTACCGTTTTTGAGCAGGTTGCCATAGAGCGTGTATGAGCGGTTGCCATCGTGGAGGCGTGCCCACTGGTTGAGCTTCCAACCCATTGACCAACCCGTTGCGCCGTCGCCACGGTGGTTGAGCACCACCTTAGATGCCGTAGCGAGTTCGGGAGTCGTGATGGGCGAAATCGTAGAACCGGGGTGGAGACCAAAGAGGTGGTTCACGTGGCGATGCTGGTCGTTGGGGTCGTCAATATCTGTGCTCCATTCCAAAATCTGTCCGTAGCGACCAATCTTGTAGGGCACTAAAGCCTCGAGCATGCCCTCCCAAGTAGCCACTTCTCCCTCATCCACACCCAAAATCTTGGCAGCAGCAATCGCCTGAAGGAGGTTTTCGCGAATTACTGCGTGGGTGAAGGTCGTACCTTCGTCAATCGGTCCGTGTTCGGGCGATGTAGAAGGCGCCGCCGTCATGGTGCCGTCTGGCTTCAACCAAAGGTAGTCTTCAGCAAAGAGCGCGCAACCCTTAATCAAGGGATAAGCCGTCTTGCGGAGGAAGTTGATGTCGCGGGTAAAGTCGTAGTATTCCCAAAGGTGGGTAGCCAACCATGCCGCTGCCACGGGGTTGTAGTTCCAACTCATGTCCGTGCTTTCGAGTGGCGCGGTGAAGCCAAAGATATTGCCCGAAATACCAGCCGCCCAGCCGCGAGCGCCCCAGTATGCCTTTGCCGTAATCTTACCCGGTTCTTCGAGCGTGCGGATAAAGTCGGTAAGGGGTTCGGCACACTCTGCGAGGTTCGTCGTGAGCGCGGGCCAGTAGTTCATCTGGAGGTTGATGTTATTATGGTAGTCTACGCGCCAAGGACCGTCCACATTGTTGTGCCACATGCCCTGAAGGTTTGCGGGAAGATTGCCGGGGCGAGAAGAAGAGATGAGGAGGTAGCGCCCGAAGTGGAAGTAGAGTTCTTCCAATCCCGCATCCTTTGCTCCCTTACGGTAAGCCGCGAGGCGCTTGTTCGTGGGAAGGTCAGACGTTTCACCCTTGAGTGAGAAACTTACGCGGTCGTAAAGCGCTGTGTAGTCTTTCGTGTGGCGCGCAAGGAGTTTGGCATACTCCATCTTCGCCGCCTTTTTCATCCACTTGGCAGTAGTTTTCAAAGGGTCGACACCTACATACGCCTTGGGGTCATTATAGTCGGGCTTGAAGTTAATCTTGTAGTCGGTATCGGCAGTGAGGAGGAAGAGCACGGCATCCGCACCGATGACCTTGAGTTTACTGCCTTCGTAAGCCACTGTTCCGCCTTCGGCAATCGCCTTGATGCGCACGGCATACTGCATGCCGTTGTTGTCCAAGCGACCGTTGAAGAGGAGTCCGCCTTCACCGTCGGGTGAAATCTCACCTTCTGAACAGGGGTTGAAGGTATAGCTCAGCAAAAGGTTTTGCTTGCCCGCCTGATTGGCAGAGAAGCGCACCGCCAACACATTTTCGGGGAACGACACGAAACTTTCGCGCTTGTAACTCACGCCCTCGTAGTCGTACGTCACGGTCGCCACCGCGCGGTCGATATTGAGTTCGCGGCGGTAGTTCTGCACTTTTGCTGCATCGGCACCTGTGCCTGTTTCTATGAGCAATTCGCCCATCGTGGTGAACGAACCGAAGCGGAATTCGGGTTCGCGCCACGCCTCATAGGGCACGGGCGAGTTGAAGTTAAGTGCCGTGAGGCGCGCCGCTTTCTGCTGGTCGCCATCAAGGAAGGCCTGGCGGATGGTGTCGAGCAAATGTGCCGACTGCTTATTGACATCCCAGTAGTGCGCAGCACCCTTGGCAGTACCAGGACCGCCGCGCCACAGCGTTTTTTCGTTGAGCGTGATGCGCTCCGTAGTTACCGAGCCCAAGATGTTGGCACCAATAGATCCGTTACCGATGGGCAGGGAGCGGTATTCCCACTCGCGGTCGGGGTTCCAGTTGCCGTCGCCCGCAGCAATGGGCTTTTCGCCGTTCTTATACTTGTCGGGGTTGGCAGAATACCAAATTTCCTTGCCCTTAAGTGAAGTGGGTTCGTCAAACCAAACGACATGCTGTGCCCATGCCGAAGCCATGCCACAAAAGGCGAGGGCTGCAACGAGTAAACGCTTTCTTTTCATAGATTATAGAGTGTGTTATATTACCTTTTAGCAAGAAGCAACAAGAGGTAATGATTGTATAAATTCACGTTGTAGGCAAATATACAGTTTATTTCGAGAACACAAGAAGCGTTCCTCAAATTTATGACACCTACACCGTCAAAACACCCGAAAATAAAGGCGAGAAGCGTGTTCTGACAGGGTTTGAGGGATTTTTTTTAAACAAACACTTAAAAAAGTGCGATTTTGTTTTGTCGGAATTGCAAGTTCCAGTATATTTGCTCATGAAAAGTCCACACAAGGGTGTGTTACCCTACTGGTTTTCAAGAAAAAATATTTATTTACCCCTTAACTAATAATTCCTATGAACAAGACAGAACTTGTAAATGCTATCGCACAGGGTGCAGGTCTCACAAAGGCAGATTCTAAGAAGGCTCTCGACGCTGCTCTCGACGCTATTGCTGGCGCATTGAAGAATAAGGAAGCTGTTGCACTCCTCGGTTTCGGTACTTTCTCTGTAAACGAACGCCCCGCACGCGAAGGTATTAACCCCGCAACTAAGGCTAAGATTACTATCCCCGCAAAGAACGTTATTAAGTTCAAGGCTGGTAGCGAATTGGCTAATTCTGTAAACTAAGAACAACTGCCGTGAGGCATGACGCTTTGCCGAGAGGCAAGGCTCAATAAAGATCTTTTTATAACTTTGTACATGGGTTGTGGTTTCTCTCTGCCACAACCCCTTTTTTTGCCCCTTCATACCACTTCAAGATGCATAAACTAAGGTGGACATTTTGTAATTCCCTTAAAAACGAGTATTTTTGCAAGTTGGATACACCTTATATAATAAGCAACAAAAATTACTTGTATGAAAAAGATGATGATAACAACAGCCATGTGCTTGTTCTCAATGGTTTCAGCGTTTGCGCAGAGTGCTACTGATACACTGACTACTGTGGCAGCGCCAGTAGAAACTCCTGTAGTTGTGGAAACACCCACTGTGCCGGTTCAAACGGTTAAGTATGGTTACTTGAGTTACTCACAGGTGTTGGAAAACATGAATGAGTATAAGGTTGCACAACAACAGTTGAAGGAACTCCGCAATAAGTATGAGATGGAGGCACAATACAACGAGTCCAGTTTCAAGCGCCAATTCGCTGAATTCCTTCAGGGGCAGAAAGATTTCCCCCAGAGCATCATGCTCAAGCGTCAGCGCGACCTGCAGGAAGCACTCGAAAAGAGTCTTGCCTTCCGCGATGAAGCAGAGCGCCTCTTGAAGCAGGCTGAGGTTGAAACACTTGCTCCCATCAAGGCACGACTTGCAGATGCCATTAAGATGGTTGGCGGCGCCTACAACTTAGATTACATCTACAATCTCGACACCAACGCCATGCCCTACGTAAATCCTGCATTGGTGATGGACGTGACGAAGTTGGTGGAACAGCAGTTGAATAGCGTAAAGTAGTATTCAGAGTACAGAGTACAGAGTACAGAGTACAACAGCCCTGCGGGTTAAAGACCTATTTATAGATTACAGAGTACAACAGCCATCCGGACCATCCCTCCGCAAGGGTTCCTCACTACTCACTCCTCACTACTAACTCCCTTCTCATGCACCCCATAGGCATTTTTGATTCCGGTTACGGCGGACTGACCATTCTGCGTCAGATCCGTGAGCGATTGCCCGAGTATGACTACCTCTACTTGGGCGATAATGCTCGTGCGCCCTATGGTCCCCACTCTTTCGAAATTGTCTACCGCTACACGCTGCAGGCTGTAGAAGAACTCTTCCGCCGTGGGTGTGAACTAGTGATCCTTGCCTGTAACACCGCCTCAGCAAAGGCGTTGCGCACCATTCAGCAAAATGACCTCCAGCGTTGGGGCAGCGAAAAGCGCGTGCTTGGGATTATTCATCCCACGGTCGAGGCTTTAGGCGAACTGACCGCCTCGGGGCATATCGGTATTCTCGCCACACGCGGTACGATTCAGTCGCGCTCTTACGACATTGAGATTGCCAAGTTACACCCTGACATGAAGGTGACAGGAGAAGCATGCCCTATGTGGGTGCCACTCGTGGAAAATAACGAACACGAAGGAGCGGGTGCGGATTATTTCATAAAGAAACACCTTGATGCCATCACTACGGCAGACCCTCAAATCGACACGCTTATCCTTGCCTGCACGCACTATCCGCTATTGCTCAAAAAGATACACGAACATGCTCCCAAGGGAGTACGCATCGTACCACAAGGGAAATATGTGGCTGAAAGTTTAGACTATTACTTGCGCCGTCATCCCGAAATGGCTGCGCGTTGCACTAAAGGCGGTAGTTGTCGATTCTTGACCACAGAGAGTGCCGAGAAATTCAGCGAAAACGCTACGCGCTTCCTTCACAGTCCCGTTTTGAGCGAACAAATTCTATTGCAATAATGAAATATACCCGTTACTTCCTTCTTCTGCTTCTTGCCCTATTTGTTGTAGCATGTGCCAATCCCGGTGCAGGCCCAGATGGCGGTCCTTATGATGAGGAACCGCCCTATATCGTGGATATGAATCCCAAATTGGGACAACCGAATACCAAGCAGATGAAGGTGCGCATCGTGTTCAACGAGAATATCAAGGTGGATAACCCTACTGAGAAGATTACGGTGTCACCCCCACAAATTGAAACACCTACCATCAAGTACAGTGGGAAAAAGATAAGCGTACAACTTCACGATACGCTCAAACCCAATACTACGTATACCATAGACTTCTCTGACGCGATTGAGGACAATAACGAAGGCAACCCCCTGGGGCAATTTACGTATTACTTCTCAACAGGTGAGAATATCGACACCCTGGAAGTTTCGGGACACATTCTTGATGCTTCTAATTTAGAACCCGTCAAGGGAATGCTTGTCGGACTTTACGCTGACACAGTGGATTCAGCCTTTACCACCCGCGGTTTTGACCGCTTGGGCAGAACGGATGCCGACGGTCGCTTCTCAATCAAGGGTGTAGCACCCGGTAATTACCGCATTTATGCCGTAAACGATCAGGACAACAACTTCCACTTCTCGCAGAAGGGCGAAAGGATTGCGTTCTACAATAAAGTCATTACCCCTTCGTGCTATCAGGACGTGCGTAACGACACCCTTTGGCGCGATACCATTACTTACGACACCATCCTTCACGTACCTTTCACGCACTTTGTGCCTGATGACATCGTGCTCCTGGCATTCCTTGAAGATGGACAGTCACGACACTTCCTGAAGTCGGACCGTCAGAAACCTGATATGTTCACCATCTTCTTCACTGCGCCTTCAACACACATTCCTACTATTGAAGGCCTCAACTTTGATGCGACAAATGCCTTTGTAGAAAATCGCACAAAGGGGAACGACACCATCCAATATTGGTTGCGCGACACCTTATTGATGGCGCAGGATACACTCCGATTTGCTTATACTTACGAGGCTACCGATGACTCTACTGAGGTCAATGTCCTGCGTACAGATACCCTTGAATTGGTGCCACGAAAGACGATGGCCATGATTCGCGAGGAGCAACAAGAGGAGTTTGAAGAATGGCAAAAGAAACAAGAGAAGCGCCGTAAGAAGGGTAAGGATTTCCAAGTTACTCCGCCCGTTAAATTTCTCAGTATCGGCGGACGCCGTAGTAGTGTGATTTCACCCGTTCAAAATCAACCCATCGAGTTTGAAGAACCCCTACTCCAGTTTGACACAGCAGCCATCCACCTGCTCCGTGCCACCTCCGATAGTACAACGGTAGAAGTGCCCTTCCGCATACTCTCCGATGCCTATGACATCCGTAAGTTTAAGATTATGGGTGAGTGGCGACCGGGACAGAATTATGAAGTACATATCGACTCTGCTGCAGTAGTAGGTATTTCAGGACGTCACACCAATAAGTTGAAGTTCCGCTTCTCTATAGGTACAACGGAGGATTATGGTTCTGTATTCTTCCTCATCCCTGATGCTCCCCCGACAAGTGTGGTGCAACTGTTGCAGAATGATAAACAAATCGTAGCACAAGTTCGCCTGGTGGACCATCGTGCCGACTTCTTCTACGTTGAACCTGGCACATACTACGCACGAGTGTTTGACGACCGCAACGAAAATGGTAAGTGGGACACCGGAGAATTTGCCACTCAACAACAAGCAGAGGCGGTATATTACTTCCCCAATTCGTTTGACGTGCGTGCCAACTGGGACGCTGAACTGACTTGGAATCTTGATGTTGTTCCTCTTATCAAGCAGAAACCTGAAGACTTGAGGACAACAAAGGGTAAAGATAAAGACAAACAAACGGCACGCCAACGCAATTTAGAGCGTGAGCGCAACAAGTGATATTTATACGTAAACAATAAAGGTGTGTCAAGACGGACAATAGTCTTTCCTGACACACCGTATCATTCTACATCGAGCCTATGAAGCAACGAATTATTCTCCTATTCAGCGCACTGATTTTCACCTTCGGTTGTTTTGCACAATGCCCCGTACGCAACACGGCATTTAGCGGGGGCGAACACCTGAGTTACGACCTTTATTTCAACTGGAAATTCATTTGGTTTAAGGTGGGGAGTGCGGATATGGACATCCAACAAACCAAGTACGAGGGTCAGGATGCGTATCGTGCTTACCTCATTACGCGCGGTTCGAAGACTGCCGACCGTTACTTTGTGTTGCGCGACACGCTCACCACTTACACCACGCTGGACATCGTACCGCTGTTCTTTACCAAAAACGCATTAGAGGGAAAGCGTTATACGAAGGAAAAGGTCGAATATTCCTACAGCGAAGAGGGCATTACCCTTGACTTGATGTATCAGAAGAACAACGATCCCGTGCGCAAGAATTCCGTCACTGTTTCGGAGTGCCCCTACGACATGATTAGTATGCTCCTCAAGGCACGCTCCTTCGATGGTAGTAAGTTTAAAGTGGGCGACCGCATCAAGTTTATGATGGCCGAGGGGAAGCATTGTGAGGAGCAGTACATCGTGTATCGCGGACGTGAGAAGTTTACCAACGATTATACGGATGTTACCTATGACTGCCTTGTATTCTCCTTTGTAGAAAAGGAGAAGAAGAAGGAAAAAGAAGTGGTGACCTTCTACGTTACAAACGACAAGAATCACATCCCCGTTCGCCTTGACCTTCACTTAAGATTTGGTTCAGCAAAAGCATTTTTGAAATCAGCGAAAGGCATAAGAAAATGAAACTCATTGTTGACGATAAAATCCCCTTCATCCGTGGCGAAGCCGAGAAGTTAGGTGATGTAGTCTACCTTCCTGGCGCCAAAATCACGGCGGAAGATGTGCGCGAGGCAGATGTGCTCATCACCCGCACCCGTACCCTCTGCAACAGGGCGTTGCTCGAGGGTTCAAAGGTGCAGTTCATCGCCACCGCCACGATAGGTTACGACCACCTCGACGTAGATTATCTGCGTGAGGCAGGGATTGCGTGGACCAACTGCCCGGGGTGTAACGCCACGAGTGTGGCACAATACGTGGAAACTTCCCTGCTGCTCTTGGAGCAGGAGGGCAAGGTGAATCTCAAGGATTGCACGGTGGGCGTCATAGGTGTGGGCAACGTAGGACGCCGCGTGGTCGAGCGCTTGGAGCGTATGGGGTGCCGCGTGTTGCTGAACGACCCCCCACGTGCAGAACAGGAAGCGGAGTTTGCACAACGTGCTGCCTCACTCGAAGAGTTGCAACAGCAATGCGACGTTATTACGATTCACACGCCTCTTGTTTTAGAGGGAAACCACCCTACTCTTCACCTTGTCAACGCTGACTTCCTTCAAGGCGTAAAGCGCAGTCCTGTTCTCATTAACGCAGGGCGCGGTGAGGTGGTTGACGGTGTCGCTTTAAGCAAAGCGCTTGATGAGGGAGCGGTGCGCGCTGCGGTGATTGACACGTGGGAAAACGAACCTCATATTGACCGCGACTTGCTCCAAAAGGTGTTTCTCGGCACACCCCACATCGCAGGCTATTCTGCCGACGGCAAGGCGAATGGTACGCGCATGTCGCTCGAGGCGGTAGCGAGATATTTTAACAAGGATATCACCTTTGACGTTTCCGCCCCTACCCTCCCCGAAGGGTATGCTTATTACCCCGAAAAGGCTGTTGCTCCAGATTCTCCCCTCCGCCTTTACGACCCACGCCGTGATAGCGATGCGCTAAAGGCACATCCCGAGGATTTTGAAAAACTCCGTGGCGACTACCCCTTACGTCGCGAGTAAGAGCCCCCTCCAACCTATCTATAACTTTAGAGAAAGTACACTCCGCAAGGCAACTTTACTCTTTACTCTTTTATCCTTACTCTTAATATATGGCGAAAGAAGAATTAACCCCAATGATGAAACAGTTTTACGACCTCAAGGCGAAACATCCTGATGCCGTATTGCTGTTCCGTTGTGGCGACTTCTATCAAACATACTGTGATGATGCCGTGATTGCTGCTCAGGTGCTCGGCATCACCTTGACGCGCAGAAATAACGGCAAAAGTTCTACGGCGGCGCAGACAGAAATGGCGGGTTTTCCCCACCATGCCCTCGATACGTACTTGCCCCGATTGGTGCGTGCGGGTTACCGCGTGGCGATTTGCGACCAGTTGGAAGACCCTAAGTTTGCCAAGAAACTCGTCAAGCGCGGCATTACCGAACTCGTTACACCGGGCGTGGCCATTTCCGACAACGTGTTGACAAGCCGCGAAAACAACTTCTTGGCGGCCGTGCATTTCGGAAAAACTGCCGTCGGACTTTCCCTCTTAGACATCTCTACGGGCGAATTTCTGCTTACCGAGGGTTCGCCCGAAACGATTGACAAACTCCTCGGCGGTTTCGCACCCAAGGAAGTGCTTGTGGAGCGCGGACGCAAGGAGCGCTTTGTCGGACTTTATGGGGCGAAATATTTTATCTTCGAACTCGACGACTGGGCATTCAACGACACTACGGGCCGTGAGAAACTCTTGAAACACTTTGACGTCAAGAACCTCAAGGGTTTCGGGGTCGAGCATTTGCAAGCAGCCACCGTGGCAGCGGGTGCTGTGCTCATATACTTGGAACAGACGCAACACACACAGGTAAGTCACATCACGCGCCTACAACCCATTGAGGAAGAACGTTTCGTGCGCCTCGATAAATTCACTACGCGCAACCTCGAACTCGTTCGCCCCATGAACGAAGGCGGAACCTCCTTGCTCCACGTCATTGACCATACGCTCACCCCGATGGGGGCGCGCTTGCTCAACCGTTGGGTGTTGTTCCCCCTGCGTTCGGTGCGTGAAATCGAGGAGCGCCAGAACGGAGTAGAATGCTTCTTCCGCCAACCCGACTTCCGTGACCTCTGTCAGCAGGAGTTGGAACGCATTGGCGACCTTGAGCGTATCGTGTCAAAAGTTGCCGTGGGGCGCGTCAATCCCCGTGAAATGCAGCAGTTGCGCGTGGCGCTCGATAGCGTGGCACGCCTGAAGGAAGCCTGTGCTGCCACTTCCGACGACTACATTCGCCAACTCGGTCTGCGCCTTGACTGTTGCGAAGAACTCCGTAGTCGTATTCTCCACGACCTACGCCTTGACCCGCCCGCCTTGGTGGCTAAAGGGGGCGTCATCGGCAGTGGCGTAAACGAAGAACTCGACGACCTGCGCGCCATTTCTACTTCGGGTAAGGATTACCTCCTGCAAATGCAGCAGCGCGAGAGCCAACAAACGGGCATTCCCAGTCTGAAGATTGGATTCAACAATGTCTTCGGTTATTATATTGAGGTGCGCAACACGTATAAGGATAACGTACCTGCCGAATGGATTCGCAAGCAAACGCTTGCCCAAGCCGAGCGCTACATCACCCAGGAACTCAAGGAATATGAGGAGAAAATCCTCGGTGCGGAGGACAGAATTTTGGCGCTTGAGACCCGCCTTTACAACGAACTCGCACAATATGCTCTTGGGTTCATTGCCCTGCTCCAGCGCAACGCCCGAGCGCTCTCTATGCTCGACTGCCTCCACTCCCTTGCCCATGTGGCAGCGCTTCACCGCTATGTGCGCCCCGTTGTTGACGAAAGTCTTTCGCTCGACATCGTGGCAGGTCGCCATCCCGTGATTGAGACGCTCATGCCTATTGGCGAAGAATACATTGCTAACGATGTCCACCTCGACACCACCGACCAGCAGGTAATCATCATCACAGGTCCGAACATGGCGGGTAAGTCTGCCCTCCTGCGTCAGACGGCGCTCATCACGCTCCTTGCCCAAATCGGTTCTTTCGTGCCTGCCGAAAGCGCACGCATCGGGGTGGTGGATAAGATCTTCACCCGTGTGGGAGCAAGTGACAATATTTCCGTGGGCGAAAGTACCTTTATGGTGGAAATGAGCGAGGCGGCAAACATCATGAACAACATCACGGAGCGCTCCCTCGTATTGTTTGACGAACTGGGGCGCGGCACAAGCACCTACGACGGTATTTCTATCGCATGGTCCATCGTGGAATACCTGCACGAGAACCCCACGGCGCCTGCCCGCACGCTCTTTGCCACGCACTACCACGAACTCAACGAAATGGAGGAACTTTATCCGCGCGTCAAGAACTTCAACGTGTCGGTGAAGGAGGCGGGAAATAAGGTGATCTTCCTGCGCAAACTCATGCGCGGCGGATCGGAACACTCCTTCGGTATTCACGTAGCAAGAATGGCGGGTATGCCCCGAAGCATCGTTGACCGCTCGGAAGCAGTGCTCAAACAATTAGAGCGCAACCATGCCAGCGGTAGCACTACCGAGGCGGTAAGCCAAATGGCGGATGCTGTGGCGTCGGGAAGCACACAACTTTCCTTCTTCCAACTCGACGACCCCGTCCTCATGCAAATTCGCGACGAACTCCTCCAGGTGGACATCAACAACCTTACGCCTATGGAGGCGCTGAATAAGTTGGACACGCTGAAGAGGATTGTGACGGGGAAGTAGTCCCTATGCCCCGGACGGCGCTCTCCCCCTGTTTATAGCTAATCTTTGTACACATTTTTGAGATGTTATCTATTTGATTATTAGCAATATACTTGTGTATCCCAAGTTTTTTTGTTATCTTTGTATATGTACACTTAAAATTTTTGAAGGAGTTGGT
>JAZTYI010000033.1:0-12727 GCA_045636885.1 Alloprevotella sp.
CGCCTCTGATTAAGAAATATTCATCCCGCATGGAGATTCGCTTATTCGTGCAATTCGTGTTCTCTTAAACATAGAAATTCTCGTTTTTTCGGTTGAATATCTATGAGGGGGCTTGTATGAGTACAACTATCCATCAAACAATGAGTTATCTATATTTACCGAATAGCAATAGTTTGTTATATTTGACGCCACGAATATTGTTGCCAAGAATAGACTATAATACAGTATCTCCTGAATTGTAGATGTACGGGAACCCCTCACAAAGATTTTCCTGCAATTTCGAACAATAAAATCCCACATTTAGTTAACGTTTCGTTAAGTTCATTTTTCCATTATGTTAATTTTACGCACTTTTCGCAAAAAAATTAAGTAAAATTTTGCCGTATAGTTTTTGCCCTTTACTTTTGCCGTATGAAAAAGACAACGACACGTATCATCGCCATTCTATGGGGTGCCGCAATAGTCATTTTAATAGGTTTGCAAATCTATTATTATTACCAGGTACACGAGATGCGCAAAGAGCAATTTGACGAATCGGTTAACCGAAGTTTGTTTCGCACTGTGCGCAGAATTGAGATGAACTCCACGGAGCGCGCTTTAGGAAAGATCGTATTGGAGGAAGCAAATATCTCCATTACATCGCCCAACTACAAACGCATTTTCAGCAGTAAGAATAAGTTACGACACAAGAGGGACTCGTTAAGTTATCAACACAACATCCCCTTCGCGGACTTTGAAAAGAAACTGCCTCCGTCTGGAATTATGTTGCGCAACTCACAGTTGCAACGTAGTTCGACCAACGAGATGAAACGCAAACTGCGTGAGCGCTACCTTTATCAGAAGTCACTCGTCAATGAAGTGGTGGTATCCATGCTTTACGAAGCCGACCATCAACCACCAGAAAAGCGCATTGACTTTGTAGAACTTGACCGCCTGCTTTGCTATTACCTCAACAGCAATGGTGTGGACATTGATTACCACATACGCGTGACCACCGCTGATGGCAAAGAAATCTTCAGGTGCAGCGAATACAATCCCAAAGGTGAGGAAAACGACTACACGCAAATTTTGTTTGCCAACGAAGCACCCCACCACATGGCGATTATTCACGTTCACTTCCCTGACTTTCAGAAATATGTATTTTCATCGGTCAAGTTTATGATTCCGGCAATCATGTTTACCGTGATGCTCTTCTTCATCTTCTGCCTTACCGTGTGGCTCTTCAATCGCCAGCGCCGTATGTCAGAGATAAAGACAGACTTCATCAACAACATGACCCACGAATTTAAGACCCCGCTCTCTACCCTCTCGCTGGCGGCTCAAATGCTTAACGACCCCTCTGTGGGAAAAAGCGATGCGATGTTGAAACACATTACAGGAATTATCAGCGACGAGACTAAGCGCTTACGCTTCCAGGTGGAAAAGGTGTTGCAGATATCCATGTTCGAAAACAAGGGAGAGACTTTTAAGCGTAAGAATATTGACGCACACATCATCATTGACGATGTGGTTAATGTCTTCCGACTGAAAACGGAGAGCATGGGCGGACAGATTATTACACGTCTTAACGCTACAAAAACAACGCTCTACGCCGACGAGATGCACTTCACCAACGTACTCTTCAACCTGCTTGACAACGCGATTAAATATAAGCGACCTGATGTGAATCCGGAATTGACAATAGAGACGGACAACGTAAACAACAAGTTCCGCATCACGATTACGGACAACGGCATCGGAATCAAGAAGGAAGACCTGAAGAAGATATTTGAAAAGTTCTTCCGCGTACACACGGGCAACCGCCACGATGTAAAGGGATTCGGACTCGGACTCTGTTATGTAAAGAACGTTATCAAGTATCACAAGGGTACGATTCAAGCAGATAGCACACTTGGAATGGGCACTAAATTTGTGATTGAACTTCCACTCATAGAAAACTAAAGGCATAGAGCGTCACGCAACCTCTATCCCTCACAACTTAGAAGCAAGAAAATAAAACAAACAACTTTAAACCTAAAACTTACAACTATGGACGAAAAGAAAAAGATCCTTCTTTGTGAAGACGATGAAAACCTCGGCATGTTGCTCCGCGAGTACCTCAATGCAAAAGGTTTTGACACAACACTCTGTGCAGATGGCGAAGCTGGTTACCAAGCTTTTATCGACAATAAATTCGACCTTTGTGTCTTCGACGTTATGATGCCCCGCAAGGATGGTTTCACCCTTGCAAAGGAAGTTAAACAGGTTAACAAGGACATTCCCGTAATCTTCCTTACTGCCCGTAACATGAAGGAAGACGTGTACCTCGGTTTCGAACTCGGTGCTGATGACTATCTCACTAAGCCCTTCAACATGGAGGAACTTACTTACCGCATTGAAGCAGTGATGCGCAGAAGTATGAAGTTGAAAAATAAGGCACGCACTACCTACGCCCTCGGTAGTTTCATCTTCGACACTCAGAAGCAGACACTCACACGCGAAGATAATGTCATCAAACTGACGACAAAGGAATGCGAACTCCTCTCATTGCTCTGTGTAAACATTGGTGAAATTCTCCAGCGCGATTATGCTTTGAAGACCATTTGGGAAGACGACAATTACTTCAACGCACGCTCAATGGACGTTTACATCACCAAACTCCGCAAGCACTTGAAGGACGATCCCATCGTGGAAATTATCAACGTACACGGTAAGGGTTATAAGCTTGTTGCACCACTAAATAACTAAGCAATGGTAATCAACACATTGTTCAAAAGAATATTAGGAACCGCCCTACTCCTTGGCACGATTTCATCCTCACTGTGCTCCTGCAAAGATGAAGACACCTACGCAGAAATGCGCGAAAGGGAAAAATCACAAATCTCTAATTTTCTGCAACGCGGGACAAAAGTGGTTGACAGCGAAACTGGTGACGTTCTTTTGGACGTACCTGGTCCCATCAAGGTGATTAGCGAAAGCACTTTCTTTGCAAACGACACCACAACAAACGTCGCAGAAAACGAATACGTGCTCCTTGGAGGTTCGGGCGTATACATGCAAATCGTTCGTGAAGGAGTTGGTGAACGCTTACAAGATGGCGAAACAACAACGGTGATTTGTCGACACCTTGAATTTAACATTGCTGCCGACACCATACAAAGCACCAATGCACAATCAGCTACAACAGAAATTTACCCCGACCGATTGCAGGTAGAAAAGCAGTATGGCGTCATTAAAGCCTACTTCGCCGGAGGTACCTTTATGAACGTCTATGGCGACACAATGGTTCCCTCAGGTTGGATTCTTCCGCTACAGTTTATTAAACTTGGGCGCCAAAATTCCGAAGAAGGAGAAATTGCAAAAGTACGTCTTATCGTACCCAGCACAGAGGGTCAACAAGAAGCCATGAATAGAGTCTACCCCTGCTTCTACGAAATCACATATATGAGAGGCAGATAAACGAACTCACAAATACTCAAAATAAAAATCGGAGTACGCTTGCGTGTACTCCGATTTTTTATGTCCTGATAGAAACTTGACACATCTTAAACTACTCATTATGTGAGATTAACACAGCATACAAGAGAAATGATAAGAGTCCCACAAGTAATAAATATGTCTCGACATAACCACTTTCTGTATACTTTTGAACTTATAGTATAAAAAAAAACGTAACTTTGCATCGTTCTGGATCTTCCTAGAACATCCCCTTGACATATTTGCTCAATCGCTCTCGAATCACCACCTCGAAAATAGATACGAGCAAAGGAATACACAATTGAGTTTGTGCCTACATAGGCGCAGACTTATCCTTTGTGTATTCGGTTTGTGGTGAACCAGAGAGCGTAGGAAATGTCTGCGCTTTCTTTTTTTGAAAGTGCAGCGTAAATCACTTGACATACGATGCATATAGGACAACTTATTGAACAGAAATTTCGTGAAAGTGGGCATACCGTTACTTGGTTTGCCTCCAAGTTATGTTGTACCCGCGCTAATGTGTATAAGATTTTCAACAAGGAAAACATTGATGTTTATCTACTTATGCGCATTTCTCGCATTCTAAATTACGACTTTTTCGTAGAAATCTCCCAGGAAGGAATTCAAGATGTAAACAATTCCGACACAGAACTATCAACACATCGTTGACACCGCATTCAAAATTTGAATTGATAATAATTGTACTTTTGCAACAGTTATTAACTAAATCAAATTTTGAAAATGAAGAAAAGTTTATTCTTATTAGCAGCTGTAACAATGTTAAGTAGCTGCTCGACTAAATTTGCAATTTCCACGGGTGATGAATCATTGTCTGCACTCACACAAGTTACAGACTCTGAAGAACCTTGTGTCACACCTTGCGGTGGTGATGAAGGTAAAAATCTTTTCTATGCAGGTAGAGAAGGTCGTTTATACTATAACATTTACAAGAAAGACAATGCTTTCTCTAATGCTGTAGCAGCAAAAACAAGTGGTAACAATCAAAATTTTTCACCTACATATTGCGCTAAAACAGACAAGATTGCTTTTAGATGCCAAAACGAGGGCACTCGTAATTCTGATATTTATATAATGTCTGCTTCTAAAGGTAAGGCGATGATTCAGGCAACTGATACTCCCAATGCTTATGAAAGTAACCCCAGCCTCAGTCAAGATGGTAAATATTTAGCATATGACAAACTGACTCTTTCTATCGCAGGTTCTATATGGTCAGCAGTTTTGATTGAGAAGAGTGAAATTTGGATTAAGAATTTAGAGACAGGCGAAAGCATCCTTCTTGGTAATGGTTATGAACCAGCATTCTCACCAGATAGCAAGCAGATTGCCTATGTAAAATATGCATCTGACGCAAAAAGTTGTTGTGTTTGGATCATGGACATTGATGGTGGCAACCAAATTCAATTGACAGATGCGAAGAGAGGTTATGCAAGAGCACCGAAATGGAGTCCTGACGGCACAAAAATTATCTTCCAATCAACTCGCAAGGACAAGAAAGACGCAGACATTTACACAATTGGTGTGGATGGTGAAAATCTCACACAGTTGACTAAAAATAAGAGTCATGATGCTCAACCCTATTGGAGCAACGACGGTTCTGTATATTTCACATCTGACAGAGGTGCCAAGAAGGGCAATTATCAGATTTGGAGATTTAAGATTGAAGAATAAATCTTTGAAAAGATATAACTAATAGTTACACTAATAATAGTGTTGATAAAATAGAATAATTACGCTTCGGATAGTCCCCATGGAGGCATGCACACACCTCCGTTGGGGACTATATTTATATAGCTTTAATTCCCGCTTGTTAATTTGTTATATCACAGTTTGGTTCGCACTTTGACTACTGTAGGAGCCCCACATCACTTGGATATATTATAAGTTGTATAATTTACCCTATTGGTTTCCCCTCACTTGTCTGTTCGGACAGCGACAGATGGTTGTTGTGGGTGTCCTCCTACGGGGGCATTACGAAAGTGATTTGCTGAAGTTTCTACATTGTCTAAAAACAAACAAAACAGTGCCGTAACGTGCTTGCTGAGGGTTTTGTTATATAGGAGCAATAGTCCTAATCATAACGCGAACGAGCAGAAATGCCACAACCAGTTCATCAGGCGACGACCCAACGGTTTCTTTGAATAATCCGTAGCGTCCATGAGTGTACACTGCTTACGTTTGTCTTCCTCAAAGATGCTTTGCATTGCCTGTGTAGCAGCACTATCAACAATAAGCACATTACATTCATAGTCTACTTTCAGACTGCGTCCGTTAAGATTTGCACTGCCCAAGAACAAGAACTGGTCATCAATCATCATGACTTTTGAGTGATGGAAACCACCATGGAACACATAGATTTCAGCACCTAATTGCTGCAATGTATTGCAATTATATTCCGTCACATTGGGTGTAACGGGAATGTCGCATTTCTCCGAAACCATAATCTCCATCTTCACCCCACGCTTTAATGCACGCTTAAAGGCGCGAACCACCTTAGGAGTTAAGGTAAAATAAGGATTGATGAGCTGCACACGATGCTTAGCATTGTCAAGAATCTGCACAAACGTCTGCTCCATAATGCGGGGGACGTGGCGCGGTATTCGATTGACTACGCCAATCATCTTTTGCCCAGCAGAGCATGTTGTATCTGCCTTAAGTCCCGTAAAGAGTTCTGTCGCCTTACGTTCACCTGGGTAATACTGAGGTCCTTGCAAATTTTCGCCCGTCACTTCGTTCCAAAAGTCGACAAACACCTTTTGAAGTTCAGCTACAGCATCTCCCTCAATACGACAATGGAGGTCGCGCCATGCGCCAAACTCGGGTTTGCCCACCACGTAGTAATCCGCTACATTCATTCCGCCCGTGTAAGCAATGAGTCCGTCAATCACCACCACCTTTCTGTGGTCACGAAAGAAACTATTGTGAACAAAGGGGAAACCTAAACGGTCAAATTCCAGGATTTGGATGCCACGCTTATGAAGAGAATCTAAATGATATTGCTTCAAGGGACGGTCGTTGGAGCAGTTTCCAAAACCATCATAGAGCGCGCGTACCTCCACGCCCTCTGCCACCTTTTCTGCTAAAAGGTCGAACAGCAAACTGGAAATAGAGTCGTTGCGAAAATTGAAATACTCCATGTGGATGCTGTGCTTGGCTTGACTCACTGCTTGAAACAGGTCGTCAAACTTCTCCTGCCCATTTTTGAAAAACACTACACTGTTATTGCCCGAAAAGCGCACGTTAAACTCATCGCGCAAAAACGATACTACAGCAGAATCGCTTCGGCCCTGTTGAGCAAAAGCGATTCCACTGATGATAAATAAAAGCGTTGTTAGAACTAGTCGTAGCATGAATATTTATTCTTTGAGGTTGTGAGGTTGTAAGGTTATGAGGTTTTAAGGACCATGCGGAATGTGTATCTTGACCTCAGAGACATTAAAGACCTTAGAGACCTTAAAGACCGTAAACCAGAAACGTCCAGCCCACCCCGCAAGGCTCATATAACCTAAAAGCCTTACAACCTTATAACCTCACCTAAAAACCTTATAACCTCACCTTACAACATCGTGCTGAACGAGTCTACGAGACCAATCAAATGGTCGTCGGCATCTGTCACAAGCACACAGTGAATCTTGTGTTGTTGGAAGATTTTTTCAATGGCGTGAATCTTTGTTTCAGGCGTAACCTTCTTCGGATTCCTTGACATAATGTCTGCCACAGTCAGTTGGAAGAACTTATCCTGTGAGTGCTGCATCGCACGACGCACGTCACCGTCGGTAATAATGCCCTGCACCTTTTCATTTTCCACAGCCACACAAAGACCAAGACGGCCTGTTGTCATGTGAATAACGGCTTCGCTGAGCAACATGGTGGGAGGCACCACGGGAAGGTCATCTGTGCGCATCACGTTCTTTGCCTTTGTCAGCAAGCGACGACCGAGCGAACCGCCGGGATGATACTGTGCAAAATCCTTAGCCTGGAATTGGCGTGCCACGATGAGTGCACAGGCAAGGGCGTCACCAAGTGCCAATGTTGCCGTCGTAGAACTCGTCGGAGCAAGATTCAATGGGCAAGCCTCACGCTCAACTGCTATGTTCAGATGCGCCGTGCTGTATTGCGCAAGGAGAGATTGCGGATTACCGCTCATACCAATCACGGGAATGCCGCGGTCAATAAAGTAAGGGAGGAAGCGAAGAAGTTCGTCGGTGTGCCCTGAGTTGGAGATGGCAAGCACTACATCTTCCTGCTGAATCATGCCCAAGTCGCCATGGAAGGCATCGAGGGGATTGACGAAGAAACTGGGTGTTCCCACCGACGCCAATGTTGCGGCAATCTTCGCACCAATGTGTCCGCTCTTACCTACGCCCGTTACGACCAACTTACCCTTGCTGGCAAGAATCAGTTCTACAGCCTTGTCAAAATTGTCATCTAACAAGGGAATCAATCCAAGAATAGCGTCCGACTCATCGCGAAGGCATTTGATTGCGGTTTCAATATGTAAACTCATAGTAATGTTCTTGAGATTATGAGGTTATGAGGTTAAGAGGTTAAGAGGTTAAGAAGTCCATCCGGATGGTAGTTGTACTTTGTACTCTGTCAGTTGTACTCTGTACTCTGTTAGTTGTACTCTGTACTCTGTTAGTTGTACTCTTGCCCTGCAATGCGACCTTAAAACCTTTTCTATTTATGCCAACAAGTCCTGAATGAGTCCGTCGAGTTCATCCAAGTAGAGCATGTTGGGACCATCACTCAAAGCTGCTTCGGGATTGGGATGCGTTTCAAAGAAGTAACCATTTGCTCCAAATGCCTTTGCCGCCTTTGCCATAGCGGGCACAAACTCACGATTGCCACCCGTCTTACCACCCGCTGCACCCGGACGCTGCACGGAATGTGTGCAGTCCATAATCACGCGGTCGGTGTAGTTCTTCATCAAGGGGATGTTGCGGAAGTCAACCACGAGGTTGTTATATCCGTAAATATTACCACGCTCTGTGAGCCACACTTCCTTGGCACCGCTCTCGCGACACTTCTCAACGGGGAACTGCATATCTTCACCCGAAAGGAACTGCGCCTTCTTGATGTTCACCACCTTACCCGTCTGCGAAGCTGCTACGAGCAAGTCCGTCTGACGGCAGAGGAAGGCGGGAATCTGCAAAACGTCCACCACCTCACCTGCGGCAGTAGCCTGAAAACTTTCGTGCACGTCGGTCAAAAGGGGAAGTCCGTACTTCGCCTTAATGTCTGCCAACATCTGCAAACCCTGTTCCAAACCAGGACCACGGAAGGAATGGATAGAAGTGCGATTAGCCTTGTCAAAAGAGGCTTTAAAGTATACTTCAGCACCCGTCTGCTCCTTAATCTGCGCCAACTTTGCAGCAACAACATCTAAGAGTTCAGCCGACTCAATCACGCAGGGACCAGCTATAAATAATGGTTTCATAGAATATGCTTTTATGTTAACATGGCAAAGTTAACAATAATTAGCGGGATACGGATAGTTTTCAGGGGGGTAAATTTAGGGATAATCGGTAAAAAGAACCTCCCTCTTCAGAATGACTCTAAAGAGGGAGGCTTAAAATATGTATCAGTTGAGCGAGGTTTACTTCACTACAACCTTCTTACCATTGATAATGTTGATACCCTTCACAGGCTGCTGAACGCGACGACCGTCGAGGAGGTAGATACCCTTCGCAGCAGTTTCTGTTTCTACAGCATCAATACCTGTTACACCGTCAAGACTGAAGTCTGTTACGCTCTTCACGCCAGGCATAGAGAAATACTTTTCGATATTACCGTATACCCAAACAGTCTGACCGAGCATTTCAGGATTGTCAAGGAGATTCAAATTCTCACGAGGAGCAGTTTTTGAAGACAACTGAACTGGAAGGAATGTTTCTTCATTACCGATAGCGAGATTTGAAGGTTGAACCGCTTCGGGGTCTGTTGTAAGTTCATTAGTCTTACTCAAAGAACCGCAAATTGTACCCTTCACCCATACCTTATCAGTTACCTTGCCATAAAAGTAAAGTACATCAGCTACTGTGTAAGCATTTTGCAAAGTGCCGTCACCTTCAATTACGTAGAGCTTGAATGTTGACTTGCTTGCCAAGTAAGTTTCATTTTCAGCAACTTCAGCTGTAATTTCAGCCATACCGTAACCATTGACTGTAATCAAACCACTTTCGTCTACAGTTGCTACTGCTTCGTTTGAAGAATAGAATACGGGACGAACATCGCCTTCTACAGAGAACTGGTTTTCAACCACCCATGCTTCACCGCTCAAGATAGCGATTTCTTCCTGTGCCCAAGTCACGTTAGAGGGAAGGAGGCTGGTGATTACTTCTACATCTTCAGCAGAAGCAGGATAGAGCTGAGCATTACCATTGTAGCAAGCTACGAATGCAGTTACATTGTAAGTCTTAAGAGGATCGAAGATGAAGTCTGTCAAAACGCCGAAGTTGTCGCGGAGCGTCATTTCACAGTCGTTCTCATCAATCATCGTGATGTTCTTGCTTGCCAACGCGTCAGCACCGAAAGTGATACCTTCGAGCTTCACCAACATATTTTCGTACTTCTTCAAGTCAGAACCAATTTCAGACATAGTGAGCACGAGAGGAGTTACCGCATTGTCACTGCTTGTAACAGTTACGTTTGCATAGTCAACACCAGTCATTTCTGTGAGACCATTGTAGAGCTTCAAACCAGATTCGATAGAACCACTGATCTTGTCGCCCACCTTGCAGTTAGGAGCGTTCTTACCGTAGAGGAGCAAACCTTCTACGCCGTCGGTTACATATACATTGTAGTTAGAACCAGAAGTGCAAACACCTGTAACGAGGAGGTCTGTAAATTCATA
The DNA here is from genome assembly GCA_045636885.1 of Alloprevotella sp. GTDB lineage: Bacteria > Bacteroidota > Bacteroidia > Bacteroidales > Bacteroidaceae > Alloprevotella. The sequence continues at coordinate 10,331 of JAZTYI010000033.1, forward strand.
CTTCACAACTGCCTCTGTAGCAGTAGCATTGCTCTTAAGTTCTGCAATTGTAGTGTATGCGGGAACAGGAATTTCGGGAGCTTCTACTTCTACGCTACCATTACCCTCAATAGTAAGGTCTTTCAATTCCCAAGTACCAGCAATATCTGATGTACTTGTATAAACGAATGCCAACTGAATAGACTTACCAGCGTAGGCCTTAAGGTCAGCAGTTGAAGTTACAAACGTCCATGAATTTCCAGCGGGGAAACCTTCATAAGCGAGTTCAGTCCAATCTGTAGCAGTACTTTCCTTCACCATTACCTTACATGCTGCAAGGAAGTTTTCCTGACTGGTAAAGTGATTGGCAGCCTGATCAAATACGAGCGAGCAATCTGTAGCGTTTGCAAGGTTCAACACGGGAGATACCAACCATGCTTCAGTGGCATAACGAGTGCTGTTGGCATAAGCCGAAGCCTTCATGTAACCATAAGAGTCATACTTCCACACGTAGCTCAATTCAGCAGGCATCACCTTGTTGTCAAGTGTAAAACCACCCATATTGTTGGCGAATGCAGACGTCCAAAGAGCAGAAACTCCGGGAACGTCAGGAGTTGGTTCTTCACCTTCGCCAGGTTCTTCGCCTTGGTCGGGATTTTCGGTAGAACCTCCATCCAAAATGCCTCCGTCAGTTGTTTCGAACGTAAAATCGTCAATGAGCACGTCACCACCAGGGTTCTTCGCATTCATAATAACGAGCGAGAGGCGCGTATCTGCTTCAAGCGTAAATTCGTGTGTCACTTCCACCCATTCGCTGGTAGTAATGTCGTTCGTATAGTCGCCATAAACATAAGTACCTGCCTTGTTGTCAGCATCTACGGGAGTATAACCAGGACGTACACTTGCACCTGTTTCTGTTGCAGCCTTAGCATAGAACTTCATAGTGTAAGTACCTGCCTTAAGCGTCATTTCCTTGTAAGCGAGGCGCTTGTTGCTAGAAGCTCCTGCTACGCATACAGAGTAGTTACCACTGTGAGCGTCTGTGCTCTGTGAGAGTGTAGCGTTACCTGCTGTAGAAGCAGATTTCCAGTTATTGGGAAGTCCGTCTACCCATGTTTCGAAATCGCCATTGAAAGCAGACATGTCGCCAGATTCACCACCAGTGCCAGGTTCTTCACCTTCACCGGGTTCTTCACCACCACCTGTGCCGGGTTCTTCACCGCCACCTGTGCCGGGTTCTTCACCTTCATCAGCAAGAGTTACAACGAGTGTGTTATAACGGCTGTTCTTAGTTACGTCAAAAACGAGTTCTGTTGCAGAACCTGTCCAACCTACGGTAGCGTCAACATCTACACCCGCAACAGCGAGTCCGTGATAACTTTCACCTGTTGCAGTCCAAACTGCCTTAACAACAACTTTGCCTGCAGGAACTGTAAGCGTTACAGTGTTACCTTTGTAAACGCGCAACTGCGGACCATTCCACATACGAGGAGGCGTATTGGTGTGCGTACCAATGTCAAAAGTAAGCACAACGCCATCTTGAGTAATTTCGGGAATATTACCTGCTTCAGCAGTTGGTCCTGTTCCACTACCCAAAGTACAACCCCAAGGATTGCCTTTGAAGTCAAAAGTCACATCCTGTGCCATAGCCACAGAAGCAACCATCACAAGAAGAGAGAGTAAAAATTTCTTCATAAGCTTTTAATATTAGGTTAATAGTTTAGACTAAAATTTCCGCAAAAACAAGGTTAAGAACTACTTAACGTAGATTTTGCTATATTCAACATACAAAAGTATACATTTATTATCTGCTACAAAAACTTTTTAACAAAAAAAAAGTGCATTTTAACACACCACACTTGCTCGTATGAAAAAAAGTAGTACCTTTGCACTCGCAATTCGGGGTGTAGCTCAGTCCGGTTAGAGTGCGCGTCTGGGGGGCGTGAGGTCGCTGGTTCGATTCCAGTCACCCCGACTGAATTGTCAAGCGTTGATAGTCTTACGATTATCGACGCTTTTTTGTTTTATCCCATCCGCATTTTTCCCTTTGGTTGACTCGAAAAAAGTCAACCGAGAAGTCAACCGCATGAAAACATCAATTTCTGTAGTTTGTTACAAGCATAAAGTGCTTGCAAATGGAGAATCCCCGTTAGTGCTTAGAATTGCATCAGGAGGGAAGCGTTCAATGAAAAGTCATATCTCCATTAAGAGGGCGATGCACACATAAATTCTCGATGTGGCAACTAAAGGTCACGCAAGACAAGATCCAACTGAATTTAATTTATTGCTTCTATATAACAAACTTATAAACAGTTGAAATACAGGCGTTTGAAAAATTGTTATTTTTGCTCTCATTTTGGGGGCGCCAATTCGGTACTATATAACAAAACCTCAACCATTATTAGTTACCCGCAATTA
>JAZTYI010000034.1:0-7677 GCA_045636885.1 Alloprevotella sp.
ACCCTGGAGGGGTGCCCGAGCAACAAGATATGTCAGGTGTTGGGGCACTCTTCCAGAGTGCGACTACTCTCTGATACCAATCCGGGGGTATTCGCTACGCTCAAACCACCCGGTTACCGAGCGGTGACGCCTTCAGCGTCATTGAGCGAGTGAAACTCTCAAAGTTACCGAGCGGTGACGCCTTCAGCGTTATCATCAAGATAGGTAAGACCGAAAATAATACTATAAAGTATTAATATTCTGTAATATATCTATGTTCTCCTAATCTTAGTAATAATGTTGATTTTGAACACCCTACCCCGTAGGAGGGCAATGCACGCATAACCCACAAATGTTATATCCCTTTTTTGTTTGCCTTAGGCAATGGGAACTGTCCGGTAAACGCCTATAACTCTATGAATATAAAGTTATTTGAATGGTATAAATACCACTGCTTGGATGATTCCCCCTGAACCAAAGGTCGCTACTTCTCAAAAACTTTACCGGACACCAATATTTCCAACATAAAATGAGCGCCCCGTATGGAGCGCTCATTTTATGTTGATACGATCTTAGTCAGCAATCAAGCTAAATTCTGCACCGCTGGCAAAGTCTGTACCGTTCTGTTCAGAGAGTGCGCGGAAGCGGATGTAACGTGCCTGTACGGGAGCGTCGAAGAGTACGCGCTTGGGATCTGCGCCCTTCGCGAAGCTGCCCTTCTTCACGGGTTCGCCCCATTCCTTGCCGTCCTGAGAAACGTAGATTTCATAATCCTTCACCTGACCGTTAGGACCGTTCTGGCGAGGAGTATAAACGAAGCCCTTCATGTTCTTCACTTCGCTTGCGTCGAAGTCAATCCAGTGGGGGTACTTCGCTACGGTTACGCCGTAAACAGTGTGCCAGATGGTAGAGTTGTCACCGTCAACGAGGCGGTCAGCGCCTTCACCGGGTTCCTGGCTTGAGCAGAAAGTAACCACGAGGGGCACACTTTCAATCTTCGCATACGACATTTCTACAGCAAGTGCTTCGTTGTCAGCATACCATGCCTTCACCACACCACCGTCGCGGAGGTTGATTGCTTCAGTGTACTGAGTGCCCTTCTTCGCACCGTTCAAGCTGTACATAATAGTGCGGCTCTTGTCTACAGAAGAGATTTCCACCTTACCCGTGTTGCTACGAGTGATGGTCAAAGGCTGTTCGCCAGCAGTAGCAACCTTAGCTTGCTCTGCCATGTTGTTGCCAAGTACAGGACGAATGATGAAGCTGAAGTTGTGCGCATTTGCCAAGCAACGGTCGGGGTTCAAAGGACCACCCTGTCCGCAAGAAGCACCACCAAGACCTGTTACCTTGCTGTCAAGGTAGAGGTGTGTACCCGTGCTTTCGGGAAGCTGGTAGAAGTGGGGCGCATAAAGGAGTTCGAGGTTTGTCCAAGGCTGTGCAGAAACAGACATCTGACCACCTGCTACGAATACCGCACCATGACCTGCTTCGTTAGTAAGCGAAATCCAGCGTACGTCTTCACGGTTGCTGTAATCCTGAGGCTTGGGAAGCATGATGTTATCATAGATGCTGTGGCTGTGCTGTTCAATGAACTGACCTGTCTTACGGTCGTTGTAGTTATTCACAGGACCGCGGCCGTAGTACGTAGCAAATTCGTACTGCTTGGGCATTTCGAGGTGATAACCAAGGCGGGGGAGAATCAACGTGGGATTATTTGACGTGATAGCCGCCTGGAGTTCTACAGAACCGTCAGCATAAACGGTGTAAATCTGGTTAGTAGTGAACTTAAAGTCGTTTTCACCGAGTGAATCACCCTTTTCTACGATGCTGTAGCGACCAGATGAACCACCGAGGATATTAGCATACTTGGGTGCCTGACTTTCTACGGTAAATGCGAGCACGAGTTCGCCATTCTTACCCTTAGTCTGCGTCATGTTAAGCACCTTGTGCTTCAAGTTGTGCGTACCCTTATTTGTCCACTGCTGATATACCCAGATATCGTTGTCAGTAGCCGCACGGTAAGCATCGAGAACCATACCGCCAGAGTTGGGCTTGATGACATCGAAACCATCGTAAGCGAGCTGTGCGAGACAACCCTTCTTCGTGCAGAATGTTGCTGTGAAGTCTTCACCCTTCACGAGGAGGCGACAACCTTCTGCCTTTGTTTCGATAGCACCCTTCTGACCTGCAGCGATAGAGGGGAGGTTTGTAGCTTCCTTCACGAGGAGCTGTTCTTCCATCTGCACGTAACCCTTCTTCGCCCAAGGCTTGTTGTTTGCCAACTTGAACTGAACCTTCACGAAATATTCGCTTGTTTCGTTGAGTTGTACGCCTGAGAGGTCAAGACGGAAGTTCTGCTTTTCGCGAGGACCTACTGCCATCTTGGGACCAGTGAGGTACTGATTTGCCAAAACGCATTCGCCATTTTCATAGAGGCTCCAAACAATCTGGTAGTCGTTGAGGGGCACGAAGTAGTTCTTGTTGAAAATTTCAATCACACCCTTCTTCATGTCAACCGCCTTCACGCCAACATTCTGATAAACCTTCTTCACTTCAAAGTACTGTCCCTTGGGTGAAAGGTCGGGGCGCATGATACCGTTCATACAGAACATACCATCGTTGGGCTTGTCACCAAAGTCACCACCGTAACCCCAATACTTATCTCCAGTAACGGGATCGTAGTTAATAACAGCCTGGTCCACCCAGTCCCAAATAGCACCACCCATAAAGAAGTTTGTGCTTTCCATAGCTTCCCAGTAGTCAATGAGGTTACCTACGGCATTACCCATTGAGTGAGAATATTCAGAGATGTGGTAAGGATACTTAACACCATACTTACCAGTCACAGCACCCTGCACCCAAGCGATTGAGGGATACTGGTTAGAACCCATATCCACGATGTCGTTGTTACGTTCGTACTGCACGGGGCGTGTAGTGTCCACCTTCTTGATAGCGTTGTAAGCTTCCACGAAGTTCTGACCAGGACCAGCTTCATTACCGAGCGACCAAATTACGATAGACGCGTGGTTGATGTTGTTGTACACCATTTCCATATTACGCGCTACGTGGTGGTTCTTAAATTCGGGAACGTGTGAGAGTGAAGCTTCGCCGTAGTAGTACTGGTGACTCTCGATGTTACATTCGTCTTCGAGGTAGATACCATACTTGTCGCAGAGGTAGTACCAATAGGGGTCGCAAACGTAGTGAGAGTTGCGCACGTGGTTGATATTACCGCGCTTCATGAGCATTACTTCATACTCCATCTGCTCACGTGTAATAGCGTGACCGCGTTCGGGGCATGTTTCGTGACGGTTCACACCCTTCATCTTAATGGGCTTGCCATTGAGGAAGTAGTAACGACCTGCCAAACCAAATTCGTCTTCAGAAGCGGGTGTATCCTTGATTTCACACTTACGGAAACCAACGTTTGTAGAGAAGGTTTCAACAACCTTACCCTTCTTGTCCTTCAACTGACCTACGAGCACGTAGCGGTAAGGTGCTTCTGCGCTCCACTTGTTTACGAGTGCACCCACCTGCATGGTTACCTTCGCATGGTCGGCATCGTTCTTCGCAAGTGCGCCTACCTTTACAGAAGCAGCAGCACCGGGAACGAGTGTAGTCTTTTCGCCATAGAGTTCTACAGCGTAGAGTGAGTAATCAATGGTGTAACCCTTCACGCTCTTGCTGGTGAGGTTGAGCACTTCTGCATCAATAGCAAGCGTAGCATTCACGAAGTCCTTATCGAAATCGGGAATTGCCTGCAAGTCGCGCACCTGTACCTGGGGCTTTGCAGAGAGTGCTACAGTGCGGAAGATACCGGGGAGGCGGAACATATCCTGGCTTTCGAGGAACGAACCGTCAGAGTGACGATACACTTCTACTGCCAATACGTTTTCACCCGCTACGAGGTACTTCGTGATGTCAAACTCAGCCACGTTACGAGAGTTCTTTGAGAAACCCACGTACTTGCCATTGACATAAAGATAGAAGAATGAGTCAACACCGTCAAAGCTGATGAGCACCTGACGTCCTGCCCAGTCAGCAGGCACAGTGAATGTGCGGCGGTAAGAACCCACTTCATTACGGTTCTTATACGTAGGCCAATCTTGAGCAGGCTCACGCATCACACCGCCCTTCCAGTCGCCTACAGCTACCTGGTGAGCAAAGATTACGCGCTGGTTAGAATATACGGGCGTGCCGTACTTCTGTGAACCGTCCTTCTGAATACCTACCACGTTCCAGTTCATGGGCACCTGAACCTTGTCCCAGTTTGTCACGTCATAGTCCACCTTGTAGAAGTCCACGGGACGTTCTTCGGGGTTACCCACCCAGTTGAAGCTCCATTCGCCGTTGAGCGACTTCCAATACTTACTGTTTTCGGGCAACACCTTACGCGCCTGGTCTACATTCTCAAAGTTGAAGAACCAAGCATGAGGTTGCTGCTTGTTGAGGGCAACGCGCTCGGGGTTTTCCCAGTCGTTGCGACCCTGCGGAGCCAAATTCTCCGAAGCGTCATACTCAAAACCCTGCAAAGGGTGCTCATAGTCGGCTGCAGCGGGCAGTGCCAAGCAACCTAACAGAAGCGTGTAAATAGCTTTGCGCATAGTAAAAAGTTATTTGTACGTTAAGGATTTGTATACATTCTCTGCAAAGATACAACTTATTATTAAATATATCTCCTAAATGCGTTGCTTATTTTGAAAACTTAACATTGTGTAGGAGGGGGAGTAGGTAGTAGGTAGTAGGTAGTAAGTAGTAGTCCATGCGGGGAGAGGTGTTGATTGGTAGGGACGCACGATGCGAGGAGTTGAAGGTCCGGATGGCGCTCTCCCCTTGTTTATAGGGGGAGGGGACCAGCTTTGCTGGTGAGGGGGTGCTAAATACACGCCGCATGGCATACTCCTCACTACTCTCTCCTCACTTTTTTCGCACCCCCTCACCGCCAAGGCGGTCCCCTCCCCCTATAAACAGGGGGAGAGCGCCGTCCGGTCTTTTTTTACACTCCGCAAGGGTTACTCACTACTACCTCCTACTTACTACTTACTACTTACTACTTACTACTTACTACTTACTACCTACTACTTACTACCTACTCCCCCTTCTCACTCTTCCCAATCGCCTTTGCCCAAGCCGTTGCTCTGTAGGTTTCGTTATGATTGCCATTTTCGCATCGATAGGCATTGTCGGCATACACTTGTTGGGGGAAGAACATCGACATGCCACAGCACTCCGTGGTGTTGATGTTGTGATACTGCTCCCTCAAAATATAGGCGGGTGCCACCCAGTAGCGTTGTGAGGCGGCAAAGAAGGGGAGGGCACGCGAAAGCGCTTGGTTTACACGTGCAAACTGCTCTTTGGTGAGTAACTGGCGCAGTGCAGAACTCATGTCGTAGTAGTGGGGGCGGTAGAAGTAGTTTTCATGATATACGCTGTAGGCGTGCGCTTTTGACAGGTCAAGATGAGTGAAGTCTACATCCTTAAGTGCCTCTCTGACAGTTTCGGCAAGGGGTTGTAGTTCGTCCGCTTTGAGTGCCGAGATAACGATGCCAAACCCGCGGTATTCGCCATAAAGTTCGTCGGAGATAACGTCCTCGTAATAAGTTTGCGCAATGTCGCAAGGGTTGTTGGAGAACAATCCACGCTCCAGCATGTGGGTGTAATAAGCACCATTGCCCGCAATCGTAATGGGGGAGGCTATGATATAGTCCGTCACCTCACGAAGTTCGTATCCCGATTCCACGCATTGCATCAAGCAGGCGTCGAAGAAGATGTACTTAAAGTGCAATCCGCTTTGCTTGATGGCACGCGCCATGTCGGTGATATTCATCTGTGCACCACTCGTTTTTCCATCTGCTGTGACATCGTAGCGCATGTCCCCGTTTTCGCCAACGTCAATCCCAAAGGATAGGGGAGACATGGAGTAGGTTGTGTTGCTGGAAGGGATCCATCCGTCGGCATGCGACCACATGGTGAGTCCGTATTCTGTGGCGGGGAAACGCTCCTTCACCCGTGTGAGTACGTCCTTAAGGATGGAGGGGTTGGAGGAGTTGACATCTGTGCCCCACTGAAACACGAGTTGAGGGTCGCGGTCGGCGCTGAAGCGATACATGCGGGGATGATGGGCATCATCAACAAACACCAGGAGGCGGTCATCTTCGGCTATAAAGTGCTTTCCTGCAGCGAGTTCGGTAGAGTCCTTCGTCCAGTTGTTGGTGCCGGAGTAACTGGTGTAACCCAAACTATTCTGCGCAGCGCAGTAAATCAGCACCGTTCGCCTTCCCATTTCGGTAGGGAAGGGTGAGGGCGTTTCATCCGCTCGGTCTTTATATTCATCATCACAAGAGAAGAGAGCAATGAGGCTGATGAACAGTAGGGGGAGAAGTGATTTCATTATGGAGTTGAGAGTTTAGAGTTTATAGCTATCCGGTAAAATTTATCTCTTTATTTTAGAGAACACGAATTGCACGAATAACACGAATCCTTGCGGGGCGTCACCTTGCTTATCGCATACGAATTGCACGAATACCCTCCGGATAATAAAAAACGTGTTATTGACTTGCGCGTCCTTCGGTTTGTGTTATAAAATGCCCCGCACGGTGATTGGTGTTATTCGAAAGCGATTAGCAAAAAAATATCCCGCACGGTGATTCGTGTTATTCGTGAGATTCGTGTTCTCTTAAACATAGAAATTCTCATTTTCTTTCGGTTGAATCTCTATAAGGGGGGGGTATGAGTACAACGATCCATCAAACAATGAGTTATCTGTATTTACCGGACAGCAATATTTAGAGTTTAGGGTTTAGAGAGGTGGGGATGTCCTATAAATGTGTCTAACTGCACATTGATTTTGTGGGCAAAATTACACCATTCCTGTCTGATACGTCAGAAACTTGGGCGAAATCTTGTCGGTGTGCGAGATTCTTTGTTACTTTGCGTAGATGAATCATTAAGATACTATGAAAATGAGAACGATATTTTACCTTGCGCTTGCGGTCATGACTCTGGTGTCATGTGGGAAGCAGGCGCACGAAAATACACAGGAGGAGGTGGTGCTTAAACCTACGCAGAAGGAACAGCAGACTGCTCCCATAGCGGAGAAAGTGGCTGTGAGAGATTACGTTGATACGATTGCTGGGCACGTTTATCACATGACCATTGAGCGCCGTCCCGACGAATCGCTCCCTGTGGTTGCCGACGTGATTGGTACCTTGTTCTACGATAATGTGGTGCACCTCAACGTCAAGCGTGATGGGGCAGTCGTTTATCGCCATACCTTTCTCAAGAACCAATTCCTTAACTATTTGAGCACAGAAGACCGTGAGTATGGCACACTCGCCGGTATGACCTATTATAAGGAACAGTCGACAGCGCAGAAACTCGTATTTGGTTCGCAGGTGTGTATGCCCGGTATGGACGGCGGCGCCTTGCTGAAACTCGAACTCTCCATCGGTGGATGGAATCTTAAGGTGATGCGTGATGAAACGGCCGATCTTGAAGTCGATCTGTTGGAGTATGAAGAGGGCGTGTAGCACCTCCGAAAAATGACGAAAAATGAGAAATAATGTTGGTGTTAACAAGTGTTAACGGATTTGCATTTCGCTTTGAAATTTTGTATCTTTGTGTTACGGAAGTGGAGATAGCCCATGAAATCAGGGTTATCTCCACTTTTTTTATCCCGAAAAGCCCATTTTTGGGGTC
>JAZTYI010000035.1:0-7769 GCA_045636885.1 Alloprevotella sp.
AGGTTATGAGGTTGGGAGGTTATGAGGTTGGGAGGTTATGAGGTTGGGAGGTTATGAGGTTGGGAGGTTATGAGGTTGGGAGGTTATGAGGTTGGGAGGTTATGAGGTTGGGAGGTGAACACCCTACTCGTTGCAAATATACGAAATCATTTTTTATCAAGGTAACTCAGTTGTCATGTTTTGTCCCCTAAAAAAACATTTTGCCGTACCACAGGCATTATTATTTAAATAAATTACAGAAGACACCTATATTTCAAAATCTTTATTATACCTTTGTGCCCGAAATACTGACATTTTGTTAGTCTCATCTTGCAAATTCATTTATTAACTAACACAAACTATTCTATGAAGAAAATTTTACTTCTTCCCTTGTTGATGATGTGCGGTGTGATTGCTGTAAACGCACAACTTCAAAGTAAACTCCGCAATTGGAGTAGTAAAGAAAAGATGGAGGCGATTGAGATGCCCAAGAAACCACTCTCTTCCATCCAAAAGACTCAGTTGGAAATGCCCGTTATGAAAACGCGTGGCAACGTTGAGGATTATATCAGCAATCCTTATTGGTTAACCAACAATAACATTTCTAAGGATATCGTATACGGTACTCTTGGTCCTTCAAATACGATGGATGTTGCTACCTATTACATTCCTTCTATCACGGAGCGCTTCAGTGGCAACAAAATAACAATGATCTACACCGTCATTGGTGACCAAGCTGACCGTGCAACAATGTGGATTCGTAAATCACTCAGTGGTGAGAACCTTTGGGAAAAGACGCTTACTACATTTAACACCTACGAAGTTATCACCGTTGACTGCGATTACACAATGGATGGTGACCCTATCATAGTTGGTTATACTTTAGAGGGTAATATTACTGAAGGTGCTGTATTCTTCACTGAAGACCTTAACACTCCTCTCTCATTGCTTGCAGGTCAGAACGGAGAATGGTATGACCTCTCAAGCAATGGTTCTGCATTCTTCGTATGTGAAACAGAAGGTGAAGCTGGACTTAAGAAAAACGACGCTACACTCTCACAACTCTCTTATGTAGACCGCACGATGGTTGGATCTGAGTACTACGCTTTTGCAAATTATATAAACTTCGGTTACTACCCCATCCTCTCTGTTAAGGCAAAGGTAACGATTGGCGAGGACGAATATATTGAAGAACTCCCCGTAGACACGATCCCCTTCCTGGGTGCATTCCAAATTGGCGTTCCTGTAGTAAGTCCTACTCAAGAAGGCAGACACGAATGTAGTGTTGAAATCATTGAGGTAAATGGTGAAGCAGACGGTTATCCCGCAGACAACGGTTCGGCTTGCTACCTCATTGCCTTGAATGAAAGTTATCCACGCAAGGTGGTGATGGAGGAATTTACAGGTTCATGGTGTGGATGGTGTCCTCGTGGTGCTGTAGCAATCGAGAACCTCAAGAGAGATTTCCCCAATGATTTCATTGGCATTGCCGTGCATGGTCCCGAAGGTAGCGGTGACCCCAATGTTAGCGAAACTTACGCTCCCCTGTTGGATGAAGCGCCTGGTTTCCCCGCTGCCCTCATGAATCGTATTACGGTTGTCGATCCTTACCATGGATTGGGAAACAAAGACTATGGCATCAAGGATATTGCTGAATATATTAAGGTATTGCCCACAGAAGCACAGATGGGTGTAAGCAGCACTCTTTCTGAAGATAAGAGCGAAATCGAAATCACTTCGTATACAAGATTTAACGTCTCTCTCCCCGATGCTCCTTACTACGTGGCTTACGCATTTATGGAAGACAAAATCAAGGGTTCACAGGCGAATTATTATTCTTATGAGTTAGCGAGTCAAACTGGATACACAGAAGCTGATCTTCCTGATGACCTCAAGCCTCTCTATCAAAAGAAAAGTACGTACGGCACTATTTTCAACGACGTCGCACGTGAAATCTATGACGTATACGGCATTGAAGGCAGTTTGAGCGGTTCTATTCAGAAGGGCGAACTGAAGCAACACACTTACACCATCCCTGTTCCCAGCAGCATTAGAAACCTTAGCAACACTACTGTAATTGCAATGCTTTTGGATGCCTACACTGGTGAAATCATTGCAGCTGAAAAGGCAAAGGTGGGCGAAGCTACACTTACAGGTATTGAAACTCTTAGCAATAGCAGCATGAATGCTGACGTCAAGGCAATCCCTGGCGAACTTATCATTACTGCTTCAAATGCTACTGCAAGCGTTTACACTATTGACGGTAAGTTGATCGCTTCTCGCTACGTGAACGGCACTGCTTCTATCTCAACAAATGGTCTTAACGGTACTGTTATCGTGAAGATTGAAGACGGAAAAGATGCTTTTGTAAAGAAGTTTACACTCTAAAGTGATAACAAACTAAAGATAAAAAAGGAAGTGGGTGCGCCAAATAAATTCTGGCGCACCCACTTTCTTTATGGTTATGATTTTACTTTTTCAACATCCCTTCCAGTTCTTCCACCTGATGACGGTAATCGGCATCCGAACTGATGCGGGTGGAGATTTGTGTACAGGCGTGAATGACCGTTGTATGGTCGCGCCCACCAAAGCGGCGTCCGATTTCGGCGTATGCCATGTTGGTGTATTTATGCGTAAGATACATCGCCAACTGACGGCAACGCACAAGCGACTGCTTACGACTCTTTGAGAAGAGTTCCTTTTGCGACGTGCCAAACTGTTCGGTGATTGTTTGGAGCACATTCTCCATAGAAATTTCACGCTTCTCAAGGTTGACCATACGCGCTACGATGCGCTTCACCAATTCCAAGTCGATTTCATGACTGTCCACAATGGAGTATGCCATAATCGCGTTGATGACACCTTCAATTTCGCGCACACTACTTACTACATTCTCGGAAATGTATGAAATCACTTCCTGCGAGAATCCAGTGCGGATGCCGTTGCGTTTGAGTTTCGCCTTAACAATATCACGGCGCAATGTGGCATCGGGCATTTCCATTTCTGCCACCATACCCCACTTGAAGCGCGTGAGCATGCGGTCTTCCATCCCCTCAAGTTTTACGGGCGGGCGGTCACAGGTCATGATAATCTGACGACCACTCTGCTGAAGGTGGTTGAAAATATGGAAGAACGCCTGCTGTGTCTTTGCCGTCGACACTTCTTGCACATCGTCAATAATGAGCAAGTCAATAGATTGATAGAAGTTGATGAAGTTGTTAAAGTTATTCTTCACCACCGACTCGGTGTACTGTGTCTTAAACACATGTGCCGAAACAAAGAGCACACGCATTTCTGGATTGCGCTCCAACACGCTTACGCCGATAGCATTAGCCAAGTGTGTCTTCCCCACCCCTGATGGACCATAGATAAAGAAGGGATTAAAGGTATTCCCTTGAGGTTTGTCAGCAATCGAACGCGCTACGGAGAGTGCCAACTTATTACTCGCACCACTCACAAAGTTTTCGAAGGTATAATGCTTGTTGAGTTGGGGATCCAGCGGGGGAAGTTTGCGTTGCTGTATGGTGTTGAGTTGCGCCGCTTCAGCAGGTGGAATCGTCTGCTGCGGACGGGGTTGCACCAGGGCATAAGCAATGCGCACTCCACTGCCAAACGCTTCTGCAAGGGCAGCACCTATAGTAGAAGCATACGCACTCTTGTCTATCGCCTCTGCCACTTCACGCGAAGGCACACCAATGCGCAACTTACCGTCAGCGAAACCGACAAAGGTAAGTTGTCCAATAGTCTTGGCAAAGTCATCTGCGGGAATCACCTGCTTAAGGCGCTCCACGCATTTGTTCCACTGGGGAAGTTGTGTGTGCATGCTTTGAAATGGAGAAAGGAAAATAGAGTACAGAGTACAGATAACAGAGTACAACTCCATGCGGAGCGTAAACCTATAGTTTTTTGGGGGATAACACTTGTACTCTGTACTCTGTTATCTGTACTCTATTATTACTTCTGCTTCTTACCAAAAACTGAGAAGTGAATGTAGCGACCGGGGCGCGCCTTCATATCAATAAGAAGGGAGTCGGCGCTGTTGATCGTGCGATATAAACCATCGTAAATGCCACGGTCGTTCAAGAGCAACCCAAGACTATTGTCCGTAGAGGTCATGCTTGAGTTGAGCGTTGCTGTAAGTGCATTCAAGCGTTGTGTGAGGGTGTCAGCATTCTGCATCGTAGCGTGAAGAGCGATCATTGTAGAATCAAGGTTGCCCTTTGCAATGTCACCTGTCACCTTATTGAGATTGCCCGTCAATTCGTTTACATTGCACATGAGCGCAGGGATTTCTTCACCCATGAGGTGGTCGATACGCGTTGTGGTCTGTGCAAGGTTTTCGGAAATCACCGCCAAGTTCTTCACCAATGCCAACATGGCAGAATCTCCCGTAATGCGATTGAGGTTGCCCATAATTGAATCTACCTTCGGGAGCATCTTCTCTACCGTAGGAAGCATTTCTGCCGCACGATCCATGGCGCCAAAATGCTTACTTCCCATGATGGTGTCTCCACGCTCAAGGTACTTCACGGGATTCTTGCCGGGCAAAAGGTGAAGGGTTACACTTCCCATAAGCGAACTCTCAAGTTCTGCCGTTGTACCTTCAGGCACGTGCATCGCCTTGTCCAATTCGATTGACACCACTACAGAATTATTATCTGCATAATTGTAGTGCATTTCGCGCACAATACCTACAGCATAACCATTGGCCAATACTGCCGCAGAGGGAGTGAGTCCGCCTGCGTTTTCAAACTTTACGTAATACGTATTTGTAGAGGTAAACACATTGATTCCCTTGAGGAAATTCACCCCTACATAAAAGAGCACTAATGCTACAATGGCAGTGATGCCAATCTTTATTTCTTTTTTCATAAAATTATTATTGGAGGTTATGAGGTTTTAAGGTTGTAAGTTTTGAGATGCCATGCGGACCGCAGATTCTAAAACTCTTATAGCGAAGAACCTTTGAGTCCTTTCAAACTTTATAATCCTTAAAACCTTAAAGCGAAGCGACCTTTAAACCTTATAACCTAACCTTTTACTTACTCAACTTACGTGCCTCGTTCAAGTCAATTCGCTCGCCATTCAAGAACGCCACCACGAAGCAACCTTTGAAGCGCTTGGAGAGTTGACGGCGGAGGTTGTTGATGGTATTATAGTCCGTAGAACTACCGCTGGTGTACTTATACGTTTTTCCATCCTTATAGTAGTCTGCCTGTTTCACATTCTTAAGTCGCTTGTCAGATGATTTCACCTTCGTAGGACTCGTAAATATTTGCACCTTATACACTGGTTTAGCGTTAGGAGCAACGGTTGTTGAAGTCTGTTTGGCAGGTGTAACAACAGTTGGTTCTGATATTTCTACATCTTGGGCAATCAGAGGTGCTGCACCATGCTTGGTGACCTTCTTATAGTAAGTGATAAAACCGTTGTACAGACTCTGTGCCAACTGACGCTGACCACGAGCGGAATTCAGGTAATTCTCTTCGTCGGGCGTGGAGATAAATCCTAATTCTGTCAGCACCGAGGGCATCGATGTTTCGCGAAGCACAAGGAACCCCGCTTGTTTTACACCCTTATTCTGTCGCTTTGCGTGAGAGGTATACTGATTTTGAATACAACGTGCAAGTTCTACACTCTGCTCCATATAGCGGTCCTGCATGAACTCAAAGATGATGTAACTTTCAGGACTGTTGGGGTCAAAACCGGCATACGTTTGCTCGTAATTTTCTTCGTAAGTAATTACCGAGTTCTCACGCTTTGCCACTTCAAGGTTTTCATCCGCACGCGCCATACCAAGCGTAAAGGTCTCCGTGCCATACACCTTTCTGCCACGTGGCACTGCGTTCGTATGTATCGACACAAAGAGGTCCGCATGATTGCGATTGGCAATCGACGCACGCTCCTTGAGGGACACAAACTTATCCGTCTTACGCGTGTAAATCACCTTCACCTCGGGACATTTCTCCTCCACCAACTTACCAAAAGCCAATGCCACGTTGAGGTTAATGGTCTTCTCCTTTGCCTTTCGTCCAACCGCACCGACGTCCTTGCCACCATGACCGGCGTCAATGACCAACGTGAATTTCTTCTCTGCAAAAGCGGAGAAGGGCACTGCCATGCAAAGGGCAAAACAAAGGGCGAAGAAGGTGATTATCTTTTTAAGCATAAGTTCTGCAAAGTTACGCCAATTTTCTGGAAGTTATCCACAGCAAAGGCAAAAAGTTTGACAATAATGTAATGAAGGTGGGAGGTTGGGAGGTTATGAGGTTATGAGGTTGTAAGGTTATGAGGTTGGGAGGTTGTGAGTCCATGCAGATTAAATGTGCTGCGGTTCGACCTTAAAGACCTTAGAGACCTTAGAGACCCTAAAGACCTTCCCTCCCCTCCCCACAAATCCTAATAAATATTAAACAAGAATGTACATTTTGCTTATGTGCGTAATTTTTTATAATTTTGGCATGGTTAGTAAAATGGGGATAGCAAAAGGAACGATTTTCCCGCGCTCCATCCATCAACGAACTCACCAACACCCGCGGGGATGGACAATGATACCACCCGTAACAATTGATAAATCGCTACCACCACTTACATGTTCAACTACGTTGCCACACATACCCTTCACAACGACCTACGTCCACCTGGAACGCAGGACTACGTTGCGTTCTCGTGGCGCGTAATGCCCTTATTATCAGCGGGGGGGGCAAAACCCCCAATGTAAATACGTGCATTGTAGCTGCCACTACGGCGCTTCAAACGCCCGTTTGTTTACACCTTGCACATGCACATTGCTCGGCTCTGACCGATCACCTTTTACGGAATCAATCTGCACTTGTCGCCACTGCGGCATGGGCGGATGGATTCTTGCGTATCTACCCTGCGTAAGCTATAGCCCCCCCTTGATTAATTACTAAATAACTATACCTCTATGACACAGAAACAAAAGAAAAACTACGATGCGCCTCAAATGCACGTACTGCAGTTTTGCACAGAAGGCATAATTGCAGGCTCAATTACGGGTAGTGCCCCCGACAGTGACGATTCAGAATTTGGAGTTTCCAAACATCGCACAGGGTGGGATAGTAGTAACTTTAACAGTGGTGGAACCTGGAACCACGAATGGGAATAAATTTTTGTCAACATCCTTAAAACACATATTATATATATGATATCCAAACAACGATTATTCCTAAGTTTAGCCGCTGGCGTAATGATAGCGAGCTGTGAGAACGATGATATAACGTCAGTCCTTCCTGACACACACCAGGGTGAGTATGTAAGACTTCACTCCAGCACCGCCGATGGTGATGCCACTAAAACTGCTACCCGTGCTGTATGGGCAGACCCCAATGGCAGCGGTAGCCTTGTCTTCAACTGGGAGGCCGATGATAAAGGTACTGAGATGGTGGCATTGCTCTCCGATGGCTCGGCCTTCGTTCGCAATTATTCGTCAGAGAATCGTACAGACGAGGACTTGCAAGAGGCGCTGTAACACACCTATATGACCATCAGCCCGCAGGAAGACCTTCACAAGGCCGACTTCAAGACAGTGCGCTATTATAACAAAGAGGATAAGGATGTTGCAAAGGCAGTATATGCAGTGACTCCTGTAAACGATTTCTGTATTTTCGAGGCCGATGAGACAAGCTCCAGCGCACAAATGGAGATGCCTGCATCTTTCGTACAGTCATTCTCCCAGACCCCGGAGTTCCTTCGCGACTATATGATGATGTATGCGCAGGCAACGGTTGTGAATGGTAGTGCAACGCTCAATTTCAAGCATATCCCTG
>JAZTYI010000036.1:0-7089 GCA_045636885.1 Alloprevotella sp.
ATTGCTTTTACGTATAGGGGGGGGGAAGAGAGAGAGAAAGAGGCACAGCGACGGTGTCGCTGTGAAGAGAACGAGAGTGCAAGCACTCCGCATGGCAGTTGTACTCTGTTATCTGTACTCTAAACTCTAAATTCTAAACTCTTATCTTCTTTGACGACGCACACTCAGACCACCACCGCCAGAGGGTGAAGATTGGCGCTTCACTTTAGGTTCCTTGGTTTTCTTTTCCTTCTTTTGTTTCTTCACCTTGTCGGTAGTACCGCGGCGAGAAGAGCGGCGAGCAGTCTTCTTTTCAACCTTGACGATAGAATCGCCTGCCACAACAGCGAGGGTATCCACCTTGACAAAAGCGGAATCACCCTTCCAAAGAATGCGCTGGAAGTCTGTCAGTTCCTTTTCAATACGTTCCTGTTCCTTCTTCATCGCCGTATCCGTGGGGCAATACGCGGCAAGGAAGCGGTCCTGAAGGTTTGACACCTTATAGATATCACCATCATAGAGCGAGAGCGTAAAGTAGTCGTCGGCAGAAAGCATGGAAGCATTGTTGTAATTGCTTGCCATGAGCATAAGTTTACCTAAGTGAGACGCTACTTCGTCATAGTTAATCCAGAAAAGGGGAGTCTTCTGAATACCACCGCTGTAATCATCCGCACGATGCATAACGGGACAAATAGCCGTCACACGCGTACGAAGTTGTGACATATTGCGGTCGAAATACACCACTTCCTTGATGAAATAAGACTTCACCTCTTCATTGGGAAGGTCAGCATCATTCACACGGAAGCGTCCGTCGCGTTCTTCGTAGAAAATGCCGTGACGATCCATGAGCTGCTTTGCCGTCACCACATTATCCTCCGTGAAGCGCTCGTTGCCATCCAGTTTATAATCATACGCCTTAATCTGGCGGCGCAACACGAGTTTGAAAAGATAGTTAAAGAGGTTTTCACGTCCGTCAGCCGTAGCCGTAGTGGGGAAGTAAAGCACAGCATTAGCGTCTTCCGTAAGATCGAGTTCACGGAAGATATCACGACGCCAAGTCACATTCGTGGGCATTGCGGGTGCCGCAGGAAACTCACGATAAGAGGATGCTGTGGGCGTAGTTTTCGTCTGTGCCGTCTTCTTTTCAGCCTCTGCCTTTCGGCGTGCAGGAGGTTGAGCGATAAGAGAGAGTGCACAGAGCGAGAGAATGAGAGACAACAGTATATGTTTCATTGTTGTAAATTGAAGATTTGCATCTCGCACAGCAATATTTACTCTGCGCAGTATGCTTTAATTAACAATCACTTCAAGAGGTTGAGGAAGCGTACGCTCAATGCCGTCAGGACCGATACAACGCACCTTTGAAAGGTAGAAGCGCTGACCGCGACGAAGTTCGCGAACGAGTTCCTTTTGAGCATCGGTGAAGTTTGCCGTTTGTGACACGGAAATCACCGTGTTACCCATACGGTCGAAGAAGACCGCCTCAAAACCGAGCACGCGGAAGGGGATATTAAGCAAACCATCATCAATAGCAGCGCCCAAACTCTTGGCACCGAGGATGTCGGCCTTGGAGAGACGCCCACCGCGGAAATTATCGGTACCAACAGTAATGTAAGCCGTTGGGTCGGGCAATTTACGCACCTTGAAGGAGTAAGTACCCATAGACTGTGTACGACCATTCACGACACCTGTCACATTGAACGTAACGTCCGTACCCACCTTTTCGGGGCGTGCAATATACTTACCATTGCCTTGCGCCGTAAGACTTCCGCCCGTCATTGTCAGCGTAATCTTATTCGCAGGAACTCCTGAAGCACTCACACTCACAGGGTTTTCAAAACCTGCATAGAGCACATTCATCAAGTCTGCCGCCACCGTTGCGCCCACAGGAGGAGCGATGACATTATAGCGCTGAATAAATTCGCGACGAATTACCTCACCTGCCGCATTCGGCATTTCAAGATAACCGCTGAAACTGTATTCACCAGGAGCACCTACGGTGAAACTATAAGTACCCTCCGTCTCCAAGCGCTTGCCGTTCACATAGATTTCAGGACGCTGTGTGGTATCCACCGCCGCCATGAAGATGTGCGAATTAAAGGTCTGCCCCGGGAAGAGCGTCGTTGCTTCGGGAAGCACATACGCATTGAGTTCGTTTACACGAATATCCTTGAGGTCGATATTACCAGCCAACACGCGGAGCACTTCGCTTTCCGTATTACGCACATCATTCTGCAATTTCGTAAGCATCGTGATAGAAGCAATCGTAGGCATTTCCTCAAACATGTACTGCTTCCAGTCCTTGCCCAAGTTATTCTCGCTACGGGGCACGTCGGTCGAAAGGTTTGAGGCGATAATCGCCTTCTCACGCGGGTCGGCAATGTAACTCATCATCGTTTCGCGATAAGCCACAATCTTGTCGTGGAGTTGCTGTCCCTTGCCGTTATACTTTGAGAGCATGACGATGTTGGAAGCATTGAGGTCCTCCTTATTTTCAAGTTGGTCAGGATTTCCCTTCTTGCCATCCACCTCACGCGCCAAAGCCCAACGGAGTTGTTCTGCAAAGTCGTAAAGCGAATCCGACATCACCTTTACCGCCATAGCCTTGTCATACCAGGGGCGCACCTTGGTAGGATTCAGTTTCAACTGCTCGGCAAATTTATCGTAGAGTGTTTGATTCTCCTTCATGGCGTTGGCAGTCGTGCGGGTCAAACTCTCACCTACGAGAGAGAATCCCTTGAGCACGTCGCTCGAAACATTGAGCGCCAACATGGCCATCAGCACAATATACATAAGGTTGATCATGCGCTGACGCGGAGAAACGGGTTTTTTCTTTACTGCCATGGATTAAAGATCACCTACCGTGGTAGGTTCTATAAATTAGTGTATCTGTTTAAAGATAGGAGATTTGCTGGGTCACGAGTTTCGTAAAGGGGAACCTATCAGACTAAAAGACCTTATTACCTCAGAACTTCAGAACTTCAAAACCTCAGAACATCAGAACATCAGACCCCCAAATCCTACCCTTAAGAGTTCGCTATCGGGTTGCTGATAGCCGTAAGTTTCTTAATCATCTGGGTGTAGACATCGTTGACTTCCTGAATCTTCGCAGCGAGTCCGCGTGTCTGCTCGTTGATTTCCTCAATCGTGTTCACCTGCTTAGAGATACTTGCAAAGTGAAGGTCGTAAATCTTGTTGATACCGATGAGTGTACGGTTGAGGTTTTCCATTTCCTGACTGTCCTTCGTGAGGCGTGCTGTCTGCTCGTCCACCTTGGCAAAGGTTTCGGTCAATGTGCGGAGCTTGTCAATATACACTTGTGTTGCTGCTTCCATATCGGGAGAGAGCACCGCCTGTGCACGCTGCAAGAGTTCATCATTTGCCATGCGGATGATTGAAGCGAGTTTCTGTGCTTCTTCTTCGGTAGTAGATTCTGCCACTGCTTGCTGCACAACGGGATGTTGCGCGGCGAGTGCTGCCTTTCCATCAAGAGTTGTAGAAGTAGAAGCAGGAGTGCAACCACCAGCAACGGCACCACCGCCGCTAATCACACTGCCACCGCCAATGATTACCGTGCCACCACCCACTACTGCGGGACCAGCACCTACGGCAGCCGCAGCACGCTCGAGTTCCTGCTGTTCGGCGTCAACGGCTTCTGTTACAGCGTCACCAACATAGGTTCCATCGGCGAGTCCTTCGGCCATTTCAATTTGCTCATCTGTTTCGATTTCATCGGGAAGTGCCTTACCGATTTCGTTCTTGTCAAAGGGACGGTCGAAGGCGGCGAGGAAGAACACAACTGCCTCTGTGCCCATCCCCAAGAAGAGCATGAGGTTACCCCCCGGAAGGTGGGTCAACTTGAAGAGTGCGCCGAGGATTACGACCGCAGCCCCCCAAGAATAAGCATAATTCAAGAATGTCTGCCCGGGCACACTGTCCATCCAGTGTTGCAAACGGGTAACAATGTTTATTTTAGACATAGTCAATTCAATGTTTTAGAGGGAGAGAATTACTTGGTCACCGCCTTTGAGCGTACGCAACGGAAACCTACAAACGAGCGGGGTTGATTCTGATATTCCCAACCGCGCCAAGCCGAACGGATTTGCGAAATGGGATCCTTCCACGAACCGCCACGCACACTCTTGCGCTTCAACACATAGGGATCTTCAGCAGCAGCGTTGTAAACGAGTTCTGGATTGATGTCGGCCATTGCTGCCACGCCCGACTCGGTGTACACCGTATTTGTCCATTCTGCCACATTACCTGCCATATCAAAGAGACCGTTGGAGTTGGCGCCATAAACGCCTGCCTTTGAGGTAATCAAGTTGCCATCCTCGGTGTAGTTGCCGCGATCGGGCTTGAAGTTTGCATAGAAGCATCCCTTCTCGCTCTTCGCACTGTCACCCTCCCAGGGGAAGGGATTGTTTTCGCGTCCGCGCGCTGCAAATTCCCACTCTATTTCTGAGGGCAAACGGTAACGCTGAATGTAGCGTGCCTGAGGACCAAGTCCCTGAAGCAGATAGTTCGTGCGCCAAGCGCAGAAGGCATTTGCCTGCTCCCAAGTCACACCGACAACGGGATAATCGTTATATGCCGCCATCGTGAAGTAATGCTTCATATAGGTCTCGTTGCGCGCATTCTTAAAGTCATTCACCCACACGGTCGTGTCGGGATAAACTGCCACAATATATGTATTGAGGAAGTCGTAAAGCGAACTCAAGGGGCGCTCAATCGTCTGACGCACGATGTTGCCATTGTCGTCGATGTAGGCTGTATCCTTTGAAATCATGACTACCTCGTCAGCTGGAACTTGAATGTCGGTATTCAAATTACGTTCCTTGGGATCCAAGCGATACTTACGAAGGGCCGCCTTTTCGTAGTCAAAGATTTCGTAGCGATACACAAGTTGCTTCACATCAAGCATCTTCGTACCGTCAATGGGGTGTGTTGTATAGACACTTTCGAGCGCACGCTGCTGGTCTTCATCGGGTTTGCGCCAAGGAATGGGTTTTGCCCAATTCAAGTGAGGTGTAACGGGTTCGCCATACTTGTCCACCTCAATCTTATACGTTTCATCGCCACCATAAGAGGGGTCGGCAAGGCGCTCACGAATGATAGAGTCGCGCACCCATTCTACAAACTGGCGGTACATAGAGTTGGTGACTTCCGTCTGGTCCATCCAGAAACCATCTACCGAGATCTCGCGCTGCGGTGTCTGAATGCCCCACAAAGAGTCCATCTCCATACCGGCGCGCAAAAATCCACGTTTCACTTCTACCATACCAAAAGGCGTGGGTTCATTGTAGGTTACAGAACGCTGTCCTGTCACTTCGCCTCCACTGCGCATCGCACGCGAACCACCCACACATGCCGTAAGCAGTGTGAGCACAAGGAGACTGATCATAAATACGAGTTGCTTCATATATTGTTTTTTTAGTTATCGAAAGGGAGGGGGAGGGAGTAAGTAGTAGGTAGTAGGTTGTAAGTAGTAGGTAGTAGGTAGTAAGTAGTGAGTAGTGAGTAGTGAGGTTCAATGACGTTAGAGACTTTAAAGACCTTAAAACCTCAGAACCTCAAACCTCAGAACCTCAGAACCTCAAAACCTCAAACCTTAAAACCTCAATCACAACCACCTTACACTCTTATGCGCATTGCGCCCCTTCTTACCGAGGTTGAGTTCCACTTTATACCCGAGGGTAACTTCATGATTTCCGGCGGCGATGCCCATACCGTTGGTGTTGGCCTCGTAACCGTAGCAGATGTCCAGACCGTGAAACACGAATCCCACGAAAGCACCGATGCTGTACTGCGGTGCATAATTCACACCACCATAAACAATGCGTTTCTCGGCGCTGTACTTCACTCTTGCCGTGATATCAGCACGAAAATCTGTGCTGTCATAACGCAACAACACAGAGGGGGTTACGGTAATAAACGGATATTTTGTAGGAATATTGTAACCTGCCATGAAATTATAGGCAGAATTTATCTTCAACTCACTCTTGTCGCCCAGCGCAATGGTGGGTGCCGTAAGGTGTTGCATCGCCAGACCGGCGTACCAACGGCGGTGGGTGTAGAAGAAACCTAAGGATGCGTCAAACTGCGAACCGCTCATGTCGCCACCCGAGAAGACGGGGTCGTTGGGGTCGTTAGTTTCTGCCTTGCCACCATCCACACTCTCGCTTAACATGTCAACCTGCAGACCGCCCGCAAGTTTTCCGCCCCAAAGGGGATGCTGGTAAGCGTATTGCACCGAAAAGCGCTTGTGGGAGAAGAGACCGATCTCATCGTTTACCAACGTCACCCCTACCCCATGGCGCGTATTGCCGAGGGCGAAGGCCATGTCTGCACCGGCATAAAGCGTGCTGCCCGCATCTTCGTATCCCGTGGCGTGCGTTTGCAGAGCGACAGTAACGTTCAGTTCTTCCTGACGCCCCACTGACGCAGGATTCAACATGGGTTCTACCTGCCAATAGCGCATGAAAGCCGCATCATACTGCGCAAATGCCGACACCACATTGCAACACATCACGCCGAGCAACACTACAAAACGGTGCTGCCCAAGGCAATTTGAGAGGTATGAAAATGTGGTACGCATACTACGGCATGATACTATATCTTGCAAAATTACAATTTATAAAGACATGCCACCCGATTTTAACGAAATTATTTTGGCATCCACAGCGCTGTTGGCTACAAAAGAGGATTTAGCACACCACCTATGTATGATTGTACTGAAAGCTATAAAAACAGGCGATGACATAACTGTAACCTGCTCAATATTACAACTTAAAACTTGGTGATAATTATTGGTGTCCGGTAAACTTTTGAGGGAGGAATAGGGCTGTAGGACCTATAAGCCATCAGCCCAGGGCAACGCCCTGGGTAGATTGATTGGGTGGGGACTCGCCCTGAAGGGGCAAAAGCATTAAATTACAATGCGTTATCTCTGCTTTTGCCCCTTCAGGGCGTAATCTTCGTTTAACTCCTCACCCAGGGTGTTACCCTGGGCTAATGGCTTTATCCCCTTCCAGGGGAATATTTCAAACATGAGGGGCTTGTCAAAATATTCAGTATAATATTATGTTGAATTTCAATTAGATGCTACTC
>JAZTYI010000037.1:0-12138 GCA_045636885.1 Alloprevotella sp.
TCTTATAATTGCTTTTGCCCTTTCAGGGCGTAAGTCTCGACTGCAACAACACCCAGGGCGTTGCCCTGGGCTAATGGCTTTATCCCCTTTCAGGGGAATCGTCTAAGCTGTGGGGCTTATACCATTCAAACATCTTTATATTCATAGAGTTAGAGGCGTTTACCGGACAGCAATATTCTCCTATATAAAAAGTGGGTGTGTCAATTAATTGGCACACCCACTTTTTATATAGAGTTCCACAATAGAAAGATTGTGTGACCTCAAATTTACTAGTGAATTCTCCTGTGTTAAATCAGTGTGTCTCGCTCTAAGAACTTTTCAAGTCCCTCCATAGTTGTGCTGAAGCATACATCGTGCGGGAGGACTGCGTGGAGTTTTTGCATATCAATGCTGATGTTGCGAATATGCTCGGGAAAGCGGTCGGTGTCGGGGAGGATGAGTTCCTCTGGAGTCATATTAGTGAACGCTTCGGGAGTTTGCTTTTGGAGTAAATGGGCGTAGGCGAGGGCGGTGTCGTAGGTGTTGAGTGGGTTTTCAGCACCAAAGTTATAGACACCTCCGGGGATGTTGAAGCAGTGGGGGAGGATTTCTACCACTTCGCGAATGTTGGTGATGCCGCGGTATTCGCGTGTGGCAAAGCGGAGGGGCGTTTGCGTGCGCAGGGCGTTTGCAATGTTCACCACAAAGTTAGGGTGTGTGCGCATGCCTTCCAGCTCAGCGTCGTACATCCATGTGGCGCGCAAGAGTACTGCTGCTTCATCTACTTCGGCAATCAGGCGCTCCGCCTCGAGTTTGTCGCGCCCGTAGACGTTCTCAGGTTTTACGGCAATTGTTTCGGGGAGTCCACCGAGTTCTTCATTGCCGTTGTAAATTTGGTCGGAGGAGAAGAAGATGAACTTTGCGCCCACCGCCTTGGCTGCCTGTGCCATGTTAACGGCACCAAGTACGTTAATCGCACGACTTTCGTCGGGGTGTTGCTCACAATGCCATGTGTTAGAGATGGCTGCGAGGTGGAGCACTACGTCGGGGTTCGCAGTGCTCACATAGAGGAGTGCCGCCTCGGCATTGTCGATGGGGAGTTCAGTGTGTGAGGGCGTAAGCAAGGTGTATTCGCCCTGCCAACGGGCAACGAAGCGACTGCCCACGAAACCTGTGGCGCCGGTGATGAGGATTTTCATTATGGAGGTCTTAAGGTTTTAAGGTTGTGAGGTTTTAAGGTGCCATTCGGTCTGCATAGTCTTACAACCTATGAGCGAAGCGACCTAAGACCTCACAACCTAATTATTTATTTTACAACAACCTTTGTGTCATTCACCAAGTAAATCCCTTGGTTGAGGCAAAGACGCGCTGTGCCAACAATGGTGCGGTTAATGATAAGGCGACCGCTCAAGTCGTAAACGTTTACATTCTGAGGAGTTGTGCTGTTCACAGAAATACCGCCTTTCACTACGTTAATAGAGAGAGCGGAAGTTCCTGCTACTCCCTTAATATCAACGGTTCCGTTGGTGTTTTCCTGACCTTTCTTTTGGTAGACGCGAATCCAGTCGAAGGTGGTTTCATAGACGTGGTTGACGTCAGCATTTGCTGCCCACGCACCGTTACCTACGCTCTGATTAAGGATGAGGTAGAAGTGCTTGTTGAAAGGCCACTGCCCCTGATTGAGCGCATTAGAATCGGTAGATTTATTATAGGTGCCGACGAGTTTACCATCCACATACCACTTCAGCGAAGTTTCATCCCACTCAAGTCCATACGTGTGGTAGCGGTCGAGTTTCACAGGCGTGTTGAAGCTTGACTGAGGACCTTGATGAAGATTGTAAGTCCAATTTGAGTGAATGGTGTGGTAACTACGTTCGTCGGTATCGATGACTTCCCAAATATCAATCTCGCCCGCGTTAGGCCACCCCTTACTATTGTCTGCGGGCATCATCCAAATGGCGGGGAAATTACCAATCCAAGGATTGCTCAAGGCGCGACATTCTACCTTACCATAAGTAAAGGCAAACTTACCCTGCGACTTCACACCGCCCGTAATCATCGGAACGGGGTCTTCGTCTTGATAAGGATTGGGGATAGCACGACAAGCAAGTTTACCGTCTTGGATGAAGTACACATCGGAACGGTCGGCCACCCAGCGGTTCCACGTAGCACCCTGACGCTCGCAACTGATCCATTTCGATGCATCGGGACGAGAACCATCGGGCAGGTTAAATTCGTCGCTGAATACGAGTTCGTACGCTGCACTTTCCGTAGGTTGGAAGGAAACGCTGATGCGCACGTCGCCATTCATTTTGGAAGAGGGTATGGTATATGTCTTTGCATTAACCGTGTATTCTTCCCACTGGCGGTTGCCGTGAATAAATTCGGGACCGTCGAGGTGGTGACCATGGCGGATGATCATTTCATCTGCAGTATATCCTGTGGCAATCGGAGTAGGTACAACTTTCAATGAAGAGAATGGGGAAAAAGTGAGCGGAAGTCCCGTATTTTGACTGCCATGAATGCTACCATTTTCGCTTAGTATCTCCAGGGATTGCTTCTTGCTATGCACATTGATTAAGAAGTCGATGATGCACCCGTCTACCTGAGCAATGGAGTCGCCACCTGCAGGGTCAATATTGTTGTAATCCATCTTTAAGCGCGCACGATAGAACCCTGTAGGAAGTGTAGCAGGTATGGTAATTTCGGGAAGGTCGCTAACGTGAGTATCAATAGGCGTATCTTCTCCAAGACTGTTTTTACCATTTGCATAAGTGAAACTGACGAGTTCGCCACTCATCGTGGGGGTTCCGTCTGGGGTAAGTGTGGCAGCGAATTTACCGTCTTGGTTATAGTCAACGTACAAATAAGTGTGGGTGTGCGTATTGGAAGAATACAACTTTGCAGAAAGCGTGTTACCAGGGAGTACTCGCACTTCCTCATCCATCATGTTGTTGTATACGAAGGTGTTGCTTACAGAAAGCGTACCCACTGATGCGGTGTTGGAGGTAAAGGTTACGTCAACAAACTTGTTCGCAGTGTTGGGGGATTCAAGTGTTGGATCAAAGTTCAAGGGGTATTCACCCGTAGCACCTGCACCCTCATGCACAGCGGCGAAAACAGCGGTGATACTCACATCTCCATTTATGTATTGTGCGGGGAGTGTGACGTTGTTACCGTCAAATAAGAAAGCAGGAATAATTTCTTCTGTCCATTGGGGAAGTCCATAAAGGTCAGAATCAGACGAGAGGTTGTAACCGTGTCGCACGATGATGCCGTCGCAAACGAAACCTTCATTGGGGATCACCGTTAGTGTGAGAGGTTCGCCAAATGCAACAGTCGCACTTAATGGTTTGCCCTCAGCATCCGTGATGTTACCATTCGTAGCAGTCGTCTGCACGGTGCATACATCTCCGTGAAGGTTGACCAAAATGTCGCAAATAGCACCGCCATTTTTAAGGATGCCATTGCCGTCTTCTAAACGTCCTGCGGGATCTACAGAGTCCCAATCCACCTTGTAACGCATGCGGTAGAGCCCATAGGGAAGATCTGCAGGAATCGTAAATGCAGGAGGATTCAAGACATTTCCATTGGAGTTGATCGTACCAGTGCTGTTGCAGGAGTGACCATCGGCACAATTAAAATAAGAGAACGCCATGATGTCACTGCCTTCAGGAAGTGACCCATCATTGTTAATAAGAGCGTCAAAGGTTCCGTCATTACCACGGTCAAGATAGATAAAACCGTTCATCCAAGTTCCAGAGAATTGGAAGGTTGGTGTAACTGTTTCGCCTGGACGAGCAGAGAACTGTTGTTCTGAAATCAAGTTATAAACTGTGGACGAAGCAGAGATATTTACACTTTGATGCCCGTTGGTAGGTGAATTGAGTGCAATTCCGTTCAAATGACGTGAACCGTGTGTGTAAGTTTGATCGTAAGAAAAGTTGATGGTATAGTTGTCAGCCTGTGCCGTTTCCTCATTGAGCGTTGTGAGAGAAGCCGCTTGTGCAGTGGTTACCAAACTTACGCCGCAAAGTATAGAAAATAAGGATGTTTTCATTGTAAATATTGTATTTCAATGTTAGTAGTCAGTTGTTTCTTATCTCGTTATAATACGCGTGCCAATCATGGGCGAAAGCACCTTCTTGAGTTGGGTGTAATGAGCATGCTCTTCCATGATGGCGCGAGCGCGTTCGTGCGATTGCAATACCTCGGGGGTACGCAGTTCAGAGAGTAGTTCCTTCAAGCGTGACTCTACGATATGAAATTTATATTCGTTGAGCAAGTGAGGAATGAGTTCGACAAGGCGATTCTCATCGGGGTTGTGCTCTTCCAACTGCTTCTTGGAAAGCGTATAGTTGTCTTCTGCAACTTGAGTGGCTAATTGTTGAATCTCAGGCGTTTCGGCTTGCATGAAATAGTGGAGCGAGACGTAGTTGTTGTCTGCTGTGTCGGCAAGTGGAAGCGCCTCATTCAGAATTTGTGCATAGAGGGGCGTCTGTAGGGCAATGCCATCGTTTGCAAGGTCCGCAGCAATATAGTTTGCTACAGTCCAATCCGTCTGTTCGCCATCCTCGTTTTCTTCAGAGAAAAGTAGCGCCGAACCGTGGCGGATGATGGCCTTCACCAACTCAAACTCCTTCTGACTGCTGTCTGCCATTCCACGGAGAATGGTGTTTACGGTGGCAGGCTGTTGTCCGTTGTCTGTCGTCTGTTGTCCGTTGTCCGTTGTCCGTTGACCATTATTTTGGTGCATCTGTTTGCCCACCTCGGCAGCAATAATGCGCTCTTCCATCTTCACCTGTTCGGCACATTGTGAGATGTAGGTTTGACGCACAATGCGATCGGGGATAACGGCTATGCTGTTCACAATGTCACGAATGACTTCCGAACGCTTTTGAGGGTCGCTCTCGGCATCCTTCAAAAGGAGGTTGGTCTTGAAACGGATGAAGTCCGTCTGATGTGCCTCAATGTAGTCCCAATATTTCTGAGCGTTGTTGTTGCGCGCAAAACTGTCGGGGTCTTCTCCCTCGGGCAGGAGCACCACCTTGATATTCATCCCTTCGGCAAGGAGCAAGTCGATACCGCGAAGCGAAGCCTTGATGCCGGCTGCGTCACCGTCGTAGAGTAGGGTGATGTTGTGGGTAAAGCGTCGGAGCAGGCGGATTTGCCCAATGGTAAGTGAGGTTCCCGAACTGGAAACGACGTTCTCAATTCCCGCTTGGTGCATAGAGATTACGTCGGTGTAACCTTCCACAAGGAAACAGCGGTCGTGCTTCGTGATGGCATGCTTGGCAAGGTAGAGGCCGTAGAGCTCGTGACTCTTGTTGTAAATCAGCGAGTCGGGAGAGTTGACATACTTGCCGACATTCTTCTGTTTTTCAGTGTTCAAAATACGACCACCAAAGGCTACGACGCGGCCGGAAATGGTGTGTACGGGAAAGATGACGCGTCCGTGGTAGCGGTCAAGGAGTTTGCCGTCTTCCGTCTTGACGCAGAGACCCGTTTTCACCAAATATTCTTCAGCATAACCGCGCTTGAGTGCCGCCTGTGCCATAGCGTCGCGCTCGGGCAAGCAGAAACCCAATTGGAATTTCTTGATGATGTCGTCGCGAAAACCACGGGCGCGGAAATAAGCCATACCGATGGCGACACCCTCCACATTATTGTAAAGTGTGTCGGTGAAATAGTCGCGCGCCCACTGATTGGCGGCAAACATTGCCTCACGTTCCGACGATTCCTTCTTCTCTTCCTCCGTCTCTTCCTTTTCTCTGACCTCAATGCCGTAACGCTTTGCAATCCACTTCAGTGCCTCGGGGTAGGTCATCTGTTCGTGCTTCATGATGAAGCCTACGGCATCGCCACCTTCGCCACACGAGAAGCACTTGAAGAGCTGCTTCGAAGGGCTTACGATGAACGAGGGCGTCTTTTCGTCGTGGAACGGACACAGTCCCTTATAGTTTGCGCCAGCTTTCTTAAGCGTCACAAACTCCTTGACAATGTCGTAAATATTAGCCGCCGAGCGAATTTTATCTATGGTAATCCTATCAATCATACGTGCAAAATTAGCATATTATTATAAAAATGTGTATCTTTGCGCCCTAAAAAGAACTAAACTATATACTTAACTTAATGGGTCTAGTAATTTTATACTTTACAATTGCAATAGCAATATCCTTTACTTGCTCGATTCTTGAGGCTGTCTTGCTTTCTACACCGACGTCATTTGTGACGATGAAGGAAGATGAAAATGCCAGTGGTGCTAAGTTGCTGAAAGCACTTAAGGAAAACATTGACCGCCCTATTTCAGCTATCCTTTGTTTGAACACGATTGCCCACACAATTGGTGCGGCAGGCGTAGGTGCGGAAGCTACAAAGGTTTTTGGTGAAGAATATTTCGGAGTGATCTCAGCGATACTTACCATCTTGATTTTGGTGTTCTCTGAAATTATTCCCAAAAGCATTGGTGCGCGCTACTGGCGCTCTTTGGCATGTCCCGCGGCCTTTGTGATTCGTGGCATGGTGATAATTTCTTATCCTCTTGTGGTGCTCTCGGAATACATCATGAAAATCTTCTCGGGCAGTGAACAACCTGTCAGCGTGAGTCGTGACGAAGTTTCTGCCATGGTGAAGGTAGGTGCAGAAGAGGGTGTGTTTGAAACTGAAGAGAACCGCATGATTCAAAATCTCCTTCGCTTGGACAGCATTACGGCTCATGAAATTATGACGCCCAGTGTGGTCGTTGCGAGTGCAGATGAGCAGATGACGCTGAAGGAGTTCTATCTTGAAAAAGAATTTAGCACGTATTCACGCATCCCTGTTTACGAAGAGGATGACAATTATATTACGGGTTATGTGCTTCGCCAAACGGTGCTTGAGAAGTTGACGGAAGACAAATTCTCTATGCGTCTCGCAGACATCGTACGCCCCATCTTGAAGTTTGAGGAGTCTACCTCTGTTTCTGAAATTTGGGAAATGATGCTTGCCAAGAAGGAACACATCTCTGTAATCTTCGACGAATACGGTTGTATGCGCGGTATCGTAACTATGGAAGACGTGATTGAAACCATGCTCGGTTACGAAATCGTTGACGAGAAAGACACCGTGGCAGACATGCAGGAGTTGGCACGTGAGAAGTGGCAACGTATGCAGGAGGAAGATGAAGAGGAGTGGGAGACTGAGAGTGAAGAGACTCCTGCTGAAGAACAACAACTTGAAAGTAACAAACAATAAGGTTACGGTTATTAGATTGTTTTGCTCGAAGGTTACAAGAACCTAGCGGTGCGTAGCAACCTTAAAACCTCAAAACCTCAAACCTGATAACCTAAAATTTTATGAACATCAGTTATAAGTGGCTGAAGGAATACGTTGACGTAAACCTCTCAGCAGAAGAAATTGCCGTAGCGCTCACTTCTATTGGTTTGGAAGTTGGCGGCGTGGAAGAAGTTCAGGCAATTAAGGGTGGACTCGAAGGCCTCGTTGTAGGTCATGTCCTCAGCATGGAAGTACACCCCAACTCTGACCACATGCACATCTGCCAAGTAGATCTTGGTCAGGGCGAACCTGTACAAATCGTATGCGGTGCTGCAAATGTTGATGCCGGTCAGAAGGTAATCGTGGCTACTTTGGGCACAAAACTCTACTCTGGCGACGAATGCTTCACCATCAAGCGCTCAAAACTTCGTGGCGTTGAAAGTCTCGGTATGATTTGTGCTGAAGATGAAATCGGTGTGGGCACAAGCCACGACGGCATTATCGTTCTCCCCGAAGATACGCCCGTTGGTATGAAGGCGGCAGACTACTTCAACATTCAGAGCGACTGGCTCATTGAAGTAGATATCACTCCTAACCGCGCAGATGCTTGTTCTCACTGGGGCGTAGCGCGCGACCTTTATGCGTGGCTCGTTCGCAACGGTTACGAAACCAAGTTGCACCGTCCTTCTGTAGACGACTTCAAGGTAGATAATAATAACTTGCCTATCGCTATTGAAGTTGAAAACAAAGAAGCATGTCCCCGCTACTGTGCCGTTACTATCAGTGGTGTAGAAGTAAAGGAAAGTCCCGAATGGTTGAAGGAAAAACTCGAAATCATCGGTCTTCGCCCCATCAATAATATTGTGGACATTACCAATTATATTATGATGGCTTACGGTCAGCCCCTCCACTGCTTCGATGCAGATATGATTGAAGGTGGTAAGGTGGTTGTGAAGTCTATGCCCGAAGGTACTCCCTTCGTTACGCTTGATGGTGTAGAACACAAACTTTCCGACCGCGACCTCGCTATCTGCAATGCTGTAGCACCTATGTGTATTGCTGGTGTATTCGGTGGTAAAGGTTCAGGTACGTACGAAACTACAAAGAACGTGCTTATCGAAAGTGCATACTTCCACCCCACATGGATTCGTAAGAGCGCCCGCCGTCACGGACTTCAGACAGATGCTTCTTTCCGCTTCGAACGCGGTATTGATCCCGATGGACAAATCTACGCCCTTAAGCGTGCGGCGCAGTTGATTAAGGAACTCGCTGGTGGTGAAATTTCTATGGAAATCGTAGATGTTGAAGCACCCGAATTGGTGAAGAAGTTCTCGGTAGATGTGACTTATGACTATATCTACAGCCTTATCGGTAAGAACATCGGTAGTGATGTGGTAAAGGAAATCATCACTTCTTTGGAAATGAAAATTGTTTCTGAAACTGCCGAAGGTCTTTCACTTGAAGTTCCAGCTTACCGTGTGGACGTACAGCGTGCTCCCGACGTGGTGGAAGATGTTCTCCGCATCTACGGATATAATAATGTGGAAATCCCCTCAGCCGTGAAGTCAAGTTTGACAATTAAGGGCAATGTGGATGCTGCATACAAGTTGGAAAATCTTGTGAGTGAACAACTCGTAGGTTGTGGCTTCAACGAAATCTTGAATAACTCGTTGACACGTGAGGCTTACTACGACGGTCTTCAGACATACAAGTCAGAAAATCTTGTGCGCCTCATGAACCCCCTCAGTTCGGACCTCAACGTAATGCGTCAGTCGCTCCTCTTTGGTGGTCTTGAAGTGGTGCGTCACAATGTGAACCGCCGTAATGCCAACCTCCGCCTCTTTGAATTT
The DNA here is from genome assembly GCA_045636885.1 of Alloprevotella sp. Lineage (GTDB taxonomy): Bacteria > Bacteroidota > Bacteroidia > Bacteroidales > Bacteroidaceae > Alloprevotella. The sequence goes on from JAZTYI010000037.1 coordinate 9,084, forward strand.
GGTAACTGCTACTACTTCAACGAAGGCAAGCGCAATCCCGAAAAGGTGCTCTCAGCGTATAGCGAAGACCAGCGCCTCGGACTTTGGGTAACTGGTAAGCGTGTGGAAGGTTCTTGGGCACATCCTAATGAGGATTCTTCATTCTACGAACTCAAGGCGTACGTGATGAATATCCTCGTGCGCATCGGCCTTCCCATGGGTGGTTTGCTTATTGAGAATGGTGAAAACGACATCTTTGCGAAGTCTATCGTAGTGAAGGACCGTAACGGAAAGGTATATCTCGAACTCGGTCTTGTGAAGAAAGCAATCCTTGCAGCATTCGACATTGAACAGGAAGTTTATTACGCTGACCTCAACTGGACACTCCTCACTTCAAAGGTGCGTGGTGCAAAGGTAAGTTTCAAGGAAATCAGTAAGTTCCCCGCCGTGAGCCGTGACCTTGCGTTGCTCGTTGACAAGCAAGTGACTTTCGCCGAAATCGAAAAGGTCTGCTTCGCTGCCGACAAGAAACTCCTCAAGAAGGTAGAACTCTTTGACGTGTACGAAGGCAAGAACCTTGAAGCAGGCAAGAAGTCTTATGCCATCAACCTCACCCTCCAGGATGAAGACAAGACAATGAACGATAAGCAGACCGACAATATTATGCAGAAGATTGTTCAGAATCTTGAAAAGCAACTCGGGGCAAAGCTCCGTTAATTATAACATAGACAATAACAATCCGCAAGGCGCTCTCCCCCTGTTTGTAGGGGGAGGAGACCGCAAAGCGGTGAGGGGGTGCAAGATAAGGAAGAAAAGGTATAACTTAAGCCTCACTCCTTAAAACCTTACTCCTCAAACCTCATAACCTCGTAACCTCATAACCTCAAATAAATATGGGAAGAGCATTTGAATATCGTAAAGCAGCGAAGATGAAGCGCTGGGGCCACATGGCTAAAACCTTCACCAGAATTGGTAAGCAGATTGCTATTGCCGTAAAGGCTGGCGGTCCTGAACCCGAAAACAACCCCGCACTCCGTGCCCTCATCGCCAATGCGAAGCGCGAAAACATGCCTAAGGACAATGTGGAACGCGCTATCAAGAACGCAATGGGTAAGGACCAGAGTGATTACAAGTCAATGACTTACGAAGGATACGGCCCTCACGGTATCGCTATCTTCGTGGATACACTTACTGACAATCCTACACGTACCGTAGGCGACGTGCGTTCAGTCTTCAACAAGTTCTCTGGCAACCTCGGCACAATGGGTAGCCTCGCTTTCCTCTTCGATCACAAGTGTGTGTTTTCATTCAAGAAGAAGGACGGTCTTGACATGGATGAAATGATTCTCGACCTCATTGATTACGGCGTGGAAGACGAGTACGATGAAGACGAAGAAGAAGGCAGCATCACGATCTACGGAGACCCCAAGTCGTTCGCTCAAATCCAGAACCACCTCGAAGAACAAGGTTTCGACGTAGTAGGTGCTGAATTTACTTACGTTCCCAACGATGTGAAGGACGTAACTCCCGAGCAGCGCGAAGCTATCGACAAGATGGTTGAAAAGCTCGAAGACTTCGACGACGTTCAGACAGTTTACACAAACATGAAGCCCGAATAGGTTGATAAAAACAAAAGTGTCTTATAGCTTCAGTCCTGAAGTTGTAAGGCACTTTTTTGTTGGTAATAATATAGGTAGGAACCCAAGGAATCACACAAAGTGTTAAGCAATTTGGATTTCATACCCCCTCCCCGCTACGCGCTACTCCCCCTATCTTAAGGGGAGAAAAGAGTTTGAGGCTTCCGCTAAATTACTAACAGAACACCTCACCAGAAATGTTTGAATGAACGAGTTGAACACAACCCGCATGGTGCTCTCCCCTTAAGATAGCTAATCTTTGTACACATTTTATTTCAGAGGAAAAAGGTCGCCTCGAAGAGGCAAAAGCTAATAGCCCAGGGCAGAGCGACGCAGGAGTGGCACCCTGGGTTGGTATACGCCCCGAATGGTACGCCCTGTATGGGCAAAAGCCACATACAAAAAAATAACATCTTTGATTCCAGTGCTTTTTGCTTTTGCCCATTCAGGGCGAAATCCATGCGGTCTAAGTACCCAGGGTGCCGCTCCTTCGTCGCTCTGCCCTGGGCTGGTGGAAGGTTGGCCCTTTAGGCCGTCCGAGTTGAGATGTGTACAAAGATTAGTTAAGATAGGGGGAGTACCTCCGTAGGAGGGGAGGGGGTATGAAAACTTTTTTTGGCAACCGCTATATTATTGTAGTTATTTATAATAAGAGGAAACTATGGAACATAAGGATTTTAGTATATTAAAGAAAAACCTGATTGCTTTAGGTTATACAGTTACTTGTTTTGACACAGCGGCAGAGGCGGCGCAGTATTTAGATGCTCAAATTCATCATCAGACGGTGGGCTTTGCGGGTTCCATGACATTAGAGAAAATGGGACTTTACGACTGCCTGAGTGCGCATAATGAGGTGCACTGGCATCAGCGAATTCCCGAGGGTAAAACAAGCAAGGAGGTGCGTGTGCAAGCGAATGCTGCGTCTATCTATATTACCTCGGTAAACGGAATTGCAGAAAGTGGGGAGATTGTGAATATTGATGCGAATTGTAATCGTGTTGCCTCCATATTCTATGGCCACGAGAAGGTCTATTTTGTGATTGGTGAAAACAAGATAGAGAAGGACTATGACAGTGCTCTGTATCGCGCAAGGAATATTGCTGCTCCTCAGAATGCAAGAAGATTAGGGGTGAAAACTCCCTGTGCCATAAAGGCTGACCGTTGCTATAATTGCAACAGCCCCGAACGTATTTGCAGAGGACTTTCTGTTTTGTGGTGCAAACCGATGACGGGAGAATTTGAGGTAATTCTTGTGCACGAGGATTTGGGATATTGATGCTAAATACCCCCCCTAAATAAAGCTAATCTTTGTACACATTTTTTAATGCCAGTTCTGCTCCCCAACTCATCGTGTCAAGTCGTTCCCATCCTCGCTTTAACACAAGGTAACTTGGACGATCATTAAGCGTCATGCGTCCGTTCCATCCCCCAAGTTTAGC
>JAZTYI010000038.1:0-5143 GCA_045636885.1 Alloprevotella sp.
CTTTACTGCAACAATACCCAGGGCGTTGCCCTGGGCTAATGGCTTTATCCCCTTTCAGGGGAATCAATGCAAACTGTGGGGCTTATACTATTCAAACAAATTAATGTTCATAGAGTTAGAGCTGTTTACCGGACAGCAATAATAAAGTATATCAGACAGAAATAGTTGTTTCTCGGTTTACACATTGGTTTACACAACATGCGTATCCTTCTCCGAAAAACGAGAGATCCGGGGTTTAAAACGGGATTGACAAAAGCGTTGGAATTAAAAAAAGAAAAACTCTCGTAAGTTATTCACCTACAAGAGTTTAATTCGTGCTCGAAGCGGGACTCGAACCCGCACAGGCGTTTCTGCCCAAGGGATTTTAAGTCCCTCGTGTCTACCATTCCACCATTCGAGCTCCTTTGGAATGAAAAAAAGCAGAGCGAAACTGCGGTTTGCTCTGCTTTTCAGGAGAGCGGAAAACGAGACTCGAACTCGCGACCCCAACCTTGGCAAGGTTGTGCTCTACCAACTGAGCTATTTCCGCGTAATGGAAATCTTCCTTTCAGTAAGTTTTCCTTTTGCTGAGTGAAGAGGAGGAGACTCGAACTCCCACGTCACAATTGACACTACCCCCTCAAAGTAGCGCGTCTACCAATTCCGCCACCTCTCCGTCTTAGCGAGTGCAAAGGTACACATTTCTGTGAAACTGACAAGGGGTTAACCTAAAAAAATGCACATTTCTATGTATTTTTTCTTTTAAATACCATTCCTGGGACTTAAAACGGTCCGTAAAAGTCTATTCTGCGATAGAATTGAGGATGATTACCGCCAGCACAAATGCCGTGATGGCGACATACAACCAGTCACGTTGTTTCACAAAGTCAAAGAGTGAGAGCACCACGCGCATGATGGGAGTAAGGAGCAGGGCAATGACGCCAAGTTGGATAAGGCTCTCGGAGTTTCCTGTTAGTGCCCCTTGAATGATGCCTGTAAAGGTGGTGGTGGCGGGATTTTGCGTGTCAGCATACGAGAATGAGGTGTATTTGGACGCATCAAGGAGTTCGGTGCCGTGTTGAAGAAAGTAAAACACGCCACCAATGAATGCCAACACGCTGGCTATGGTTACACCCCAACGGAGGGTGCGACTGATGAGGATTTGCATATTTTTCTAGTAAACGAGTGGACGAGGTAGAAGTAAACGAGGGGTTTGCGATAGAAGGTTAAATGCAAACGAGTATAGCATTACACCATGAAAGGTTACGAACCTCCCCACGGAGTCTTTCTCGAATGAGTCTAATTAAAACTGCCCGTTGATGCCTTGCCAAATCATGTTTGCTGCCACCATCAATACGGCGATGCTAAAGATTTTGCGGAGCAGGCGGACGTCAAGGCGCTTCAAGAGGCGTGCGCCAGTGAGTGCGCCGAGCAGAACGCCAATCATGACGGGACACGCAATGCCGGGATCGATATTGCCGCGCTGTAAGTACACCACCGCTGAGGCACACGCCGTCACACCCATCATAAAGTTGGACGTTGTGGTGCTGACCTTAAAGGGTACTTTCATAAGGTTGTCCATAGCGATCACCTTCAACACACCGCTGCCAATGCCAAGGATTCCCGAGAGGGCACCGGCAATGGTCATTACGCCGAAACCTCCGCCCACGTTGCGCAGTTCGTAGTAGCGCTTGGTGCCGTCTTTTTGCGGAGCAGTGCCAAAGAGTTTCAGTCTGCGTGCTGTTTCAGACCCCTTTACACCTTCGTGGTCTTGCTTTTTCACCAGTTGCATGATTCCCGTGAGCGTAAGTGTGGCACCAAAGATTACGGCAATCACGTTGTTGTTAAGGTAATACGCCACATAGGCACCGATGACGGCACCGATGACGGTGGCAATTTCGAGAAACATTCCCAGGCGGATATTGGTGATGCCCTCCTTGACATAGGCGCTTCCCGATCCCGAACTTGTGGCTATTGATGCCACCAATGCTGCACCTACGGCATAATGGAAATCAATGCCGAGCACCAGGGTGAGAAGGGGGATGATTACGACACCCCCGCCAAGTCCGGTGAGCGAACCCAGTAGGCCTGCCGCATAGGCGCCGATGAGGATGATGAGTGTAAAGGTAAGTATCGTCATGTGAAGGTGTAGGTGTGATTATCGTCCCAGCAAGGTTGCGCATTGCTTATCGTCGCGCAGGAGTTGCTGAGCTTTGTGCACAGTGGTATCTTTGTTGAGTCGGAAGCGGTATGACTTAGAGATGCCGTAATAATTTGTTGCGATAAGACTTTCGATGAAGTCGCTAAGCTGAACTTTGTAACGTTCCATTTCGGTAGCGAGGTCGATTGTGACCGCCTTTCGCAGGGCTTCCAATTCGTCGGTGGCATCAAGTTTCTCGTCCTTAATCTGCTGTGATAACGCGTCGAGCATGCGTGAGGCGCGTGTTTGATACTTGAAGGTAGAACTTGCGACATGTTGCTTAAACGCCTCGAAGTCGGCATCCGTGAATGTGAATGTTTCGATGGACGTTTCGGGATGTGTGTTGCGGTAGATGGCAGCAAAGTCCTCAGTCACGTGTGATGTCAGCAAGGCATAGGCAAAATTGTAGACACTATCCGCCACCATGACGGAATCAGGCATAATGCCACCACCGTCCTTAACGGGGCGACCTGCTGCTGTGTAGAATGTCTTTGCAAGACTGTCGGGCAGGTGGCGGGGCCATCCTTCCTCGTTGCGGTTTTTATAGTCGTAGGCCTGAATGCAACGTCCGCTGGGGATGTAATATTTGCTGGAGGTGTATTTGAGAATGCCCCCATAGGGTAATTCCAGCGACTGCTGAACGAGCCCCTTGCCATACGTGCGTTCGCCCACAATTACTGCGCGGTCGTAGTCTTGGAGTGCTCCTGCGGTGATTTCAGATGCTGAGGCGCTGCCTTGGTTGACCATGACGATGAGGGGAATTTTAGCGTCAAGGGGTTCGTCTTCGGTAGTGAAGGTTTCCTCCTGTTCGGGGATTTTACCTTTGGTTGTCACCACCTTAGTGCCGTTGGGCATAAAGAGACCGACAAGTTGCACGGCTTCCGAAACGAGTCCGCCAGGATTATCTCGAAGGTCAAGGATGAGGCGTCTCATCCCCTGTTGCTTCAGCGCGACGAAAGCGCGACGCACGTCGCGTGCGGTATTTTCCATAAAGGAGGTGACCACAATAATGCCCACTTCCTGATCCAGCATACCCGAGTAGAGCACATTGGAGCGCTCAATCACACGGCGGGTGAGCGAGAGCGTAAGCGGTTCTTCTACACCAGGGCGCTTCACCGTCAACTTGAAACTCGTCCCGGCCTCGCCACGCAACTTCGAAGTTACTCGTGAGGAATAGTCGGCGGGTTTCTCCTCATCTCCTCGCTTGAGGTCCTCACCGTCAACGGCAAGGATGATGTCGCCACTGCGCACCCCCGCTTCGAATGCAGGCATACCCTCGTAGGGATTACTGAAGTAGCAACGGTTGTGCTCCGTGTGAAAACTAATGGGCGAACCAATTCCAGCGTATTTGCCTGATTTGGACTCGAGAAATTCTTCGCTTTCTTCCTCGGGGATGTATTGTGTGTAGGGGTCGAGGTTGTAGAGCATATACAGGAGGCCCTGGTCAATCGTTTTCTTGATGTCCAGGGTGTCTACATAATACATATCCAGATTCGCCAGCACACGATTGAAGATATGCAGCTGGCGTGCAAACTTTGTGTTTTGCTCCGTGGGCGTAGTCTGAGCTATAGCAACCAGCGGAAGCAGGAGCAGGTAAGCGAAGGATAGGATTCTCATATTATTATATATACATGTGAAGGGGTGAATTAAGGTCGGGACTCTTTCCGACGTAGTGACATCGCTGAGGCAAGGTGTGGTGAGAAATTTCACTGCTTTTCGTCAATAAATCACTGCGAAATGGGCGGTAGAACCCCCTTTTGTAAAAAAAAGATATATTTTTCTTGCAAAGATATTGCTTATTTCGAAAATAAGCAGTACTTTTGCATCGCAATTAACGAAAAGCATACAATAAACTGCTTCAGTAGCTCAGTTGGTTAGAGCACCTGACTGTTAATCAGGGGGTCGTTGGTTCAAGCCCATCCTGAAGCGCTCACTTTTCGTAAATTGCACTCTGCTTCAGTAGCTCAGTTGGTTAGAGCACCTGACTGTTAATCAGGGGGTCGTTGGTTCAAGCCCATCCTGAAGCGCACGATAAGCGTCACTTGCACATGCAGGTGACGCTTTTTTTGCTCATGATGCATTGATGCAGGGGAGCTGTGTAGTGTCGCAACACCGTTTCTTTGTACATACCGACCGAATGGCATTCGCTTTAATTCGTGTCCATTGGCTTGCGCGACCTTCGGTTCGTGACTTAAAAAGCAAGTGTTATCCGTGGCGAAAAATTGTGACAGTTTCAGCCTTCATTTTTCGTCATTTTTCGCCGAAAACTTTAACAAACATTAACATTCAACCTACTACCCCTCGCGCTAATGTCTATTTGCGGTGCCAGAATAAGTAACATTAAAAACCGGTTGTTTAACCTTGAAAAAACAAGGTAACTTATTTTTTGACCCCTAAAAACCGGTTTTTGGGACAAAAAAAGTGGAGATAACCCCGATTCCTAGGGGCTATCTCCACTTCCGTAACACAAAGATACAAAATTTGGGAGCGAAATGCAAATCCGTTAACACTTGTTAATACCAACATTATTCCTCATTTTTCTGCATTTTTCGGGTGAGAAAATGGCGGTGGTATCATGAATTATTTTTGGTAATGATATAGGTGTTGACACATCTGAAATTTATGAATGCATTGCCCCCGTAGGAGGGCATTTCGGATGGTTAAATCCTCTAACGTAAGTTTTTAAACTATATTTGGGGCAACTGCTATATTATTGCCAAAATAAATGAGACCGTTTTGAGGTGTATTTAGTATTGAAAATCTACTAAATCCGGTTGGACAAGACGCCGAAGGTGTCTCCGCTCAGTAACGGGGCGTGCGAGCGAGGCGAGTACCCCCGGTGAGGAGCACACAAGCATCGCACCCTGGAGGGGTGCCCGAGCAACGAGCAACAAGATATGTCAGGTGTTGGGGCACTCTTCCAGAGTGCGACTACTCTCTGATACCAATCCGGGGGTATTCGCT
>JAZTYI010000039.1:0-21724 GCA_045636885.1 Alloprevotella sp.
CATGGAGATTCGATTCGTGAAATTCGTGTTCTCTAAAATAAAGAGACAAATTTTACCGGACACCAATAAAACTCTTATAATTGCTTTTGCCCTTTCAGGGCGTAAGTCTCGACTGCAACAACACCCAGGGCGTTGCCCTGGGCTAATGGCTTTATCCCCTTGCAGGGGAATCGTCCAAGCTGTGGGGCTTATACCATTCAAACATCTTTATATTCATAGAGTTAGAGGCGTTTACTGGACAGCAATAATTCCAAATAGAAGGACGCACGGACCGTACGTTCCTACCAGTCAGGTGTTTTCGCCGTCTGGATGGTTGCATACCTCCCGTCGTCCTTTATTTCAGCGCCTTACATTTTTTCACTCATACATAACTTAAGAGGATGTGCCGAAATTTTGCGTTTCGACACATCCTCTCATTTATGATTCTATGTGTGGGAGTGACCAGAGATTAAAGGTCGTTGCGTACCACCTTACCCATTGACATGACGAAGGTGAGTTCTTGATTCTTGTCGAACATGATGATATCAGCGTCCTTGCCTTCTTCAAGAGAACCCTTACGGTCGTATATGCCCATAATCTTAGCGGGTGTTTCGCTGATCATGCGACAAGCATCGTCCATGGGGATACCTGCTTGTTGTACACAAGTGCGTACAAGGCGGTCCATGGTAGCGATACTTCCAGCGAGCGCTGAGCGGTCGGCAAGTTTGCATACACCGTCTTCAAGAATTACGCGGGGGTCAAAAGCAACGTCAGAGTCGGCTGCAGCACAAGCGAGTGAGTCGGTCACAAGGGCAGTGCGTTCTACACCCTTGATTTGGTAAATCATGCGCAACATTACGGGAGGAACGTGGATACCGTCAGCAATCATTTCAACGGTCATGTTTTCTTCAGTGAAAATACTTTCAACTGTTCCTGCTTCCTTAAATTCGCGGTTCTTGTAGACAACAGGCATTGCGTTGTAGAAGTGTGTGGCATGGGTCATACCCGCTTCATTAGCCGCCTTAACGTCAGAATAAGTAGCCTTAGTGTGTGCGATGCTGGGGAGGACGCCGTGTGCCTTACATGCCTTGATGAAGTCGATAGAACCTTCAAGTTCGGGGGCAACGTCCCAACGCTTCAAGCACTTTGTGAGTCCAAGGATGTGTTCGTATTCTTCCTTAACGGGTGCCTTAATCCATTCGGGAATTTGAGCACCTGCCATCTTGATGTTGAAGTAAGGACCTTCGAGGTGCAAACCCATGATGGGAGAATCAGGTTCTGCCATGAGTTTTTCAGTAGTCTTCAACGCTGCTTCAATCATGGGAACTGTTGAAGAGGAGAGGGTGGGGTAGATGGCTGTTGTACCGTATTGCAAATGTGCATTAACTGCTACACGGAATGCCTCTTCTGTACCTTCCATGAAGTCACGACCACCACCGCCGTGCACGTGGAGTTCGATACCGCCGGGAACGATGTCACATCCCTTTGCGTCAATCTGTTCTGCACCGCTGATGGGGAGGTCACTATTGATGACATTCAAGATTTTATTTCCTTCTACGAGTACGCTACCATTTTGCAACCATCCCTGGGGGGTAAGGATGCGTGCGTTGACAATTTGTTTCATAAACTATTGGATTAAATTTGATTAGTGATTATTCAGGTAGGTTTTATCAATTAGGGTTTTTAATTCTAACGGTTGATTACGAACTTGGGGTTCATTTGTAGAACCAACCTTCATTGATTGATGCAACAAAATTAGGCATTTTTCCCGAACCTACATATTTTTCTTTTTAATTTTGCATAGTGATAACAATAATATGCCTATAATTTTGTTCTATAGGTGGGTGGATAGGGGGTGAGGGGGAGATTTTAGTAGGTAGTAAGTAGTAGGTAGTAGGTAGTAGTGAGGAGATAGGAGTTAGTAGTGAGGAGTTAGTAGTGAGGAGTTAGTAGTCCATGCGGGACAGCAATCGTTTATCTCGGAAACTATCTTGTCTACTCGTACCTCGTTAACTTGTTTACTAAAAGGTTGTAAGGTTATGAGGTTCAGATGGTCTGAGGGTCTGAGGTTATGAAGTTATGAAGTCCATCCGGATGATAGTTGTACTCTGTCCAGAGCGTTCCCTTCGCTATGCAGATTATGCCCTTACAAGGCGTTTTTTACTCTTCAGGCAGTCTGTACTCTGTTAACTGTACTCTGTTAACTGTACTCTGCGTGATATAGAAGCAATAGAATAATTTATTATTGGTGTCCGGTAAACGCCTCTAACTCTGTGAATATAAAGATGTTTGAATTGTATAAACCCCACAGCTTGTATGATCCCCCTGAAAAGGGATAAAGCCATTAGCCCAGGGCAACGCCCTGGGTGTTGTTGCAGTCGAGACTTGCCCCCCCAAAGGGCAAAAGCAATTAAAAAAATCTGACCTTCAATGCTTTTGCCCTTTCAGGGCGCAAACCCAAACGTCCATAGACCCAGGGCGTTGCCCTGGGCTGGATGCTTATTGGCCTTTCAGGCCGTTACTCCTCGATTAGTTTACCGGACACCAATAATAATTTATAGGATACACCTACATATAAGATGAACAAGAACTTAACTACATATATTGCTGTACTGTGCGCGCTGATGGTTATGATCGGGTGTGGCAGTGCGACGAAAAGCATCAAGCGTGCGCAAGAGTCTATGCGCCGAGGTGAATATGAAGCAGCGGCAAGTTACTATAAAAATGCTTATAAACGCATCCCTCCAAAGGACCGGAAATGGCGCGGTGAAGTGGCGTACAAAATGGGGGATGCTTATAAGAAATATGGTAATGTTGCTCGCGCTATTGGTGCATACAAAAGTGCCGACAGATACAAGTATAACGACACGCTGGTGTGTTTAGAATTAGGAAGACTATCGCCAGAAATGGGTTCGTACAAAGAAGCAGCGGATTATCTTCACCGATATTTAGCGTTGGTTGATGATCCAGGGGCACGACTTAATTATAATTGGGCTTTACGTGCGAATGACTTTAAGAATGCCGGATCCTTGTATACCGTCAAGCAGGAACGTTTGTTGGCTTCGAGTCGTTCTGATTATTCCCCCATGTATGCTGATTCTGAAGCAAAAGAACTGTATTTTACTTCTACCAGGAATCAGGCGACTGGGGATGAATTGAGTGATATCACGGGGATGAAGAATGGCGACATCTTTTGCATAAAAAAAGATGAACACGGAAAGTGGAAAGTGCCTGAACTTGTAGAAGGTGGTGTCAACACTCCATTAGACGAAGGCGCTTGTTGCTTTACTGCTGACGGTGGAAAGATGTATGTGACGGTATGTCCAACTGACCCTGAATATCCACGCATGGCTGAGATATGGGTGTCGAACAGAAGCGATGCTACTTGGGGGAAGGCAAGTAAGTTAAAAATTTCTGACGATACCCTGAGTTCGTTCGCTCATCCCTGTGTTTCGTATGACGGTCAGTGGCTTTATTTTACATCAGATATGCCGGGTGGTATGGGCGGATTTGATGTGTGGCGTGTGAAACTTTCTGAAGCTGAGGGTGGGGTAGTGGAGAACCTTGGAGAGACGATAAACACAGCAGGAGACGAAGTGTTTCCGACATTTAAACCTACAGGTGAGTTGTACTTTTCTTCGAACGGTCGCGGTGGACTCGGTGGGTTAGACTTATTCAAGGCTTTAGAAGATACTGTTACAAAGCGATGGATGGTCAACCATCTTCCTGCTCCCGTAAATTCATCGGGGAATGATTTTGGCATGACCTTTGAAGGATTTCATAATCGTGGATATTTCACTTCCTCACGTTCCACAGGTGGACGTGGATGGGATAAGATCTATAGTTTCAGTTATCCTGAAAGCATCCAAACAGTGAAAGGTTGGGTGTATGAAGCGGATGGTTATGAACTTCCTGAAGCAGAGGTTTTTATAGTGGGCAGTGATGGCACGAATCTTAAACTTGGAGTTATGCCAGACGGTTCGTTTGAAACAAAGGTTTCACCTGCCGTGGATTATATCTTCTTGGCGACCTGCAAAGGGTATTTGAATACGAACAATCAACTTACTACAGACACGATAACGACTGATTATCAGTATGTACTACAGTTCCCGTTGTCGTCAACTTCGATACCTGTGTTGGTCAGAAACGTGTTCTTTGAATTTGATAAAGCAGACATAACTCCAGAATCTGCCACAGCATTGGAACGACTCGTGACGATGCTTAATGATAATCCTTCGATTACCATCGAACTGTCGGCGCATACGGACAGTAGAGGTAATGATCAATACAATCAGCGCTTGTCGCAACGTCGTGCAGAGGCTGTTGTGAATTACCTTATATCTAAGGGCATAGAAACTGAACGCTTGACACCCGTTGGTTATGGTGAATCGATGCCTAAGGTTGTTAATCGTAAATTGACCGAGACACATGCGTTCCTTAAAGAAGGTGATGTGTTAAGCGATGATTTTATCAACCAACTTACACCCGAACAACAAGATAGTTGTCATGCCTTGAACCGCAGAACGCAATTCAGAGTGTTGCGTACGACGTATACTAAAGAGGTGGTGCCCACGAAGAACGATTAATTCTTGAGCCACGAACGAACACGAATGGACACGAATAACATCCGGTCTAATTTTCTTGAGCCACGAATGAACACGAATTGCCACGAATAACCGTCCGGTTTAATATTCTTGAACCACGAATGAGGATGAATTGCCACGAATAACCGTCCGGTTTAATATTCTTGAACCACAAATTGCCACGAATAACATCCGGTCTAATATTCTTGAGCCACGAATGAACACGAATTGCCACGAATAACCGTCCGGTTTAATATTCTTGAGCCACGAATGAGCATGAATGGACACGAATAACCGTCCGGTTTAATATTCTTGAGCCACGAATGGACACGAATGGACACGAATAACCGTCTGGTCTAATTTTCAGCATGGTATTTGTGTCCATTTGTGTAATTCGTGGCTTAACTAATAATTTGCATGCCATAAGTGTCCATTCATGAGATTCATAACTTAGCGAATAATCTACGTGACATTAGTGTTCATAAGCATTTGTTCGTGACTTAATAATCTTTATGCCAAGGATGCTTTTTAGACATTCTCTTATAAAAGATACGAATCAGGATTATGTTTAATTATACTTTCTCATAAATCCCCCTTTTACTTTTTTTGTTCAAACGTTACATGTTGAGAGGAAAGAAATGTTAACTTTGCATGTATTATGAAAAAGCGCTTTACTTATACATCCATATTGTTGTTCTTCTTTTCCTTTAGCATCAGTTATGCTCAATTGGTAAAGGGAAATTTTGACCATCTCCAGCATGGGAATTTTAACCCAGGTTATCAGAATCAAGGAAGTCACTGGGCTGAAGTTGACGAAGATTCTGCGAGTACATCATCCTTAGAAGATGTACCTGAAGGAATCTATGCCTGGCGTATAGATCCAATTTTTGGTCGCGTGATTCCAACGCCTATAGACACCTTGATGCATGGTTTTCAGAATGAAAATTCAACTCGTGGAAAATATGGTACATACTTGTCTACAGGTAATTTAGGTGCTCCGAGAAAGTCGCTAGTATTAGAACACAAAGACGGTTTTGCATGGAATGAACAGTTTGTCTTCATGCAACCCTATGATTTCTTTGTTGAAAGATCTACGACGCAATTATTTACGAATACGAAGTCTCCGTTTACCAATCTCACCTATCACGAATGTGGTGACAAGGAGCATGGTGAAGATCGCATCACTGCTATGTTTGCTGTAAATGCGGGTAAGAGACTCGGATTTGGATTTAACTTGGACTACCTTTATGGCAGAGGTTACTTTCAGTCGCAGAATACGGCTCACTTTATGGGTAACATCTATGGGTCCTACCTCTCGGATGTGTATTCAGCACATTTTGCGTATCGTTTGCAATACTTAAAGACGACTGAAAATGGTGGTATTGAAGACGACCGCTACATTTCTGAACCAGAATCGTTTGAAGATACTTATGAGACGTGGGATATGCCTACGAATCTGGAAAAGGTGTGGAACAAGATGAACGTGAACTCATTGCTATTTACGCAAAGAGTGAATATTGGTAAAAGTAGAATTGTTGGCGATACCATAAGTACTGATTCCTTGTCAACTGTTGCTGATAAGGGGGGCAACGTAGAGCGAATATCCCCCATAACACTCTCCCACTCTATCCAATATGATGACGACGACAGATTGTTTCTAAGCAACTCTCGTTCAAACGCAGAGAATCCCCATTACTTTAAGGATTATTTCTTTGCTGGTGACTCTGCCGCTGATAAAACGCTACACTACTCCGTTCGTAATACGCTGGCTATTGAACTGAATGAACAGTGGAAAAAATGGTTGCGTGCGGGAATAAAGATTTACGCTTCTCATAAGCACGAACGCTTTACCTTCCCCAATACTCCAAATTCATTAACTGACTTCCGCTATAATTACTACCATCTTGGGACGGAGTTAAGCCATCGTAAAGGTAAATTGTTTGACTATGATTTGCTCGGTGAGATTCGTACCCGCGATGGAAAGAAATGGGGAGAATTCAAACTCATGACGAGAGGAACATTGAGTGCGCCACTCAAAGGAGATACTTTGCAGGTCTCGGTATATGGACTCATGAGTTCAGAGGAACCTTCGTTCTATTACAGACACTATCATAGCAGAAATGCGTGGTGGGAGAAGGAAGGAATGGATAATGTGATTACCACACGATTGGGCGCTGAGATGAAGTACAAGACGACAAAATTAAACATTCGTTTTGAGCAAGTGAATAAGGGGACTTATTTTCAAGAAACACTCTTTGATGTTCCCGATGCAGAGGCACCTAATACGAAATTGCATCGTGTAAGTTCAGTTCAAAATGGTAAACCCGTCCAGCGCCTTGAACTCTCATTATATAACATGACGACGCTTGGTATATTTAATTGGGAAAATCAATTAACTTACCAAACAACGTCGGACAAGTCGCTTGCTCCTGTGCCGACTTTCATGGCATATACGAACTTCTTCCTAAAGTTTAAGATTGCACAAGTGCTTAATACGCAAATCGGTTCTGACATGAGATTTTACACACGGTTTACTCCGCAGGTGTACTCTCCTATTATCGGACAATATGTTTTGCAGGACGGAAATTATGCAGAGAAAGTGGGTGGTTATCCCATCATCAACGTATATGCTAATATGCACTTAAAGCGCACCCGTTTTTATATCATGGCTTCGCATGTCAATGCTTCGAGTAGACAACGAAAGGCCTTTGAATTGCCACATTATCCGATGAATGGCATGACTATACATTTAGGTATTAGTTGGAATTTTATTAACTAATAACTATAGGTGTGTCTATAAATTTCCACACCCTTAAGTAAGATGTTTTAGTAGGTGTGGCTCGTTGTTGTCTACGAAGAATTATTTTTGCTCGTTACATTATTCGGGAACCACTAATGAACACGAATTGACACTAATATTCATCCGGTCTTTAATATTCCGAAAGGCATTGGTGTTCATTTGTGTACATTAGTGGTTAATTGAAATAATAACTGGGTTGTAAAGTTATGAGATAGTTCCTCTTTAGGGGTATTAGGTTCATGCGAGCGGCAATGTTCTCAACCCTTGTTTTTTTCTTAAAACTTACAACCAATTATTTTAGACGCGAACAACGTCTCCGCACATTGTCTCACCAACAAAATTATTTAAACATGAAAGACTTTGTACATCTTCATGTACACTCACAATATTCTATTCTTGACGGTCAGGCCTCCATTCCCAAGATGGTTGATAAGGCTATTGCCGATGGAATGAGAGGGATGGCGCTTACAGATCATGGCAACATGATGGGGATTAAGGACTTCTTTAACTATACAGAGAAGGTCATCTCTAAAGCGAAAAAAACACTTAAAGACCTCAATGCCAAATTAGCTGACATTGAGGCGAGAACATATACCAAGACTTCAGAAGAAGAAGCGTTAACTGTTGAAGAAATTAAGTCAAAACTCCTTCCGCAAATAGCAAAGCAGGAACGCATAGCCAACTTTAAACGAATGATTGGTTGTGAAATGTATGTTGCGCGCCGAGGAATGTTGATGAAAGAAGGTAAACAGGACCAGTCGGGTTGGCACCTTGTTGTTATTGCCAAGAACCAGACTGGTTATAAGAATTTGATTAAACTTGTCAGTAACGCATGGGTTGACGGTTTTTATATGCGTCCACGAACGGATCATCGCCAACTTGAACAATACTGCGAAGGACTTATGGTGTCATCGGCATGTTTAGGGGGGGAAATTCCTAAAAAGATACAAGCAGGTGACATGCAAGCTGCAGAAGAAGCTATCGAATGGTTTAAACGCATCTTTAAGGATGATTTTTACCTTGAATTGATGCGTCATAAAGTGACTGACCCTGCACAAAATGCCAATCGTGAGGTTTATCCCCTTCAGGAAGAGGTGAACCAAACACTAGTAAAACTTGCGCAGAAGCATGGGGTGAAATTAGTGTGCACCAACGATGCTCACTTCGTTGATGAAGAAAATGCTGAAGCTCATGACCGATTGATTTGTCTCTCTACAGGCGCTGATTTATACTCATCACAAAGAATGCTCTATACCAAGCAGGAGTGGTTTAAGACTCGTGCTGAGATGAATCAAGTGTTTGCTGATATACCTGAAGCACTTGAGAATACGTGTGAACTGGCAGAGAAAACAGAAAACTACTCTATTGACCATGGACCAATCATGCCGAACTTTGAAATTCCGGTTGATTTTGGAACAGAAGAAGGGTATAGAGAAAAGTATACTACTGAAGACCTCTACAAAGAATTTACGGAAGATGAGAATGGCAACGTAGTGCTTACGCGTGAAGAGGGTGAGAGTAAGATCAAGAAATTAGGGGGATATGATAAGTTGTACCGCATCAAACTCGAGGCCGATTATCTGGCAAAGTTGGCTTATGAAGGTGCAAAATGGAGGTATGGTGACCCTCTTGATGAAGAAACAGCTGCGCGCATAAAGTTTGAACTGCATATCATGAAGACCATGGGTTTCCCTGGGTACTTCTTGATTGTACAAGACTATATTAAGGTTGCTCGAAAAGAATTGGGAGTAAGTGTTGGTCCTGGACGTGGATCTGCTGCCGGAAGTGCCGTGGCGTATTGTCTGCGTATTACAGATATTGACCCCATTAAGTATGACTTACTTTTTGAGCGTTTCTTGAATCCTGACCGTATTTCTCTCCCTGATATCGACGTAGACTTTGACGATGATGGTCGAGGAAAGGTATTGCAATGGGTGACTGATAAGTATGGTGCAGAAAAGGTGGCGCACATTATTACGTATTCGACAATGGCAACAAAGTCGGCCATCAAGGACGTTGCGCGCGTGCAAAATCTGCCACTTGCACAAAGTAACTACCTCTGTAAGTTAATACCTGATAAGTTGCCAGAAGATGCGAATGGTAAAACTCCAAAGATGAATTTGGAAAATGCCATTGCCTGTATTCCTGAACTGAAAGAGGCTGAAACGTCATCAGATCCCCTACTCTACGAGACGATTCGTTATGCAAAGATGCTTGAGGGAAATGTGCGTAATACGGGTGTGCATGCCTGTGGTGTGATTATCTGTCGCGACGCTATTTCAGATTGGGTGCCCGTATCAACTGCTGAAGACAAGGAAACGAAGGAGAAATTGCTTTGTACACAGTACGAAGGTAAGGTGATTGAGGAAACGGGGCTCATCAAGATGGACTTCTTGGGGCTTAAAACACTTTCAATTATTAAGGAAGCTGTTGCCAATATTGAAGATAGCTTGGGCATTGTGCTTGATGTGGACCAAATTCCTATTGATGACCCTGGCACATTCCAATTATATTGTGATGGCAACACAATCTGTACGTTTCAGTTTGAATCACCGGGTATGCAGAAATACCTGCGCGAATTGGAACCTTCGGTATTTGAAGACCTCATCGCGATGAATGCGCTTTATCGTCCAGGTCCTATGCAGTACATCCCTGAATTCATCAATCGTAAGAAAGGTCGCAGTCCTATTACGTATGACCTTCCCTGTATGGAGAAGTACCTTAAGGATACTTATGGTATTACAGTCTATCAGGAACAGGTGATGTTGCTTTCAAGAGAAATTGCTGATTTCACACGTGGTGAAAGTGACAACCTCCGTAAGGCGATGGGTAAAAAGTTGATTGACAAACTGAATCAGATGTACCCAAAGTTCTTGAAAGGCGGTGAATCGCATGGTTACGATGCTAAAATTCTGGAAAAAATCTGGGATGACTGGCGTGCGTTTGCATCCTATGCTTTCAATAAGAGTCATGCTACGTGTTATTCATGGGTGGCTTATCAAACCGCGTATATCAAAGCGAATTATCCTTCGCAGTATATGGCAGGTTATATGAGTCGAAGTTTGGATAACATCACGGAAATCACCAAAGCCATGAGTGAATGCAAAGCCATGGGCATTAACGTCTTTGGTCCAGATATCAACGAATCAAAACTCAAGTTTAGCGTTAATATTGTTGGTGATATACGATTCGGTCTTGGCGCTATTAAAGGGGTCGGAGAAGGTGCCGTAGAGAATATCTTGGAGGAACGTGCGAAGAACGGAAATTTTACTTCCGTTTACAATTTTGTTGAACGTATCAATCTCGGTACGTGTAACAAGAAATGTATTGAAAGCATGGTACTAGCGGGAGCTTTTGATGGTTTTGAATTTAAGCGTGAACAATATTTTGAGAGAGCATCGGATGGTGATTTATTTATTGACTCACTTATTAAATATGGTACGCGTTTCCAAGTGGATCAACAGGCACAACAAAACTCTTTGTTTGGAGGATTTGAGGAATTAGAAGTGGTGAAACCACAACCTGCAAAGACCTTTGACAGATGGAGCGACATTGAACGTCTGAACAAAGAGCGTGACCTTATCGGTATCTACATATCTGCGCATCCGCTTGATAACTACCAAATTGTATTAAATAATCTTTGCACAGCAACTTTAGAGCAACTTCAAGATAAAGCGGATTTCGTAAATCAGGATGTTACTTTCGGCGGCATCGTCAATGCAATCGCAAGAGAAGGGCAAACAAAGAATGGTTCACCCTTCGGAATTGCTGTGCTTGAAGATTATTCAGGCACGCTGGATTTGCCTTTGTTTGGGGAAGAATGGGCACGATGGAAGGGATATTTTACAGTAGGTAACCCACTTTTTATCACCGCTAGAATCGAACCACATAGATTCCGTGCTAATGAGTACGAAATGAAAATTGGTAAGATTGATTTCTTGTCTGAAATAAAAGAAAAGAAGATAGAGAAAATTACCATCAATGTTTCGCTTGAAAAGCTGACAGAGGATTGTTTAGAAGAGCTGTTAGCAATGATAAATGACTCGGCTGGGAATACCGCTGTATATGTTAACATCAAAGACTTCGAGAGCAAGACTAATATTCCTTTGATATCAAGAACTCATACGATAAACGTAACAAAAGAGTTAACTGATTTCCTCACGGATAAGGACATGTTTAGTTACGTGATAAATTAAGAAGGGATAATAGAATCGTTACTTGCCTAAATAAAAGCGTTGAAATATCGATATTACTCTTCTTCGTTTTACTTATTAAAAACAATTATGTACATTTGCACTACAAACAGAAATAGCGTAAGTGAACAATCTTAATATTATCAATATCACTAAATTATTATTTTATATGGAACACATAACAGATCAAAACTATCAAGAAGTTGTAGCAAAGGGATTGCCTTTAGTGTTGGACTTTTCAGCAACATGGTGTGGACCCTGCAAGAAAGTTGCACCTATCATGGATGAAATTGCAGAAGAATATGCAGGTAAAGTTGTAGTAGGAAAGTGTGACGTAGATGAATGTGAAGACCTTGCTATGGAATATGGCATTCGTAACGTACCCACTGTTCTTTATATTAAGGACGGCGTTGTGGTAGACAAACAAGTCGGTGCTGCGACTAAGAATGTGTTTGTAGAAAAACTCCAGGCGCTATTATAAATTACGCTTTAGGAAGAAGGTTATAATGTTGCTTCGCTATTAGATCATAGAGAATATATAGACCGAACGACACCTTATAACCTATATACCTTAAAAACTAAAGGTTTCTTCCTCTTAGGCTTCGACGACACAGCGAAAACTTACTGCTTCCTAAACCTTTTTTAATCCCAAAATACTATGGCTGGTTTTGAAGACGAACTCCTTGATGATGCTCAGCATGATGCTAATGCCGTAGCATATATGTACGCTCACTTACCTCAAGAGATGCAGGAAAAATTTTCAGAAGAGAATCTGTATTACTGCCTTGATCTCATTGAAACCTATCTTACCGAAAAAGTAGATTTCACGCAAGAGGAAGTTGAACTTGACTTAGAAGTTATTACTCAGTATATTCTTCAAGTCGCAAAAAAAGATGGTTACGATGCACTTTATGAAGAAGGTGTGTATTTAGCCGTAAACGCTTATTTTGACTTTGAGGAAGAAAACGGAAATCTCTAATTGCGTGGGTGTGCCTAATGGGGTACACCCACTTTTTTGGATGATATTATAGCGCACATAGGCACTTTTTGCATGGTGAGTGTATCTGTTTAAAATTAAACAATTAACTTTGCGAGAGTAGTTAGTATCTTTACGTCTAAAACTTGAAAGTTATGAATCTTCAACAAATGGAATATATAGTGGCACTTGATACGCATCGCCACTTTGTCAAAGCTGCTCAATCCTGTGGGGTAAGTCAACCAACATTAAGTACCTTAATCAGTAAATTAGAAGAAGAACTTGACACCGTTATTTTCGATAGGTCTGCTCACCCCATACGTCCGACCGCTATAGGAGAACAAATTATAAATCAAGCAAGGGTTGTGCTTTTCAACCTTTCGCAGCTTAAAGAATTATCATTGTCTGAACGCGAACAGAATGCAGGACGCTTGCGTCTTGGTGTTATACCAACTGTGGCACCGTATATACTGCCAAAATTGTTCCAGGAAATGAGACGTTCACAACCACAAATAGAATTGCAGGTGAGTGAACAACAAACTCATGTCATAGTAGAACAACTCAGGAAAGCCGAATTGGATATGGCCATCCTAGCAACACCACTAGGTATAGATGATATTTTGGAAATCCCTCTATATTATGAAAAGTTCTTAGCGTACATTTCTCCAGAAGAACCATTACATTCTGAAAATGAAATTGTAGCGTCAAAGATGCCTACCAATCATCTTTGGGTCTTAAAAGAAGGGCATTGCATGCGTAATCAAATCTTTAATTTCTGCGAAGGGGTGTCTGATTATAATGGTTTCTATGAAGCTGGAAGTATTACCACGTTAGTGAATATCGTAGACGCTAACGGCGGGTACACGGTGATACCAGAATTACACCGTTCCCTACTCCACCAAGAACAACTTGCTAATATTCGAGAATTCGTACAACCGGCTCCTGTGAGAGAAATCTCACTCATTATTCGTAACGATTATGTCAGACAGCGTTTGGTCAATTCATTAGTCGATGCTGTTAAGCAAATAATCCCAGAACCTATGATTGATGCACGCCTGAAGAAGTTTGCGGTGAAATTGTAATCCGTGGTTTTCAAACTAATGTATTAAACCTTGTAGATTATATTTTTTGATTCTTTTTTATCAAAAAAAACTGCTAAACACTTTGCGGATCTGACAAATGTTTTTAACTTTGCACTCGCAAAAGAGAAACAACATAGCCGACGGCTCCGTAGCTCAACTGAATAGAGCATCTGACTACGGATCAGAAGGTTACAGGTTTGAATCCTGTCGGAGTCACTCAGCTTGGTTTCTTTCGCACATAATAACGGTAAGGCTCCGTAGCTCAACTGAATAGAGCATCTGACTACGGATCAGAAGGTTACAGGTTTGAATCCTGTCGGAGTCACAACCAGAAAGAACTCGAGCAACGCATCACTTGTTGTTCGAGTTCTTATTTTGCACAAACATCATTTTGATTTTGCAATAGATATGGTTTACAAACTAACGAATCCTATATTCAAGATCCTTTCAACCGTTGCTGACGAGTTACAATTAGAATGTTATGTCGTTGGTGGCTATGTGAGAGATTTAATCATGAACCGCCCCTCGAAAGACATTGATATTGTTGTTGTTGGAAGTGGCATCGCTATGGCAGAAGCTTTTGCAAAGAAACTCAATCATAAGTGTCATTTGAGCGTGTTTAAAAACTTTGGTACTGCCCAGGTGAAATGGAAGAATGAAGAAGTTGAATTTGTAGGAGCAAGAAAGGAAAGTTATAATCGAAATAGTAGAAAACCGATTGTTGAAGATGGTACACTGGAAGATGACCAAAATCGTCGAGACTTTACTATCAACGCAATGGCAATCTGTATCAATGAAAATAGATTTGGTGAATTAGTAGACCCTTTTGATGGTTTATATGATATTGAAGATCGCATCATTAGAACACCGCTTGATCCAGACATTACTTTTTCAGACGATCCTTTGCGCATGATGAGATGCGTTAGATTTGCGACGCAATTAGGATTTCATATTGAAGATGAAACATTTGAGGCGTTAGAGCGAAATAAAGAGCGTATTAAAATTATTTCACAGGAGCGCATTATTACAGAACTGAATAAAATAATGCTCTCTCCTACTCCATCGAGAGGTTTTGTAGATCTTCAAAGATGTGGACTTCTAGAACTAATCCTACCAGAACTTTCTGCGCTTGATGTTGTTGAGGTTAGAAATAATCGCGGTCATAAGAACAACTTCTATCACACATTAGAGGTGATTGACAACATTTCTAAAAAGACCGATAACCTCTACTTGCGTTGGGCTGCTTTGCTTCATGATATTGGAAAACCTAGAAGTAAACGATGGGAACCAGGTGTTGGATGGACTTTCCATAATCATAATTTCATTGGTATGAAGATGATTAAACCCCTCTTCCATCGCATGAAGCTTCCCTTGGATGACAGACTGAAGTATGTCGAAAAACTTGTTGAACTCCACATGCGCCCCATTGCTATTGCTGACGATATTGTCACTGATTCAGCAGTGCGTCGCTTAGGATTTGAAGCTAGACCTGATATTGAAGATTTGATGCTACTTTGTGAAGCAGATATAACGAGTAAGAATGAAGTGAAGAAACAAAGTTTCCTTAATAACTTCCAATTGGTGAGACAGAAACTTGAGGATATTAGGAAGAAGGATGAGAAAAGTGCGTTCCAACCGATTATTAGAGGGGAAGAGATAATGGAACTTTTCAAACTCCAACCTTGTCGTGAAGTGGGATTGTTAAAATCTGCGTTAAAGGAAGCAAGATGGAATGAAACTATTGAACCGACCTATGATGCAGAAAAAGCATTTCTTGTCGAAGAAGCAAGAAAACTGAATATTACACCAAGTTTATAGTTGAGGTAAATACTCACCATCAAGGTGTTGTGTCATAATGAGTAAACTGTTGCATATCTCTTCAAATTCGGACTTGGTATGTACATCAGTACACTACCGTCGTCCTCAATTTCAGCGCCTTGAATTTTCTCACTCTAACACAATTTAAGAGGGTGTGCCGAAATATAGCATTTCGACACACCCTCTCTGTATTTAGTATTTAATCGTCTTGACTTGTGATGGTTTAATAACTTCTAGCAACAATTACTCTACAAGTTGCTGGTTTACCACTAACCATATCAACACCAAGGTTTGATTGATCGTAACCATAGGGAACACAGCGAATGGTTGCTTGAGTATCAGCCTTAATCTGAGCTTCAGTTTCTTCAGTGCCATCCCAAGGACAAAGGAAGAAACCTCCATTTTTTACCTTAGACTTAAATTCCTCATAGTCATTGCATACGTATACATTGTCATCAAGGCGTTTCTTTGCCTTCGCATATACGTTTTGCTGAATTTCATCAAGGAGTTGCTTTACATATTCTTCAATACCGTCGAAAGAAAGAGTCTGCTTTTCGAGGGTATCACGACGCATGAGTTCGATTGTATTGTTTTCCAAATCACGACCTCCCATAACGAGACGTACGGGGAC
This sequence comes from Alloprevotella sp., assembly GCA_045636885.1. GTDB lineage: Bacteria > Bacteroidota > Bacteroidia > Bacteroidales > Bacteroidaceae > Alloprevotella. The sequence goes on from JAZTYI010000039.1 coordinate 16,063, forward strand.
ACCCTTGAGTTCGTAATCAGCAAACTTAAAACCAGGACGCTTGTTGTCTGCATTGTCATACTTTACGCGGATTCCCATGCTCTGGAGGCGTGAAGCGAGAGCGCCAAGTTTTTCATCGAATGCTTCCAGTTCGTTGCCCTTATAGATGGGAACTATGACTACCTGAATGGGCGCGAGAGCAGGAGGAAGTACAAGACCATTATCGTCTGAGTGAGTCATGATAAGCGCACCCATAAGACGAGTACTTACGCCCCAACTTGTAGCCCATGCGTATTCGAGTTGGTTTTCCTTATTGACGAACTGCACATTGAACGCGCGACCGAAATTCTGACCAAGGAAGTGAGAAGTACCACTCTGAAGTGCCTTACCGTCCTGCATCATGGCTTCGATAGTGTAAGTGTCAAGTGCACCCGCAAAACGTTCTGTAGCACTCTTTACACCGCGTATTACGGGGACTGCCATCACATCACGAGCGAAATCGGCATAAACATCAAGCATTTGCTTTGCACGTGCTTCTGCTTCTTCCTTTGTTGCGTGAGCTGTGTGACCTTCTTGCCAAAGGAATTCACTGGTGCGGAGGAAAAGACGTGTGCGCATTTCCCAACGCATAACATTACACCACTGGTTGCAACAGAGAGGGAGGTCGCGCCATGAGTGAATCCAATTGCGGAAAGTGTTCCAAATTGTAGTTTCAGAAGTGGGACGGATGATAAGTTCTTCTTCTAATTTAGCGGCGGGGTCAACAACTACGCCATCGCCATCAGGATTTGCTTTGAGACGGTAGTGAGTAACTACAGCACATTCCTTTGCAAAACCTTCAACATGTTCCGCTTCCTTTGAAAGGTAGGACTTTGGAATAAGCATGGGGAAATAAACATTCTGTACACCCGTTGCCTTAAAACGGTCATCAAGGGCACGTTGAATGTTTTCCCAAATAGCGTAACCATAGGGTTTAATTACCATGCATCCGCGTACATCTGCCTGCTCTGCTAAATCTGCTTTTACTACAAGTTCATTATACCACTTAGAGTAGTCTTCACTACGTTTGGTAAGGAAAGATAGTTCTTTTGCCATATACTTTTTAAAACAGTTAACTTAAGGTGTGTTCTACAATGTGAATTGCATTATGCAAAATTAAACATTTTTACAATACTGTAAAGATAAAAAGATAGGTTTGTGGTGTTTTATCTGTATTTTATTTTGATATAAATCTGGAGAATGTTATTTTTGCATTGAAATTGAGTATTTACATATCAAATTAAACAACATGAAAACAACAAAGATTAGTGTTTTTGCACTTTGTGCATTACTTCTTCTCCCCGGTTGCGCTTCAATGTCAAACACCGCGAAAGGTGGTTTGATTGGTGGCGGTGGCGGTGCTGCTGCTGGTGCGCTCATTGGTGCCCTTATTGGTAACGGCAAAGGTGCTGCAATTGGTGCAGGTATCGGTGCTGCCGTAGGTGCAGGAGCTGGTGCTCTTATCGGTAACAAAATGGATAGAGCAAAGAAGGCGGCAGAAGCTATTGAAGGTGCCGAAGCAGAACTTATGAAGGATGCTGAAGGTTTGTCATACGTGAAGGTCACATTTGATTCTGGTATCCTCTTCTCAACTGGAAACTCTACATTGACTGCAACCGCTAAAAATTCGCTTGCAACATTCAAGGCAAATGTTTTGACTACTGACATGGACCTCGCAATTGTTGGTTACACTGACAACGATCCTTGGAAGGGTTGCACTGTTGAACAGAGCAAGCAAAAGAACTTGATTCTTTCAGAACAGCGTGCACAGAGTGTAAGCACATATTTGATTAGTTCGGGTGCTACATCTTCACAGATTAAGTACGTTGTAGGTAAAGGTGAAGAGAATCCTGTTGCTAGCAACGCTACAGCAGCTGGTAAGGCGGAAAATCGTCGAGTAGAAGTTTATATTCTCCCCAGTCAACAGATGATTGAAAGTGCAAATGCTGGTACTCTCAAGTAAGTCTTTATCACACACTTGAATATGAGGTCATGCTTTTATAAAGTGTGACCTCAATCGTTTTTGATTTAAAGGTATTCATTTGAGGTTAGTCTTAAACAACCTCATATCTTTATGACCTTAATAATTTTATCCCTATGGCTGTACCATACCTTGACATACAAAATCTAACGAAGCGCATCGGAGACCTTGTGCTTTTCGAAAATATCTCGTTTTCGCTTGCTGAAGGAGAACGAGTCGGAATTATTGCACGTAATGGCGCTGGAAAAAGTACCTTACTTAATGTCATTTCTGGTAAAGAGGATTATGAGTCAGGGGATATTATATTCCGAAACAATCTGCGTATCGGATATTTGGAACAGAATCCGCAATTTAACCCAACCGAAACCGTACTCACAGCGGTATCTCAACTTAGCGACTCTATTCTTGGTGGAAGTGAATTTACTGATGAAGATGCCTCACGCATATCAGCAAAGCAGATATTGACAAAACTTAACATTACAGAATTTGATAAACCAGTAGGATTGCTCTCTGGTGGCCAACTCAAACGTGTGGCTTTGGCGCGAGTACTACTCTCAAATCCTGATTTGCTCATTCTTGATGAACCTACAAACCATCTTGATTTAGAGATGATTGAATGGCTTGAAGGTTACTTAAAAAGAAATGTGAGGTCGTTACTGATGGTTACGCATGATCGTTATTTTTTAGATCGTGTATGTAACGAAATTTTAGAGATTGAAGACAAGACGTTGTATGCGTATCGTGGAAATTACGCGTACTATTTGGAGAAGCGAGACGAGCGTATTGCCGCCACAAATGCCAACATTCAACGCGCCAACAACCTCTACCGCAGAGAGTTAGAATGGATGCGTCGCACTCCATCAGCTCGAACAGGCAAGTCGCGTTCGCGTAAAGAAGCCTTCTACGAACTCGAACAACAGGCACGACGTCGCCAACAAGAGCGCAATGCACGCCTTGACATCAAAAGCGGTTACATCGGTTCTAAAATATTTGAAGCAGAATATGTGAGTAAAGCCTACCCCTCGGTGAAAATCTTAGACAAGTTTTATTATAACTTCTCAAGGTACGAGAAGATGGGGATTATAGGCAACAACGGAACTGGGAAAACTACATTTCTGAAATTGTTGCTTGGAATCGAACGCCCCGATGAAGGACGCTTTGTCGTTGGCGAAACTGTTCGCTTCGGTTACTTCTCCCAACAAGGCATGGAATTTGATAATGAAATGAAGGTAATAGATGCAGTCCGTAAATATGCCGAAACTGTTGACCTAGGGGGTGGTAAGTCGCTTACAGCAATGCAATTTCTCAATCATTTCCTCTTTCCGCCGTCCCGTCAGCAAGATTATGTATATAAATTAAGCGGTGGTGAGCGACGTCGACTTTATCTTTGCACGGTGTTGATGCAGAACCCTAATTTTTTGATTCTTGACGAACCTACCAACGACCTTGATATCGCCACACTTAACGTGCTCGAAGATTATTTGGCCGACTTCCGAGGTTGTGTCATTATCGTCTCCCACGACCGCTATTTTATGGATAAGGTTGTTGACCACCTCCTTGTGTTTAAAGGCAATGCTGAAGTTGATGACTTCCCGGGCAATTATACGCAGTATCGTAATATGCCTAAAGAAGATATTGTGGAGAAAACTGACGATAAAATCAAGTCACCAGCTACCACCCGTGTGGTTGAACGTAAAAGAAAGTTGTCATTCAAAGAGAAACAAGAATTGCTTCAATTAGAGCAAACTATCGAGGCACTTGAAGCTGAGAAAAATAACATCGAAACAGCCCTTTGCAGCGGCACACTATCTGTTGAACAATTAACAATAATGAGCAAACGATTGCCCGAACTGAATGATGATATCGAGTTCAAAACTCTCCGCTGGATGGAACTGCAAGAAGTAGAGAACGGATAGATGTGAAATTTAGTTCTCTCTCACTCCATTAAGTCATACCTATAAAGTTGATACCATTATCCCCATTTTCGTTTAGAATATATGTTACCACTCGCAGAACGCTTGCGTCCAAAAACGCTACAAGATTACGTCGGTCAAGAGCATTTGGTCGGCGAAGGGGCAGTGCTCCGCAGGATGATTGACTCAGGACATATCTCCTCTTTTATATTGTGGGGACCTCCAGGAGTGGGAAAAACTACGTTGGCTAAAATTATAGCGTCAACATTAGAAACCCCCTTTTATACTCTCTCAGCCATAAATTGTGGGGTTAAGGACGTGCGGGAGGTTATCGACCGCGCGCGCAACAATCGCTTTTTCTCCGATCAGAGTCCCATCCTTTTTATCGACGAAATTCATCGATTCTCTAAGGCGCAACAAGACTCCCTTCTCGGCGCAGTAGAAACGGGCGTCGTCACCCTCATCGGAGCAACAACCGAGAATCCATCTTTTGAAATCATCCGCCCCCTCCTATCGCGTTGTCAAGTATATGTATTGGAAGCACTCAACAAGACTCAGATGCAGGAATTGATTACTACCGCACTTGAGCGCGACCTTGTACTTCGTGACAAAAAAATCGACGTGGCAGAGACCGAAGCCCTGATGCATTTTAGTGGAGGAGATGCGCGCAAACTTCTGAACATCCTCGACCTCGTCACGTCCTCTGCTGGCGAAGGTTCCATTCAAATAACCAACGATTTAGTCCGCAAGTGCCTTCAGCAGAATCCATTAGCCTATGATAAGGATGGCGAACAGCATTATGATATCATCTCAGCCTTTATCAAGAGTATCCGAGGTTCCGACCCCGACGCAGCCATCTATTGGTTGGCTCGCATGATTGAGGGAGGCGAAGACCCCAAGTTCATAGCCCGCCGTCTGCTTATCTCTGCAGCAGAGGACATTGGTCTGGCCAATCCCAATGCCATGCTCCTCGCTAATGCAACGTTCGAAGCTGTCCATAAACTCGGCATGCCTGAGGCAAGAATCCCTCTGGCTGAAGCAACAATATATCTCGCCACAAGCGCAAAGAGTAATTCGGCATACACGGCTATAAACACTGCCATCGAACACGTGCGCCATACTGGTAATCAGCCAGTGCCCCTACACTTGCGCAATGCTCCTACATCTCTTATGGCAGAACTGGGATATGCAGGAGGTTATATTTACCCACACGATCGTCCTGGAAACTTTGCCCTCCAACAATATATGCCCCAAGATCTTCAAGGTAGACGTTATTGGCATCCCTGTACAAACCCCAGCGAGCAGAAAATGAAAAGCTTCATGGAGCAGTGTTGGCAAAAAAAGTATTAAAACATTTTGCAGTCCTAAAAATACTTTATACTTTTGCAGTCGCAACGGAAAACTAAGATTTTTCGGCTGTTGCCGAAATAGCTCAGTTGGTAGAGCAACGCATTCGTAATGCGTAGGTCGCGGGTTCGAGTCCCGCTTTCGGCTCCAAAAACGAAGGTGTTTTAAATTATAATTTGAAACACCTTCGTTTTTTATTTTGGCAATGATATAGGTGTTGTCCACGAAAACTCGTTTGTTTTATTTGGAGCCACTAATGAACACTAATTTTCACTAATATCCATCCGGTCTTAAAAACCCCGCAAGGCATTAGTGAAAATTAGTGTCCATTAGTGGCTAAAATAATGAGATCACAACATCTTTGGTGTAAGGATTATTTGTGGACATCTGCTATATTATCACC
>JAZTYI010000040.1:0-15239 GCA_045636885.1 Alloprevotella sp.
TTTGCCAAAATTCATAATTCTGCAGTTTTGGCTGCAAAATTATTCAATCAAATTCAAATCAAAAAAAATAAAGATCGCTTATAAGTTGTTAAATATTAAGCATATAAATGTAGTCAATCGAATTTTATCGCATCACTAGTAGTCGTGTTTTATTTATTATCATTTGTATTTATGTTAATACTTAACTATGGGGATATACGGAACAGCATCAAGGTGAAGCACGCCCCTTTTCGGTTGTATAATTATCAACGATCCCAATCCCCTACTCTGTTGTCAATACTACCTTACTGTAACATCCAAGATTAGGTTGCTCAGGTTGCGCAATTCCCTCACGATCCAGAGGATAGGTAGATTGTGTTATAGACTGATCTGCAGCACCAACAGCCAAGGATTGGGAGGCAAGATAAAAGGTAAACAACAGACGATCCAGGTCAAAGGGAGGATAAAAATTATCTGCTCTATAAACAGCGTTGTCAGACGTATCCCATAAGCAGTTGATGAGTTCGGGGGCTTCGTACTCGGGAGTGTTGAGCAAACAATTCTGGAACAAGTAATTGAAAGGCACCGATTCATCATCACTGCGCACACCCATTATCTCATCGGAAGAGGAACCCGTTACTATGGAGTTTTGAACTTCTAAACGTTGGAGTGGGTAACTACTGTTAGAAAAATACAGCGCAACTCCTTTACCTGCGGTAAAAGCGTAAAACTGACCTATCGTGCAATGAATCATGCGCACGTCTCCTCCATGAATGGTGACACAGTTGCCACTAGCATTTGTAATTTGACTATTACCTATCAATGCCGTAGCATTCGTGAGGGAAAGAGCGTCGGCACTTGTGTTGTGAAGGATAGAGTTTTCAATACGAATCTTTTCTGCCTCCATATCACAACTATCGCAAAGGACACCAAAGTTGCCACTATGAATGTCAGCAAAGTTTATGACATTACCGTAACTATCCGACTTAATATGAATACCTCCCCATTGCCCAGGAATGCGATCATAAGACTGATTGGTAAACATGTTCCCGAGTCGGTCGCCACGAAATTGCACATTAGCCTCGGCAGAACCTTGAACATTCAGTTTGCCATATACGATGAGCGACGCCCCTGGATGGAAAAGCATACGTGTGCCTGGCAATAGCGTGAGTTCGGCACCAGGACGTACTACCAAACTATCAATGATTTGATAGGGTCGCTTGGATGTAAAGGCAGCATTTGCTTCAATGGACACTGCTTCTAGTTTTACTACGTCCAACCCATGAATCGTTAAATCCAACATTTGCACTACCCCACTCTCCAACTGAAACAAGAGTTTGTCGGTATGTTCAACAGGAATGTCGGAGTCGGCAGAGGGAGGAAGGGCATTTACAAAGACGCGGATACTGTCGCCCGAACGGACCTCAAAATCAGATGCCACTCCATTGGTCAAAGCCGTACCATCCACATTAACTCGAAACACACTGTTTGCCCCCTTTTGCAACGAAATAGAAGGAATGCGCAGTGAAGACTTGCTGTTGTTGTAAACCTGGAATGTGCGTGTATGCGCCAGATCTCCCGCAATAAGGGTATCAAAGTCTACAGAGTCAACAGAAAAAGTCAACGTGTCATGGGGCGATAAGGAATAATCCTCATCGACTAGGCAAGAGGCGAGTGTGAATATTAGGAATATGTAGAGGAAAAATAAACGCATATTTGATAGGGAGAGAAAAATAGGCAGGAACTAATCAGACCAAGTTAATAGTTCGCTGCCTAATAATAATTTCTTTATAAATGCTGTAACGGCGCATGTCGACGTACCGTACTCTTCAACTCAGTACCTTTACGCTTGGGGCGCCAATTAAACACATCATCTTTATGAAGCGGACGCACATAATCAAACCAAGTAAAGTTTTCTAACTCCGTATGTTCAGGAGGCGCCATGCCAATTCCGTAAAATTGTCCTGATGCTGAAGGGGTGATGATGCGTTGCAACTTGCGTTCTTCCAAATTCATCTTTAGTTTTGCTGTCTCCATATACAATTGATAGAGCACCACACTATCCTTCTCCAGTGGGAACTGAATGACGCGCACATTACCATCCACGTAGTTCTCATGCATATCGCCATTCTTAAAATAGGCGCGCATCAAGTGTCCGCTGACCTGATTGAAATGAAGACTATCAACTTGTTCTACGATTAATGCCTGACGACTCACATAAATACTGTCAATGGTTTGTTCGTTAAAGTTCACATCAATCTGTTCCCCCAGAATCTGACGATTATCACTCCACACGATAGGGTCGCGGTACATTGTGAGACGACGCAACTTACTGTCAAAAGTCAAACTGTCGCAAACGGCTTGTATATCCTTGCGGTAAGCACGAACATGGAAATATGCATCTACTTGACGCTGAACAGAATCGGTGTTGAGATAAAACGTTGTCATTCGAATGGTATCGGCATGCAGATAAAGGGTATCTGGTCCAGAAGAATAATCCATCGTCAATGCCTTATCGTAGCACAATGCTTCTCCCGACAACTCATTATACCACACATAATTGCCACGGAGTATATTCTTGTTCAAGCGATCGTTGTAATCAATGTTGCTATAAGCGAACAGATCGCCCGTCAGTTTGTTGTAAAACAAACTATCGCCCGTCATCACTCTATCGTTACCCGTAAGAACGGAACGCTGATAAAGTTTGGCTTGCTCAAGGTCGGTGTTGTAATATCCCAACGTTGTATAAATGTGATTCGCACCATTATAAATATTTGAGGGACCATTCAACTTCGCCCATTTGGTAAGCGTATTGTACTTTAAGGTATCACTCTTAATGGTAAAAGTGGGACCTTGAAGTTCTACATCATAGCAGAAATGTGCATCCTTTGTCTCTGTAAAATATTCCCCAAAATCGGAAGTTAAATTATTGGTCGAATCAACCAATGTTCCTCCTTCAAAGAAGTACCCCACACTTAAGACTCGGTCGTAGTTCAAACTATCGGTGTATAGTTTCTGCTGGTTATGTGTAAGCACAACGTTGTAGCGCATCTGAGCCAACAGACTTTCTCCATCATAATACAAGGAGTCTCCAACAAGTGTGAGCGTGTCGCCCTGATTTATACGCACATTTCCTACCGCTTCAAACGAATTAGAATTTGTGTAATAAATAGCACTGTCACAATACATATCAAACGTACCATGACGGAACTTCACGTTTCCACTTAATCGATGCGCGCCAGGAAAGAGATAATCGTTAAATTCCATATTATCGGCATGCTCTATATGCACACGATTATTATCCTTCTTGGGCAACTCATCAGCAACTCTGTGAGATGAAAACGCAGAAGTTTGGACAAGACTCAACACGACAATGAGGAGTCCTATCCAAACCATAGGTATTCTTTTATTATCTAAATGACTCAAAACAATATCTTATTTGCTACAACTACACTACTTACCCCAATTGGGATATTCAAACGTACAATTTCGCCATTCTGGATTGATACGTACAAACGTTGTCTTCTGCTTTTCTTCAATCCATTTTTTACGCATATCCAAAGCACGCTTTGACTGCACCACATCCTTCAATACTTGGAAGTCTTCAGTCATGTTGGCACGATGTGCATCAATCCTACTCTTCAACTTCACAATGGCACAAACATCTTGACCTTGGAGATTCTTATAAGTGAATGCCTTTGAGATTTCTCCAACCTTCAAAGTTTCGACCACACGTGCAATCTCTGTGGGTAGATCCTTCATGGCAAAACGTGAAGTAATCTTACGTGTCATCATGTCGGAGTTAACCATTATACCATGATTGTTCTTCGTATCTTTATCATCTGAAAGTTGAGCAGCGGCAACCTCAAACGTAAAGAGTGAACGATTGATATCGGCAGCGATAGAATCCAGGCGCACCAATTCATTGGTGTAAACGCTATCAGCAATTTCAGGTTTCAGAAGGATGTGGCGGAAGTTTGCTTTATCCCCCTTCTTATCAATGAGCTGAATGATGTGATAACCAAATTCTGTGCGAACAATTTTTGACACCTTCTTGGGGTCATTAAGCGAGAATGCAACGTTAGAAAACTCGGGGACAAACTGGTTTCTACCACTATATCCTAACTCACCGCCCAAACGAGCAGAACCTGGATCTTGAGAATAAATTTTTGCCAAAGTGGAGAATTCTGCTTCTCCAGCATTCACACGGCGCGCAAACTCTCGGAGTCGTTCTTCTACACGTTCCACCTCTTCACGTGTTGGACGGGGATGAGTAGTAATAATCTGTACTTCTACTTGAGTAGGAATAAGGGGAAGACTATCCTCGGGGACATTATTAAAATGCGCACGCACCTCAGCCGGAGTTACCTTAATATCGCCAAAGAGTTTATGCTCAATTTGCTGAATCATTGCCCTTTGACGCATCGTCTTCTTTAACTTCTCACGTAATTGAGGAATCGTGAGGTGAAAATGCTTTTCAACATTCTCTCTTGAACCCAAATTCTGTATAAAGAAATTGATACGCTCATTTGCTTCTTTTAAAGCATTCACTTCAGAAACTTCAATGGAGTCCAATTCGGCTTGGTGAAGGAACAATTTTTGAATCGCCAATTGTTCTGGAATTGTACAATACGGATTTTCAATCGGAGCACCTTCCATTTCTGCCTGGATTCGGGTTTCTTCAACGTCAGACAAGAGTATGGGATCGTCACCAACGACCCACACTACTTCATCGACCACATTAAGTTGCGCCTGTATGTAGAAAGTAAACACCGAAAATAGTGCTACTAAATAATATCTCATATCAACTTTTCTATTTTAGGGTTTCAAGCACATCCTTATGTATGATTACTTGATACTTCTTACGCAAAGTTTCAACCCACAGTTTCTCCATATTCTGTGTATGATCATTCACAACTTGTGCTTTCACATCATTGTATGTGGTAGGTTGCTTTTTCATTTTACCGACAACATCATACATAGAATATTTACGAAGAGGTTTCGTCTCTTTACCTTTAAACTTGACAGCATCGATAAACTTATTCTCACCCTTCTTACAGAGGTAAGGACCTTGAACCAAGCATACGACACTATCCTTATTCAACTCTTGCTGAATAGCCGTTCTCCAATCAGCATTTGCATATTTCTTTACAATTTTCTTTGCCTTCTTGAGAACGGATTTATCATTCGCATGAATAACAAAACCATCAAAACGAGGTTCTTCCCACTTATAAGTCTTCTTATTGGCTTTGAAGTGATTTTCTAATCCCACTACGTCATTCGCGGCCTTATCCCAAACATTCGTCTTGGCAACTTCATAAAGTAAGAGACCATCGTAATATTCATTGACCAAATACTGCAACTCAGGATTCTCAGCGATGCCTTTACTCAAAAGTTGCTGCATCACATCTTCACGAGTCAGTTTGCCATTTGACTCATCAAGAACCTTCTTAATTGCATATTCTGCAGAAGCCTCTTCAATACCTCTCTGCTTGAGAGAAGCAATGATTTCATTCTTCAAGTCGTCATACGCTTCCAACGCCTTGCGCTCTTTCATCAAAATCACGTGGTAACCCACTGGCGAAAGGACAGGAGCGCAAATTTCACCAACCTGTAAGGAATAAGCTGCAGTCTCAAACTCTTTAAGCGTATTACCAGGTCCAATCCATGGCAATAACCCACCATTGCGAGCCGTTCCTTTGTCGTCACTATGCTTTTGTGCCAATTCCGCAAAATCAGCACCTGCAAGTAACGCTTTATAAATTGAGTCCGCCTTATTGCTGGCTACGATTCTTTCTGCTTCAGTAGCATTTTGCTTTAACAGCACCAAGATATGTGCAGGACGTATTAAGTCTGCTCCATTTAATTGCTTGGCAATATACGAATAATTTTCGCGGGCAATTGAATCAATAAAGACCGTGTCAATCATCAACGGTGTCAACTGCATATCACGATACTGTCGAAACTCATTTTTAAATGTTGTGAGTGTATCAAATTTCAACGTCTCAGCTTCAGCGACTTTCAATTTGTAATCCACATACATCTGCACATATTCGTCAACAGACTTCTGTTCAACAGCACCTTCTACGCCATTATTCTTATTGTATGAATATTCAAATTCAGCTTTAGTTATCTTCTTTCCATTAACCTCCAGCAACACTGGATTGTGCACTTGTGAATTTACGCCAAGTGCCAACCAGAGGAGAGATACAAAAAGTGTTATTTTCTTCATAGAATTGTTAACAGGTTTCTTTATTAAGCAGAAATGTGTAACTATGAAAATCATAAAGCAAGTTCAAAGAATCCCTACCCTAAAATTTTCACACTTACACATTGCACGCTATAATCACAATTTGTTAGTTGTCGCTACGAGAATAGTTAGGAGCCTCACTCGTTATAGTAATGTCGTGGGGGTGACTTTCAAGCACACCAGCATTGGTGATGCGAGTGAAACGTGCATTCCACAAATCCTTTATAGTAGCAGCACCACAATAACCCATACCCGAGCGCAAACCACCAACGAGCTGATAGATCACTTCCTGAACTGTCCCCTTGTAAGGAACACGACCGGCAATACCTTCGGGTACGAGTTTCTTTGCTTCAGTAACACCACCCTGGAAGTAACGGTCCTTTGAACCATTTTCCATTGCTTCCAAAGAACCCATACCGCGGTATGACTTAAACTTACGTCCGTTGAAAATGATTGTATCACCAGGAGATTCTTCACAACCTGCAACCAATGAACCAATCATTACGCAATAACCGCCAGCTGCGATTGCTTTAACGATATCACCAGAGTAGCGCAATCCACCGTCAGCAATAAGGGGCACTCCTGTTCCTTCAAGTGCTTTAGCTACATCATAAACAGCAGAGAGTTGAGGAACACCGACGCCTGCCACAACACGAGTTGTACAAATAGAACCAGGACCGATACCCACCTTAACACCATCAGCGCCTGCTTCTACAAGTGCCTTTGCAGCTTCACCTGTAGCAACATTACCCACAACGATGTCTACATTCTTAAAACGTTCCTTCGCTAGTTTCAAGCGATCAATAACACCCTTTGAGTGACCATGAGCGGTATCGATGATAATAGCATCTACCCCTGCATTCACAAGTGCTTCCATGCGATCAAGGGTATCCGCAGTCACGCCAACACCAGCAGCCACACGCAAGCGTCCCTTCTCATCCTTACAAGCCATAGGTTTATCCTTTGCCTTCTGGATATCCTTATAAGTAATAAGACCGATGAGGCGATTTTCCTTGTCTACGACAGGAAGTTTTTCAATCTTATTTTCCTGAAGGATCTGACTTGCTGCAGAAAGGTCTGTTTGCTGTGTTGTTGTAACCAAGTTTTCTGTAGTCATCACTTCGTCAATCAACTTCGTAGCATCCCATTCGAAACGCAAGTCACGATTGGTAACAATACCCACGAGATGCATTTCATCATCAACCACAGGAATACCACCGATGTGATACTCGCTCATCAACGCCAGCGCGTCACCTACGGTAGAACCACGCTTAATCGTTACGGGATCATAAATCATACCGTTTTCAGCACGCTTCACAATAGCGACTTGACGCGCCTGATCTTCGATAGACATATTTTTATGGATCACACCAATACCACCTTCACGAGCAATTGCAATAGCCATCTTAGCCTCCGTTACGGTATCCATTGCTGCAGTTACAAATGGAATCTTAAGTTCAATATTACGAGAGAACTTTGTACCCAAGTTTACCATATAAGGCAATACTTCCGAGTAAGAGGGAACGAGAAGTACATCATCAAATGTAAGACCGTCCATCACAATACGATCAGCAATAAAATTAGAAGCCATAACAATTGTATTTTAACTATAACAGCCGTAGCACTATGCTATAGACTGTGACGAATGAAAAATAATATTTCCGCAAAAGTACAAAATTATCCCGAACCTCAAAACACTACCCCCTCTTTTTTAATCCTACGCATCGCTTTTTTCTCTGCACGACGACCGAACATCTTCCGTAAGAACATTCCCTCAATTATTAAGCGTCGAACAGCAATAATAATACATACTTTTTTAGTACTTTTGCATTTAAAACACAATAAAGAACTTATTCCTATGCAAAGAAGAAACAATTCATTAAGTCAATTCACACGTTTTGCGGTAAAGGACGCTTGCGACCTTCTAACCTTTATTCAAAAAGCACTTGACGGTGTAAGTCGTAATCGTGCGAAAGCAATATTGACTGGTGGAGGCATTCGTGTAGACAAAAAGATTGTGAAGCAATTCGACCTTCAACTTCAACCGGGCAGCATCGTAGAAATATCAAAGAAGAAACCTAAAGAGGAGTTGCGCAATAAGTTCGTTAAGATTGTTTATGAAGACCACGCCATTGTTGTCATAGAAAAGAACATTGGCATTCTTTCAATGGCAAGTTCACACCATGCATTCAGCGTAAAAACAGTATTGGACGAATACTTCAGACGCACTCACCAAAAGTGCACTGCTCATGTTGTACACCGTTTGGACAGAGACACGTCGGGACTTATGGTATACGCCAAAACCATTGAAGCGGAACAAATACTTGAGCACAATTGGCACAACATCGTTACTGACCGACGCTACGTTGCCCTATGCTCGGGTTGCCCCGAACAACCACAAGGACGCGTTGAAAGTTGGTTGAAGGACAACAAAGCGTTCTTCACATTCTCTTCGCCCACAGACAATGGCGGTAAATATGCTTTAACTCACTATAAGGTACTGAAGAACAACGACAAATACTCTCTTGTAGAATTTAAACTTGAAACAGGCAGAAAGAATCAAATACGCGTACACACCCAAGATTTAGGTTGCCCAATATGTGGTGACATCAAGTACGGGAATGGCGACAACCCCATTGGTCGACTTGCGCTTCACGCGTTCCGCTTAAACTTCTACCACCCCATAACAGGAGAACAACTCCACTTTGAAACATCTGCCCCCAAACTCTTTATGAAAGTGTTTGAGTAATACAAATCTCCTCCCCAAAATATAATTCATAGAGGTCCCAAATATTCCCTCTTATGCGCTTACTCATTCTATTAACCTGCATATTTATGATTGGATGCTCTTCTCAACGCGTACTTGAGAAGGACGAACTTTTGCTATCTACAGTCAAAGTAGAGAGCACCGACAAGCACATCTCGACCCACAGCATCAAGTCAATCATACTCCAAAAACCGAACAATAAATGGTTTGGTCTCGCCAAGGTTCCTCTTGGCATGTATTCCCTTGCAGGCAAGAATAACAGTAATGCCGTGTGCAACTTATTGCGTAGAATAGGCGAACCACCAGTCGTGTATGATAACTTCTCGACACAACAAACCATCAAATCTCTCAACAACTACCTTGTCAACAAAGGTTTCAGACACGGTTACGCTACCTATGACACCACTCGCACCAAGCACAAACTGCATATCAAGTATAAGTTACACTGCGGACCTCGCACCTATGTGCGCAATATTTCAAGCGTGATTCAGAATAAGGACGTTGCCGAAATCCTTAGAAGCAAGCGTTCCGAATCTGTACTTAAAGGCGGGATGCCATTGGAGATTAACAAATTACTCGAAGAAAGAAGTCGCATTGTTAGCACACTACAAAACGCTGGTTACTATCGCATTAACAAAGATTATGTAACTTTTACTATAGATACCATACAAGGAGATTTAGGCGTAAACATCACACTTAATGTCATCGCTCCAGCAGGCACTGACACCGCTCTCGTATACACACCTTACCGCATCAGCAACATCAATATCTACGAGGATTGCACGCCTGATAACTACAAATCATCATCAACACTGGATGACATCAAGTTTCATCACACAGGCAGAAAGTCAAGAATCTCAAAACGAGTATACAGAAGTCTCATTGCCTTGCACCGCGACAGTCTCTTCTCTCCCCGAAAAGTAACTTCTACTAATAATGCATTAAATCATCTTAGTGCCGTAAGTTTCAGCACACTAAGCGAAAAAGACGAATATCCTGATTTGACTTACGACATCTATGTAAGAAAAGCGAAACCACATAGTATTTCGTTTGAAGTGGAGGGCACAAACACTGCGGGCGACCTCGGAGCAGCGGCGGCTATTGTATATACGAACCGTAACCTTTTCAGGGGTTCTGAACTTTTCAAGTTTAAGGTAAGAGGTGCCTACGAGGCCATCACTGGATTAGAGGGATACTCCAATCAGAACTACATGGAGTACATGACAGAAGCAAGCATCTCCGTGCCTCGACTCATCGTTCCGTTCTACAAAAAGTTGCAGTTTGAGCAAATAGGTTCCACCGAATTCGGGATTATCTACAACATGCAGGAGCGCCCAGAATTTCACCGTAGAATGCTCACCGGAAGTTTTTCATACAAGTGGAACGACAAACAGAACGATAACATTCAACACAAGTTGGACGTTGTAAGCATAAATTACATATTTATGCCATGGATTTCAAACACATTCCGCCAGAATTATCTTGAGGGCGACGACCCCCGATATGGCATACTTCGCTACAGCTACGAGAATCTGTTTATCATGAATTCTGGATACAGTTTTATCATGAAATCCAAGAGATACAACAGCAATAAAGTCATTACCTCCAACAACAGTTGGCAATTCAAGTTCAAC
Organism: Alloprevotella sp.; assembly: GCA_045636885.1. Lineage (GTDB taxonomy): Bacteria > Bacteroidota > Bacteroidia > Bacteroidales > Bacteroidaceae > Alloprevotella. The sequence goes on from JAZTYI010000040.1 coordinate 10,631, forward strand.
CTTGAATCAGCCGGCAGTCTGCTCCAATTGATTAAAAAGGCAAGCAACGCTCCACGCAACTCAAATAACAAATACGAACTCTTCAACATTGAATTTGCTCAGTATGCAAAGATGGATGTTGACTTTGTCAAGAGTTACCCCATCACCGATAGGAGTTCCGTAGCCTTCCACACAGCGCTGGGCATCGCCATTCCCTACGGCAATTCTTCGATCATCCCCTATGAAAAACGCTATTTTTCAGGGGGCGCCAACAGCGTCAGAGGATGGAGCGTACGCGAGTTGGGACCAGGTTCGTATAAGGGTGTCGATGGCAAAATCGACTTCATCAACCAGACGGGTAACCTTAAGTTTGACATCAGCGTTGAATATCGCACCTTCCTATTTTGGAAATTCCACGGAGCAGCATTCATTGATGCCGGTAATATTTGGAACATCCGCAATTACGCCCAAACGGAAGGGTTATTCACCTTCAAGTCCTTACACAAGGAAATTGCCGTAGCCTACGGACTTGGGTTGCGCCTCAACCTCGACTACTTCATATTAAGATTCGACGGGGGTATGAAAGCAATCAACCCCACCTACCCCACAGGCAAACAACATTATCCTATACTGAATCCCAGATTCTCAAGAGACTTCACATTCCACTTTGCCGTGGGGATGCCTTTCTAAAAAAACAGATTAAACATTGAAACCAAGTAATACATCCATATTACCAAACACCCCACAACCCCGATGAAATTCATATCTTTCGCAAGCGGTAGCAGTGGTAATTGCTATTACCTTAATGCCGAGGATTGCAGCATACTTATAGACTTAGGGATTGGAATCCGAACATTCAAGAAGGCATACAAGGACTATGGATGTTCATTCGGAAACATCAAGGGCATCCTTGTCACGCACAATCACACGGACCACACCAAGGCGGTGGGTTACCTCTCTAACGAATTTCACATCCCCGTCTACACCACCCGCGCCGTCCACGAAGGCATGCTCAACAACCCCTTTCTCAACAAAAAGGTGCGCCCCGAGCAACAGATGACAGTCACCCACGACGAAGCGTTTCACATTGGTCCTTTTACTATACAAGCGATTCCCGTACCTCACGATAGTTACGGCAACAACGGTTTTCTCATCAGTTATAAGGACGTACAATTCTGCGTCATCACTGACATAGGCCACGTCACTCCAGAGATACAACAACTCATCGGTCGTGCCACCCATCTTGTCATCGAGTCCAACTACGACCACCAAATGCTGATGAACGGCAAATACCCCCAGCGATTAAAGAATCGCATCAAGGGTCCCTACGGTCACCTCTCTAATGACGAGACAGCGCAGTTGCTCGCCACATCGCTCTCCCCCAAACTCATCCAGCAAGTGTGGCTCTGCCACCTCTCGGAAGAAAACAACACCCCGAGCATCGCAGCACTCACCTGCACACAAAGCGTGCAATCCGTCCCTGCGCTTCAGCACATCACTCCCCAGCCCCTACCACGGCGAACACCCACTGGTCCACACACACTTCTCTGAAGTCCGGAAATGAGGTAGTTATGAGGTTAAGAAGTTCAGATGTTCAGAAGTGCTATCAAGTCCTCAAGGACCTCTTAACGGAAGTTCTGAGGTTAAGAAGTTCAGATATTCAGAAGCGCTATCAAGTCCGCAAGGACCTCAGAACCTCTTAACCTCAAAACCTCTTAACCTCAAAACCTCAAACTCTCCTTCACCTTACCCCATCATGTTTCAAACCATCATCGCGCTCCTCGTCATCATTGTCGCAGCAATCTACCTCATTCGCAACCTATTTAGAGGAAAGTGCCACAATGGTTGTGCCTCATGCCCGCTTTACTGTAATTGTACAAAGGAAGAAAAGAAAAAGGATCCCCGTTAACTGTTAAACCCTAAACCTTAAACCCTAAACGTCAAAGTCCTTTTTCGTCGCTCATCATTATGATCACCCGTTGCTATTTAGAAATAACCAACCGCTGCAACCTCAATTGCGTGTTTTGTCCCAAGACCACCAGAAAGGGGCATCAACTCACCCCCGAGGAGTTTGACACGCTTACCGACCGACTCGCGGGGCGCATCAAGTTTCTCTACTTCCACCTGATGGGCGAGCCCCTCCTTCATCCACACCTGCCCCAATTTATCACCACAGCAAAGAGCAAGGGGTTCATCCCCATACTCACCACCAACGGCACACTGCTCCATAACGCCGACGCCCTACTTCAGGCCAAACCCCACAAAGTGCAAATATCTCTACAGGCCCACGAGGGCAACACACTCAGCAGTGCCGAGACCTACATCACCCAAGTCATGCAGTTTGCCATCAAGGCAGCCGACGTAGGCATCATCATCGTGCTCCGTCTGTGGAACGAAGGCAGCACGCACAACACGCTCAACGACCACATCATCAACCTGCTCTCCGCCCAAAGTCCCGCTCCCTGGACCCGACGCCCCGACGGATGGAAAATCGCCGAACGCATCTATCTCGAAACCGACACCACCTTTGAGTGGCCCGACCGAGATCGAGCGCCCTACGCCGAGAACGAAGCTTTCTGCCACGCCCTGCGCAATCAAATCGGAGTGTTGGTCGATGGCACTGTCGTGCCCTGTTGCTTAGACTCACAGGGCGCTATCAACCTGGGAAACCTCCACCACCAAACGCTTGAGGAAATACTCAATTCCCCACGTGCGCGCCGACTCTATGAAGGATTCACGCGCCACACCACATGCGAAGCCCTCTGCAAAACGTGTGGATACGCGCTGATCACAAAAAAGTTCCGCAAATAATCCCCCTATCCTATCTCTTTTTTAGATAAACTCCCTCCTGACGCGTCTTCATACCGCCTGGGCGAAGACAGGGGAAGTGCGGACAAAATTAAACCATACCATCTCAGAGCATCTGTAGAGCGACCTTGGGTTTAACCCATCAAGATTTTATGCGCATGCCCCCCGCTTCATAAGGATAAAACGGGAATAATGAGGTAAAAAATTGTGACACTTCCTCCCTTCATTTTTCCTCATTTTTTCATCAAAACTTTAACACACTTTAACATTCCGCATACACAGTGCCGTAATAATATCTATTCTCGGCGACACAATAAGTAACATTGTAAACCCGTTGTTTAACCTTGAAAAAACAATGTAACTTATTTTTTGACCCAAAAAATGGGATTTTTGAGACAAAAAAAGTGGAGATAACCCTGATTTCATGGGCTATCTCCACTTCTGTAATGCAAAGATACAAAATTTCCGAACGAAATGCAAATTCGTTAACATTCATTAACACCACTTTTATTTCGCATTTTTCTACATTTTTCGGGTCAAAAATCCAGTAGTCAAAATGCTCACTGGTGTAAAGGATTATGCGTGAAAAAAAGTGGGATGAAAAAGGAGGGGAAGCTACCCCTTGCAACGCATCAACCAGTTGTGAAAGAATTGTGCGCATGCTCCTTCCCAGGTGTAAGGCACGGCGGTTGCGGAAGGTGTGTCGCTGGTGTAATAGTGCTCGGGAGGGGCGATAGTGGCACCTTTTTCTAAATCGCGCAGGTACTCCTTATGGAGAGTGAGGGGTTCGTACTCAAGATGCCCTACGACGTAGACTTCACGCCCATCGTTTGACTCCATGATGCCTACGCCTGTCTCGCTACTCTCTGCTAACACATGGCATTGCAGGGGGAAATCCTGACGATGCACCTCGGTGTGGCGACTGTTGGGCATAAGGAATGCTGGATGCAACCCCTCAAGAAGGGGGTGAACGGTGAGGGCAAGGTGAGAATAAATGCCGAAGCACTTTTGAGGTAGTTCGTACTTGGGGATACCAAAGTGGTGATACATCGCGGCCTGAGCGCCCCAACATATATATAATGAGGAGCGCACGTGGGTAGTGGCCCACTGCATGATTTCGGTGAGTTGAGGCCAATAACGCACATCCTTGAAATCCATGTGCTCAAGCGGTGCGCCCGTAAGGATGAATCCGTCAAAACTATCAGACTGATAACATTCAAAATCCGCGTAATAGGCGTCGACGTAGGATTGGGGTGTAGTTTTGTATGTCTGCCCAGCGATTTTCATGGGCAGTAGTTCTACGTCGACATCGGCAAAGTTGAGGGAACGGCAGAAGTCCTCCTCCGTCACCTGCTTCATGGGCATAATATTGAGGAAGAGGATGCGCAACGCACCTTCCGGCGCCTTTTGATTGGATACAAAAGGTAGATATGTAAGGGGTAAATTGGTGTAGACCATGAGAGGGGAAAGGGAGAAAAAAAGGGGGGAGGAGAAAGGGATGCAAAAAGTGTGATTCAGTCTGCAACGACTTCAGAACATCAGAACTTCAGAACATTTTAGAAAATAAGTTAACGAGGTACGAGTAGACAAGATAGTTTCCGAGATAAACGATTTATAGTTGACGAGTAAACAAGGTACAAGTAGACAAGATAGTTTCCGAGATAAACGATTGCCGTCCCGCATGGACTACTAACTACTAACTCCTTAGTAGACGAGTTTACAAGGTACGAGTAGACAAGATAGTTACCGAGATAAACGAGTATCGTCCCGCATGGTATTACTCACTACCCACTACTACCTACTACCTACTCCTCACTCCTCT
>JAZTYI010000041.1:0-14395 GCA_045636885.1 Alloprevotella sp.
AGAGAACACGAATCTCACGAATTTCACGAACCAAAGGTCGCGTTAGTCAAACCATGCGGGATGAATATTTCTTAATCAGAGGCGAATACCACGAATTTTACCATCCGGATGGTATTCGTGCAATTCGTATGCGATAAGCAAAACACCCCACAAGGATTCGTGTTATTCGTGCAATTCGTGTTCTCTAAAACACACAGATAAATTTTACCGGACGGAAACAAAAAAAACGAGCACTCTCATGGAGAATGCTCATTTTTTGTTGGGGTACCCGGACTCGAACCAGGAAAGACAGGACCAGAATCTGTAGTGTTGCCAATTACACCATACCCCAAACGCTAAAATTCGACTCGCTACCGAAGCAAATCGAATTGTTGGGGTACCCGGACTCGAACCAGGAAAGACAGGACCAGAATCTGTAGTGTTGCCAATTACACCATACCCCAAACTTTCGTTTGCGAAACAAGATGCCCTCTCGTTTCGGGTGCAAAATTACAACCTTTTTTTTTTATACCAAACATCTGCGCCCCTATTTTTTTAGACAAACACTATTTTTTCCTACTCTCGCAGACAAAATCCCTATGTAAAGGGGCCGAGAATCCAAAACTTCTTACTAATTTTGCAGGACCAATCGGATAGTAGCGCAGTTGGTAGCGCACTACGTTCGGGACGTAGGGGTCGGGCGTTCGAGTCGCCTCTATCCGACACAAGGCGACAAACGGTGAAAATCGTTTGTCGCTTTTTCATTTTCATTTCTGTAATTGTTTGAAAACAAGCGTATAATCTTGAATACTTCGTTCTCATTTTCTGTTCGATAATTGCCATTTTCTTTGTTAAGGAATATTCCACGTGGGAATACTAATTTTTGCAATTCTTGCCTACTCTCGAAATCGCCATCAATCCACAAATCACCTAATTGACAACACATTAGCATTGCTCTATCTACGAATTTTTCCATGTTCGATAAATTTCTGCTTGCAGTTTCAAGACCTCGCTCTATTTCGGCAAGTTCGGTGTTCAAATGAGCGATAGAGGTTTTGTAGATGTCCTCACCGATTTCATCAAGTCCAAAGCGCAGTTTCAGTTTCTCTATCTTCTGTTTACACTCTGTACGGCGTTTAAGCAATGCACGGCGTTCCTCATCTTTCATATCGTTGTGTTCCCTAAACACCTTACGGAACACATCGGAGAGGGCAGATAACCACTCTTGAGGGATTTTGTAACTATTGAGCAGTGCAACATACTCTGCGTGCATTTTCTCTGCGCTATTGTTGTTTTTACACCCTTTGGTGTTGCATTTATAATAGTTCTTACCCCTTGCCTTAACGGTATAACCCGTTAGATAACCACCACACTCGGAACAGATGATATGGCGTTTGAGGGGAAAATCATCGGTAACCCTTTTATGCTCATACCCAGCATTGGAAATGCCGTTTATCTTATTGAATATAGCCTCATCAATCAATGCCTCGTGCTTGCCTTTTACAATCTCGTCCCCCAAAAGATTATGCCTCATATATCCTGCATAGAATACATTTTGAAATATCTTGTTTAGGTGCTTGCGGTCAACATCAAGACCCATCGCCCTCAACCTCTCACAAATGACAATATCGCTCATTCCCTCTGTCGCTTTCCATATAAAGGCGTTGCGCAGTTTCTTGCCGTCCTCATTTACTGTTATTATATGCTCACGCCCTACCTTTTTGCGGTCATACCCCAATGGAACATTATTGAACCAATAACCTCTTTTGAGGCACTCTGTCATACCCATAACACTCTTGTCCCTACGCAAATCATTCTCGAATTGGTTGAACAGAAACAAGATGTTCTCCATAAATGTACCTGCTGCACTGTCGGGGTCGGTTGCTTGTGTTGCTGATATAACATATATGCCCTTTGTCTTTAGATATGCCTTTGTCATAATCGCTTCGGTACCAGCACGAGAGAAGCGGTCAAAGGAGTAGACAAGGATAATGTTTATCTCCTTGTCCTTTGCCACCTCCGAAATCATTTTACGGTACATTTCACCCTCTGTCTTTGCGCTCTCGTGCGTTCCACCAAACTCCTTCTTGATTGTGATACCTCTCTGTTCTGCATACTCCAAACAAATCTTTCGTTGATTTTCCAAACTGCAATTATTTTCCTCTTGCTCCTTTGTGCTCACTCGTGTCCACAGAGCGGCAACCTTTCTATCCAACTTACCGTACTCAACAACAGTCTTTGCCCCTTTGATTTTCTTCTTTTTCTTTACCTCAATCATACCTCTACGCTTTTATTATAAATTATTGTTCCAAGAGTATAGACAAACTCCAATACCCTCTGTTGGCTCTCACCGTCTTTAAGTCCTAAATTGTTTAATACCTTTCCATAATGCTTTAATTCTTCTTCGTTAAACATTAAAATTCATATTTTCCTTGCCACAACGCTCTGTGGCTTATTTTTTGGTGCTTTGTGGCTAACCAACAATGAGGAAACGCTATGCGTAAAACACCTGCTCATTGCCATATAGGTTGCGGTGCGAGCGGACAGCACTCGCCATGAAAGAAAATATCTTTTCTCTCGCTCGTTTGTGGCGCCTTTGCTTACCGCAATGCAATTAACCTACTTCTTTCAAGGGTTGCCACCTCTTATTATATATATGTAGTAGGGGATTTACCTACCCCATTCAAAAAAACTGTTTTAGCACTATTTTGGGGTAGGTTGTTTCGAAACATGGCAAACATATATTTTTTATTTTGAAAAAACAAATTCAGATTACCAAATTCTTGATTTTTCTTAAAGTGTTCACGCTTGTTGAAGTAATTGCAGACACATTTCGAAGCGACAATCCTTTGCGTAAGAGTTGGATTTCCTTTGCATATTCTAGCCTCATCGCTTCCTCACTCTTGCGATAACCCTCTTTGCGACCAACCTAGCCACCAATACTTCTATAATGGTTGTAACCACTCTCCATTCTGCTTCTGATGAGGCTACGCTCCATAGAGTTAAACTGTGCAAGAATACCCATAACCAACTGTGCAATGGGATTGGGTTGTCCATTGGGAAGCAGTGTTTCAAGTCCATTTTGTAGGATATATACGCTGATTTTCTTTGCTGTAAGATTTTCTATTACAGTAAGGAAATCTATTGCACGCCTAGACAAGCGACTGCACTCGTAGATAAGCACCTTATCCACCTTGTTGCACTCAACGAATGAAAGCAACTCTGTAAGTGCTTGGCGTTCTGCCACTGTTTTTGCACCACTAACTTTTTCACAGAACTCCATCACAACCTCATATTCCATCTTACGAGCGTACTCACGCAATTCTGCCAACTGTCGTTCATAGTCTTGTCCTTGAGTGCTCACACGAGCGTATATAACAACCTTTGCCATAGTCCTACTACTATTAAAGAACCTCTATCAAATTTTCGAAACGCAATGAGCGAAATCCACCCTTTTCGCAATCCCAATAGCAAACAGTGTTCACGCTATCCCTTGAAATACCTCTGCCATTGATATTTGCTTTCATTAGGTTGCTTGCTGTCGTACCCCACGCCTCACGAAGCATGCCATCTTTCTTCATATATACAAAGTGAGCAACACCCATCTGCAACTTTGCCTTGAGCAAATCAATCATCTGTGCCTTGATTACCCCCATCGCTTCGCTGTTGGTTCTGTGTGCAATTACGCTTGCTCTACGATTTGTAAGATTATTTATTACAACTACTGAATTGTTTGCTACTGCTATCATATCTGTATTGGTTAGTTGGTTAATACTCTATGTTTCTCAATTACAATGCAAATTTAATTATTCTATTTTAATCCTGCTAATATTTCGATAAAAATCCAGCATAAAAATATGATTTTATTTCAAATTAGATAATATTTTCCTAAATTTGCACCAAATTCACGATATGGAAAGGACTATTTTACATTTACAGATAGAAGATAGACACGAATATTTTGGTTCTCCATCTTCACTATTCGACAAATACACACGAGAGGAAATTGGTATCTCACAAGCGGCATTAAACAACTATTTCAGCAAGTTGGGAGATAGTAATGAACCTATTTATAAAAACAAAAAGTGTACCATTAGGAAAGGTACACTCTATGTAAAACCCACCACAAGGGGGCGCAAGAAGCAATAAAGATAAAAAAATAATTTAATAATTCGGTATAGTCATAAAAAACCTATAAATTTGCAAAGAAGAAACAAACATGTAAGCCTATGAAGCATTGATAAATTAAAGACATATAAATAAAAAGCGTTAGCTTTATTCTGACTCTCTTAAAATCGCCAAATTGTAAGAAAGCAGTCAAGGGTAAAAGTTAATGCTCACGTCGATTACGGCGTGGGCTTTTACTCATTTATGACTGCATGGTGTTTGGCGATACCTAAGAGAGTATAGATGAAGTTTTAGTCCACGTTTTTTATTTGTCTATATCTCAGCAATTCGGACTAACTAATAATTACTATAACATTTCAAAATCTAAATTATGAATGAACAAACAAAAACACTAGGTATTTATATTTTAATTTGTATTATAGCTTTTTTCGCTTTTAGAGCATGTATAAAATCAGATAGCAATGAAAAATATAGTAGCAAGAATACTGAAAGCTTTGTTGGTACATATACAACAACAGACGCTGTTGGTACAAAATTAACTTTTACGTTATCTGAAGATGGAACTGTTAAATGCGAAGAAGAATATAAGACAATATTCGGAGTAGCTAATTCTTATTCAAAAACCAACGAATTTGGAGACTATAAACAAACAGCTACAAAAACTCATTATGGTCATTGGGAAGAATTGTCAAGAGCTATTCCATGTGAAATCACAATAAATAACGGTCCGAATATCTATTTTAATGCAAACGATGGAGAGCATGGTTATACATACCAAATTAAGAATGGTTATTTATATACAGATATAGACGATTGTAAATCAGCTCATCCTGAAAGGCGTTTGAAACTAACCAAACTACAATAATTTTTCTGATAAGTAACAGAATATAAGCTATTAAATGATTGCCATCCGCTTTACTGGATGGCAATCATTTAATGTAAATATCTATTTGATTTCATTATCAAATAAAAATAAAGGATAATCTATTTTATAATCAATACAACCATTGTCACGCAGTATTGTGAGTATCTTACCCATTGCATTTTCGCCAACCAAAGTATAATTGCATTGGGAAAGTATTGTTTGTTCACATATACCTACAACCTTTTCCATAGATTGTATTTGGGCTTTGAGTTTATCATCATAAGACTTCTGTTTGGAGACACTACGAGGTTTCTTTAGCGAAGCTGTCTTTTTCAGTGCCTCCTGCTCAAATGAACGAAGGAAACGCCCTGTTGAGGTTCTTACTGCCCTTATAAGGTCTTTTTTCTGCAAGTCTTGACACCCCCAACGAAGCACGCTGTTTGAGGAATTTTGCATGGTAGTATCTTCTACAATGATTTTCCCTTTGGTTTTTGCAAGCAACTTGCGAAAACCCTCATTTTGAGCATACTTCAAGTTTACGATATACTTCATTACCTCAACATCGAAATAATTGTCATGCCAATTTGTATGATGATATTGCTTGTATTTTTCAGCATTTACAAAGACTTTTTTGCAATACATGGAATTTGGATATTCCATAATTTCACGCTGTAAATCGGGATAACCCGAAAATCGCAAGGCTATGAACAAATGCTCACTTGTCTTGAAATTATACCCAAAACATTCAACTGGATATTCTGTGCTCATGTTTGAGAATGCACCATACTTGCCATTCAATTTGCCAAAGGTTACAATATCATTGGACTTGTAATGTTCTGTTCTGCCAAATACGATTTCATAAGGGTTGTATATGCTCTCTACCTCATTGGGTTTAGTATATAAATCCCTTATTGGGAGATTAAGGGCACGCCCCATAGTTTCGACAATCTTTTGACTTGCGTGTTCGCCTTTTAGTAATGAATAACAATATTCACGAGTAACACCAATCATTTGAGCAAACTCACGAACAGATATGCCCCTTTGATTTATTATCTCTTTTACTCTTAATTCTGCCATAGAAAATACATTTTTAGCAAATGTAAGATTTTTTATTACAACAAACTTATTTTATCAACATAATATTTTAGATTAGAATAATACAAAAAGAATGTATCAAGGTAGTCTATTTATTGATTACTTTGATACATTTTTAATTTAATACGGATATATTGTTTTATAACATGTTACACCTAATATAATGATATTGATAGAGGGGGTTGTTATACTCCTATCAAGATGCAATTCTACCGCCCAAGAGTTGTTCCCATGTTATTTGTTCTTTACCATCTTGAAAACGTATAACTCTATTAAGATAATCGAAAAACATCGCTTCAAGAACTATATTATCCATCATGTAAGGATTTAAGTCTATGTTATGAGATTGCAAATACTCTTTGATTTCAGCATTATTCAAATGTACCTCTGTACGATAAAGTTTTGTAGGGTTGTTATAATAGTCAAGAATGTATTCTTTTTCAGAAGCATTTCGTATCTCTGCAAGTTTATCGTAAGTTTTAAGACTAACCCCTGCAGATTTATCCCGAATTGCATTGCGCTGTTTTACATAGATAGTTTGGTATTTGTCTTTGTTGAGGCTACCACTTAAAGTTCTTGAAATTTCTGGTCTGTCTTCATTACGGTCTGTTATGCGCTTACCATTAAGAATGGTTATTATGTTCTTATTCCTATATAATCTATGTAAAGCACGACTAACGTCAAATGGTGTGTCTTTACAAAGGTCAATACTTGTAAAGTTATGCACATTCAAATGAAGTATCTCACAGATATACCCTAAATAGGTTATCCCTTGTGAATAGAGGGCTGTATTATCAACTGTTATCCAAACCTTTGCTTTCCCATTATCATGCGCCTCATCGCTACCATTATTCAGTCCAAACTTTAATTGCCCAAACAACTTGGCATCCCCACAGTCATTATAAGTTATGGCATAGACATTCTTATAGTAACGTCCATCTATACGCTTTAGGGTGAAGTCTTCAAATTCTATGATTTCGCCAAATTCTAGCGAAGCAATCTTGTCAAATAAAACACTGTTTTCCACTTGACAGCAAACAGTAAAAGCATCAATCATCACAGGTCTTTTACATACTCTTTTCATCATTAAAAAGTTTTTTACTCTCGTTATTTTCATTTGGTTTATTGGGGATTGTTGCCCAATAAGCACGCATACCATTTGAAATGGCTTCTTTGTGGCTATCTGTTAAACCACGCCCTTTGAGGGCTTGACTGATACGCTGTTTGGTATCAGCATTTAATTCTCTGAATATTCTCATGACAAATTTATTTTAGAATGTTATTTATATATAAATAGTAGCATAAGTAGAAAAAGAGTCAATAGTAAGTAAGTTTTTTTTGAAAAATATTTTTGCACCAAAATGGGAAACAGTTTTTACCTATACTACTAAAATGTTTTTTTGATAAGCGAAAGGGGATACATAGACAAAAGCGCCCCACGAGGGGGCGTTAAGGATGTTTTGCTATTTGAACCATTACCAACCTTGTACGTTTTACAGCGCAATATGCTTATGCTCTACGAAGTCCATAATGCGCTCAAAGTCCTCTATGAACTTGTTCGATAATTCGTAAGGAAAGGCGACACCATCGAGGTAAACATCTTGCGAGCAAGGCGTTTACCTCTTTTTTGCAATTAGATAAAGACAACAGTCAACAGACTATAGACAACAGACAACGGACTATAGACAACGGACAACCATCCGGATGGAGACCGTTGACCGTTGACTGTTGACTGTTGCTAGCCGTCCGTAGACTATAGACTGTTGTCTTAAATTATGGTGATAATATAGCAGATGTCCACAAATAATCCTTACACCAAAGATGTTGTGATCTTATTATTTTAGCCACTAATGGACACTAATTTCCACTAATGCCTTGCGGGTTTTTTAAGACCGGATGGATATTAGTGAAAATTAGTGTTCATTAATGGCTTCAAATAAAACAAACGAGTTTTCGTGGACAACACCTATATCATTGCCTAAATTATCAACGTTACACGGATTACACAGTTCCATGCGACGTGCTTACACTCGACCAGTAGGGACGCACGGCTCGTGCGTCCGTAATTCATTGATAATCGCCACTTAACTACGGACGCACGAGCCGTACGTCCCTACATGTCAATAATATGTCCTCCTGAAAAAACAGTGTAATCAGTGAAATCTGTTGATAGATAAAATTCAACGTGATGTTATGATTGGCAGGTACGGACGCACGGTGCGTGCGTCCTTTATCAGACGAACTTTTAGCAGGGAAAATATCAATGAATGGAGGACGCACGCGCCGTGCGTCCGTACCTGTCGGGTGGGAATGCTGTTAAATGCAGAAGCGCGCCCCATGGTTTGGGACGCGCTTCTGCTTATTTATTTACGTGTTGCGCCTATGCGCAGTCATTACTAAAATTCTTCTTCAGTTCCCCAGTTTGAAGAACTCCAAGTGCTTACTACGGGTTGGCGCTTGTTAGTCCATTCGCTATCAACTGTCGTATTCCTGTCAATCTTAATTGAACCTGCCATTATATTTTCCAGCTCCATATCAATAATGTTGATAGTGGGGGCAATATATTGTTTCTTTGTCATAATTATCAATTTACTTAATAAACACCTTTTTGCCGTTTACAATGTAGAGACCCTTCTTAGGAGTTGCTACGCGACGTCCGCTGAGGTCATAAACTACTTCGTTCTGAGGAGCAGAAATGATGCCTTCAATACCTGTAGGATTACCGAAACGGAATGTCAATTTAGTTACGTCAGCATCCTCACCGCTGATACGAGCGCGGAAACCTGTGAGATTTGCTCCAACGTACTTATAGAAACCAATGCCATCCGCATTGTTCAATGAGTAATAAGTTGCTTCACCTCTTGATATTGTGAAGATATCACCCTTAAGAACATTAGTAGTTGCATCTACAGTTGCCTCCTCAGTTGAGATAGCGAAGTTGTAAATACCACCCGCTTCCACCTCTTCCTTAGTCTTAAGAACAACCCCTGTTCCAGCAGGAATTACGCCACTAAGTTCAGTCAATTGTAAGTAATTACCATCTTCAGAAACAACACCAGTGTAAGCATACACAGCATCATTGATTGTCAATGCAACGGGAGTGTAAAGTGTAGCGTATGCGTAACCGTCATCAGCCTTGTTCAACTTCACAGGAAGTTCAGTTACCTTTTCGATAGTCCAAGAATCAGCATCCTTGAGATTTGTTGTGAAGAGGAGTTTTCCACCATCCTTTTTAAAATATCTTCCTGCATTCCATGCTTCAAGCGAAGTCGCTGTTCCTTTTTGACTCTTCACCGTGAAGGTTCCTGTTTCGTCACCATAACCATATTCAAAGGTATTATAACCATCTGCAGGGTTACCAGTATTGCAAGTTGCGTATACGAAACCAAATCCGCTTGCGTAACCTACCAAGGCATTATCTTCTGTGTTGTAGAAGATATTCTTAATACCAGGTGTACCTTCACCTTCTTCAGTCATTGAACGCGTAGTGTCACCCGTAAATCGGTCATCGCTCAAGTAAGCATTACCACACTTCAACGTATAGAAACCAGGAGCTAACTTTGGACTTACTGCTTCAAATGCACTTTCATCAAACTCAAGTTCACTCTTCTCAAACTTGAAGGGAACGCCTGCGTCACCATTAGAATACCATGTAATAACAGAGCCCTCATAACCTGTAGAAACTGACATAGTTTCATTTCCACCCTTAATATGGAAAGTGGGAGTCTTCGCACCCAAATCAGTAATGGTAATTGCTACGGGAGTATCAGAGAAAATCCAGGTCAAGCCATAGCCACCCTTACCCGTAGGACTCGCAAATTGCTTCTTACCTACGTTATAGAGGTAGTATTGGTCGTTCTTTTCGTTGTGATAGAAGCACCAAAGATGATCAGGATTTTCCTTGCTAACATTATTTGTGTGCCAAAGGAATTCCGAAACGCCATCATTCTGATCTTTCTTCTCTGCCTTATCGGCATCGTAGATTACAGAAAGATTTCTTGGATCATTGGTTGTACCGCAGTTAGTAATGGTGAAGTAACAATCCGTGGGATAAACAGCTGTTCTTTCAGCAGTAGATACACCATTCATTGCTTCTGTAAGTGCAGTTGTTGCATCTGCGAATGTCTTACCTGCAAGACCGCCATTGATAGTTGTGTTCAACGCAGTTGTGCTTTCAGCATTTGCATAACCAGGAACGCCTACGTTTGCTTGATAAGCAGTTTCCTGAGTTTTTGCGTAGCGAGCCTTTGCTTGTGCAATGAGGTCTGCAAGCGCCTGAGCATCTGCATCGTAAATTACGTCCCAGCGTGAATTGAGGTCGTCAATACCTCCCCAAGAAAGAATCTTAAACGAATTTCCACCCTCTCCCAAGTGCATGTGCTCACTACCAGAAACGAAATGCACGGATTGAACTTCATCCTGATAAATTTCAAAAGTATAATTTGCTGCATCAGCAACATTCTCAGTTATTGCTTGAGATCTGGGATTTTGGAAATACTTGTTGGTACCAATATGGAGCAACTTATATGTTCCATCGTTATTGTTGAGCAGTTGGAGGAACTCGTCAATATACTTTTCTCCATCATTCTTAGGAGCAATACCGCCCATGTGCTTTTGGGAATCAACTTCAATAACTCCCAACGCTCTACCGCTACGAGCATCTGTACCCTTATTCGCAAACTTAAACACCTTGCCATTCAAGAGTTCAGCGAGTTGCTTACGTCCTAATACCCATGAAGCAAAGGTTGAATTGCCGTTGTAAGCAGTGTTGATATTGGGATTCGCATTTTCACCAGTCCAAGGTGCCCACTCTTTCTTGAGCGTAGCTACGATAGGTTCTACTCCTGCATCAAACTCAGCAGTATTCAACACCTCATTGAGATAAATACGTGAGCCTGTATCACCCAAAGATGAACCATCTGTCCAAGTACCTAAGTAACCATTGTTATTATTGAGGTAGTTGTTTTCAACATCACCGCGTACCTTTACATAGATAGCACCATCTTCATGACGCACGATGTCATAAAGCGAAGCATCATTAGCCGTAGCCATGAACGAACGCGCTTCGCCATTAGCACTAGTTGTCTTCAAAGCGTAACCTGTGCCCCAAGCGCGGTTGTAGAACTTATAACCATCAGTGTCATTACCAACAATTGCCCACAATCCTGCAGCGCTCTTAGAAGCAGTTGCGTTATTCACCTTCAAGTTATTGTGCCAGTCGGTGTAAGCAGGTTCTGCACACACAGTACCGTTAGCGTCCTTCGACAACATATAATACCAAGTTGTGTTTTGTGCCCAGTCTGCTGCAGGAGCGTCAGAAATCTTCAATCTCAAGCTTGCTCCATCCACCTGAATGTAACCTGCATTATTACCCAAGAAGTGACCTTCTGCTCCAGTTAATTCAGGAGTGTTACATACGAAGTAGCGAAGTTTCCAATCTCCAAGAGGTACATTTTTCAACGTGTAAACATTCTTGCTTGTCTTGTTTGACGCACCTGCCTTGCCTAAGTGATAATCAAATAGTACCACTGTGCCATCTTCGCTTACAATATCTATACCATAGATATTCAACAAGTGAGTACCGTTCGTGAAGTTGAATGTCACAACTACATCACTGCGTGATTTTACTGTAATCGCAGTTTCTGCGCTATACACTTCATGCTCACTTGCATAGAATTCATGTGACAAGTCGCTCACCATTGCGCGAATAGCTGTAGGTTGGTTCTCTTCTGCAACAATTCCGGCATTCCAGAATGCTGTACCCAAGGGATATCTTTGCTGAATACCGAAGTCAACATTTTCGGAAGATACGCTATTTACTATAAAGTTGTATCCCGTGTAATTGTTTGACATCTGCCCGCTGGTAAATCCCCATGCAGCATTATACAAACAGTAGATATATTTATAATTATTTGCTTCATAAGTGAATGAAAATCTGAAAGCGTCTTCATTTACATTTGTGCTAAGATCAAAATACGCAGGATTTTCGTTCAAACTAATCGCAGTAGACGAAGACGTGTAATAAATATATTGCTTCGTATCAACATTCTGAAGCGCATAGGTAATCTTAAGACCTTCAATTCTAGGTTTAATATACCACTGACTATTCGGATTCTCATCCCCTTCTTCGTTGTCAACCACAGTTAATTTACCTTCTACAATAGACAAACGCTTGTTGGTACTTGCGTTAGCATGGAGATATACAGGTACTTGCACATAGTCACCCGTTACTGCAAAGGGGAAGTCAATGTTACCTGTAATAGTCTTGGTGGCTTCGTCGTAGTGGACATTGCTTAATGTACAACCATAAGCATCGCCATTCGTAACGAATTCATAGAAGTCGCTCCAACCAGTGTGAGTACCTTCGATGGTATTACCACCTTGACCTGTAAGAAGCACACGTGCATTCTCAACCTTCTTAACTGTGCCATGAGTATTAACTACTTTGTACACTTTAAAGACTACATGCTCAACAAAATCAGTTCCTCTTTGATCCACAGGTTTCGTTGTCATTTGAGGCACACCTTCAGCATTCTGTTCTACATACATGCAGTATTCACCCTTTGAACAGAATGAAGAAATCATAAAACCTTCTCCTGCATCACTAAAGTTTACGATAGCGGGATCGCTATACTGTGTGTCGGTGGTATTAAAATTGGGATTCCCAAATTGACCAAGGTAGCATGTTTTACCTTCAGTACGGCTGTGAATTGTCTTCAACTGATAACCAGTATTTCCATTGCTGTCAGTAACTTTCTCGAGTTGGAACATTGCCAAACCACTGCATCTTTCATTCATTGCAGTAGTGTGGTAATTTTGACCATAAGGAATAGCACTGTTAATGATAAAGTAGTACCCCTGGTGGCTAAGATTTGTTACATCGTGATTGTGCTGAATGACAATCCACTCACCATTTAAGTTTTCAAATTCATCAGCAGAAGTAATTTCCACCTTTTCAGAAACTTCTTCTGGGAACTCAAAATACTCATACGTTGTCTGCGCACTCACCCCTAAGGTCATCATCAGCGCAGCAAAGAGAAGTGTAATTTTGTTCTTCATAAGTACACTAAATTTTATATTGATTAATTGTTAATTTTATTCTTCTGTAGAGAGGTACAGGGGTACGCCCTCCGAAATCAGGTGCAAAATTACTTATTTATATAACATATGACCAAGTAAACATGCGTTAAAGTGCTGATTTTTAAGATTTAGGGGGGGGTAATGCGAGGTAGGGTTTACAAAAGTTAAAGTTATTTCAAATATGTTTTTAAAAAAAGTAATTCTGTAAAATTGATTACCCTTGACTGGCGAAATTTTTATTTGGCAGGTACAGATTACAATTCGAAGTATGCGTCCGTACCTGCCCATCATCCCCCCCCCTGCCCCCCAAAAAATCTGTGTCATCTGTGTACATTTTATTATTTATCAACGTGATTTCACGAATTATACTGTTCTTTTGAGGACGCACGGCGTGCGTCCGTACCTGACAGGTGGAGGCGCGCCGCAGGGGGACTGTAGTCTGTTGTCTATAGTCTGTTGACTTTATTTTATCAACAGATTTCTACAGGAATTAATTTGTTTGTCACATACTTTTACCGTACATTTGCAATACGTAAAAATTAAAGCGCGACTTTAAATTTGTCAAGAAAATGTATAATATTCTGATTAAAAGAGATTTGCTTAACGCAATTAACAAGGTTTTTCGCTATTTCCCTGTTCTAACGTTAACAGGTCCTCGTCAATCGGGGAAGACGACGCTCTGCCGTCGTTTGTTTGCGGAACTACCTTATTATAAGGCAATAATATAGGTGTTGATCCATCTGAAATTTATGAATGCATTGCCCCCGTAGGAGGGCACACTTGCCTAACCGCTGGTGAGCGCAGTGAACCTGCGGATTAGGGATAACAGTTGAGTTTCTCTATCGGTCCCCGTAGGAGGACCCACACACTTGGATATGCAATAAATTAGGCAATAGTATAGGTGTTACCTGCGTGACCTTTGGTTGTCCACGAAAACTCGTTTGTTTTATTTCGAGCCACTAATGAACACGAATTTTCACGAATATCCATCCGGTCTTAAATACTCCGCAAGGCATTAGTGAAAATTAGTGCCCATTAGTGGCTACAATATTAAGAGCGCAACATCTTTGGAGTAAGGATTATTTGTGGACATCTGCTATATTATTATATTACTGTCCGCTAAACACAACAATTCTCTCCCAACCCTCTAAAAAAGAGTAGTTGGGAGTTTTTTTATCTATGACAAGCCCTCCTCTATAAATTTAGTTCTTCATTTGGGGGTGGTTCTGCAACCTCCATAAGCATCTG
>JAZTYI010000042.1:0-14543 GCA_045636885.1 Alloprevotella sp.
ATTATAAGAGTTTGAACTGCAATGCTTTTGCCCCTTCAGGGCGCAAATCCAAACATCCATAGACCCAGGGCGTTGCCCTGGGCTGGATGCTTATTGGCCTTTCAGGCCGTTACTTCTCAAAAACTTTACCGGACACCAATAATTGATTGAAAAAATGTCTCACGCAGACTGCTCAGACTTTAGCAGAAGCGCACACACTTTGTTTGTGCTTACCATCCGGATGGTAGCGCAAGCGTAGCGTGCGCCTCTGCGTAATTCTCTACATAAGACTATTCCTATCCGCATGGTCTCTGCGTTTGTCTGCGTCGTCTGCGTGAGACATAGGAATCATGTAATGTTATATAAAAGTAATATATCTATTTTTATCATTAACTCGCGCTTCCTTCGGTTCGTGATTCTAAAATGCGCAATATTTCACCAGTCGACGATGCGAAAATTTGAGACAAAATCCAAATTCATTTTTTCGCATTTTTTGATATTTTTCACGCAAAAACTTTAACATAAATTAACACTCAACATACTCGTCGTTTCACTAATATGTATTTGCGGCGCTACAATAAGTAACATAGAAAACCGGTTGTTTAACCTTGAAAAAACTATGTAACTTATATTTTGACCCCAAAAATGGGATTTTTGGGATAAAAAAAGTGGAGATAACCCAGATTTCAAGGGCTATCTCCACTTCCGTAATACAAAGATACAAAATTTCGGAGCGAAATGCAAATCCGTTAACACTTGTTAACACAAGATTTCAGCATTCATTTTTCCTCATTTTTTGTAATTTTTCGGGTGACAATCCGCCCTCAAAAATAACCAATTTTAAGAGTTCTTCTCCGCGTCCTTTGCGCCTTTGCGTGTAAAGAGGAAAATATCGTTTCCGTGTAATCCTTTAGATTTGCAAATGAAAAAAAGATAAGCGAAAAGAGCTTATCTTTGTAAAAAGTTAACCAAAGGAGAGAGGTGAACTAGTGTTTAATCAAGCTTTATGAGCTATAACGTGATACAGTCCTCTTCTCCTTTCCGTTGAACGGAAGAGCCAACTATATTTGTAGATTCTAAGATCTAATAAAGGATGTAGTTAGTTCAACTCTCGGTTAACCATATAAAATTCAACATTGCAAAGATATGCAAAAAGATTTTTACATTGGTGTTGACATCTCGAAAAAGACGATTGATGTTGCAATTTACAAGAAGGAGAAGGTTGGTAAGGGTTCAGCATGTGAGAAATTCCAGAATTCACCTGATGGGTTCAAGGAGATGAAAAAGTGGCTTCGTAAATGTGGTGTATCACTTACAAGCTCCCTATTCTGCATGGAAGCTACAGGGCATTACACCTATGAACTATGCCTATTCCTTGAGCAGCAAGAGGTATCGTATTCCGTACAAAGCCCACTTCATCTTAAGCGTTCATTTGGTCTCGCCCATGGCAAGAATGACAAGGTTGATGCTCATCGAATTGCTCACTACGCTTACCTACATCGTGAGGATATAAAACTATCTCAATTAGCAGCTAATAGCATTCGTAAGTTAAAGGCATTAATGGCTGAAAGAAAGAGTCTTGTTGTAGAAATGGCCCGTTGTAAGGCGCAAATTAAGGAGGTTGGTTGTCACTCTTCAAGCCCAGGAACTATCAAGCGAACGAAAGAACTTTTAGAGTTTCTTGAAACCCAAGTGCAAGACATAGAGATAGATATGGCGCAAGCTATCGATTCTGATGAAGAACTCAAAAGTAACTATCAACTATTACTTACAGTCAGTGGAATAGGTATTGTAAATGCAATCAACACGATAATTGCCACGCATAACTTTAAGATGTTTGATAACGCTCGGCAATATGCTAGTTATATAGGTGTTGCGCCCTTTGAACACACCTCTGGAACTAGCGTTAGAGGAAAAACTCATGTTGAACCTGGTGCCAAAATGTTAAAAGCAGATTTAACAGGGGCTGTGAGAACTTGCATAAACCACGACAAGGAAATCCAAAAATATTATGAACGAAAAATCTCAGAGGGTAAACCTTATGGTGTAGTTGCTAATGCTATTAAATTCAAACTTCTATTAAGGATGTTTGCTGTTATTAAACGAGGAACACCTTTCGTTAAAAAGGCAGACCACTTGATTTAACTTTTAAAGTACTATAACGATATTTCGATGCGCAGCCTTCCATATTGTTTTTGCGCTCGAGATTGAAGGTTGTCTTTTGGGGATGGGGTTTCACAAAACCACAACCCCTCACCAAAAGACAAAATTCAATCGCGCCTACAGATTTTTCAAAATAAGCAAAAAAAACTTGCAGATTTATTTGGTCAGATCCTATATTTCACGTTGATCAATAAAAATCAACAGATTAAACAGATTTTACTGTCTCCCTGCGGAACATTAACTTGTCTCCACATGTATAAATCAGAGTGATTATTTTTCTCACGCAGACACCGCAGATTTACGCAGAACGATGCAGAGTGATTACCCTTTCGTCATAAGAGAATACGCAGAGGCGCACACGCTGACGCTTGTGCTTTGCCGTCCGGACGGGAGCGCAAGCGGAGTGTGCGCGTTCTGCGAAAATCTCCATAATATACAAGGACCCGCATGGCTTCTGCGTAAATCTGCTTAGTCTGCGTGAGAAATATTTACCAGACAGCAATAAAAAAAATACGCGTAGATACACGTGATTCGTGGAGACAAAAATATACTAACCTAACAGACCTGAATCTCGTCCTGCATAGCCAACCGTATAATCCGTATAATCACGTTGATCAATATAAGTCAACTGATTAAACAGATTTTAATGTCTCCCTGCAGAAGATTAACTTGTCTCCACATGTATAAATCAGAGTGATTATTTTTCTCACGCAGACACCGCAGATTTACGCAGAACTATGCAGAGTGATTACCCTTTCGCCATGAGAGAATACGCAGAGGCGCACACGCTGACGCTTGTGCTTTGCCGTCCGGACGGGGAGCGCAAGCGGAGTGTGCGCCTCTGCGAAAGTCTCCATAATATACAAGGCCCCGCATGGCTTCTGCGTAAATCTGCGGTGTCTGCGTGAGAAATATTTACCGGACAGCAATATTATTGTTACAATTTTGAACACCCTACCACGAAGGGCTATTGTGGTTTACTTCAGGTTGCTTCGGATTTTCTGTAAGTAGCCGTTGAGGCGCTGTTCATCCTTCTGATCAATGATTTCGAGCAGTTCTTTCAACTCTGTGCGAATTTTCTCTACCTGTCCGCCCGTTCGGGGGTTAAAGAGGATTTCGCGGAGGAGGCAATCGTCTTCACCAAGGACTCCGCGCGCAATTTGCATGTGGCGTTTGAAGGTGGTGCCTGGGGCATCTTGGTGCTTCATAATGGCAGCAAAAACGAAGGTAGATACGAAGGGGATGCTTAAGGAGTAAGCCATCGTTTCGTCGTGCTCATCAAAGGAATATTCAAAGACGTTGAGACCGAGTTTCCCGTAAAGGTCTTTGAAGAAAATGCGTCCCATGTAATCACCCTCGTTAATGATAATTGCGTTTTCGGAAGAGAGGGCGCCGAGATTGGCAAATGTAGGACCGAACATGGGGTGAGTGGAGACGTAACGCCGACCTGTGCGTTCGTAATATTCCTTGAATCCCGTCTTCACCGAAGCGATGTCGGAGAGAATGCAATCTTGTGGCAACAGGGGGAGTATGGAGTCAAACACACTGAGGGTGTATTTCAGCGCTACGGCATTGATGACCAACTCAGGGCGGAAGGCCTCAATCTCTTCAAGAGTGGTGAAGCGCTGAGTGTTATAGGTGAAGCGCAAACGGTGAGGGTCTATGTCGTAAACCGCAGTTTCGTGGTCGAAACTCAAGAGGTCAACGAAGAAAGAACCCATCTTTCCGGCGCCAAGGATAAGGATTTTCATTTGTTAAGGGAGAGGGGAGAGTACAAAGCATTGGTATGGTTACTGTCCGAATGGCGCTCTCCCCCTGTTCATAGGGGGAGGGGACCACGTAGTGGTGAGGGGGTGCAAAATACACTCCGCATGGTTTACTCCTAATTACGCCATCCTAAATTCTCATAGATTCAGCACCCCCTCACCGCAAAGCGGTCCCCTCCCCCTATGAACAGGGGGAGAGCGCCATCCGGATGGTAGTTGTACTCTGTACTCTGTTATCTGTACTCTAAATACAATTTACTTATTTATCTCTTCCACCTGTTGGCGTACGCTTTCTTCGTGGATGGCTTCGAAAATGTGTTTCATGAAACTGCTGTCCATGCCACAGAGACTTCCTTGTGCGCCACGCTTATCCAGGATTTCGGCATAGCGATTGGTTTGCACCACGGTCATGCCGTGTTGTTTTTTATACTGACCTATTTCGCGGCTGACGCGCATGCGTTTCGCGAGTAATTCAATCAGTGCGTGGTCACATTCATCAATTTGTCGGCGCAATTCAACGAGGCTTTCGGTGGTCTCACCCATTTCGCGCACCACGAGTTTGTTGAGGATGAAACTGAAGACGTCGGGCGTCACTTGCTGACCTGCATCGCTCCAAGCGCAATCGGGGCAACAGTGGGTCTCAACAATCAGTCCGTCAAACCCAAGGTCCATCGCCTGTTGGCAGAGTGGGGCGATGAGTTCGCGACGTCCGCCGATGTGAGAAGGGTCGCAGATGATGGGAAGGTTGGGAATGCGGCGACGAAGTTCGATGGGGATGTGCCACATGGGGAGATTGCGGTAAATCTTCTTGTCACACGACGAAAAACCTCGGTGAATCACCGCCATGCGTTTGATGCCCGCACCGTTAATTCTCTGAAGACCGCCAATCCATAACTCTAAGTCGGGATTAACGGGGTTTTTCACAATCACAGGTACATCATGCCCCTTCAAGGCATCCGCTATTTCTTGCATAGCAAAGGGATTGGCCACCGTACGTGCGCCTATCCAAAGAATGTCTATATCATGAGCAAGCGCCGCTTTGACATGTGCTGCCGTGGCTACCTCAGTAGTGACCAGCATTCCGAGTTCCTGCTTCACACGTTGCAACCATTTCAGACCAGGTTCGCCTACGCCTTCAAAACCTCCGGGTTTTGTGCGAGGCTTCCAGATTCCGGCGCGGAAGATTTTAATGCCTTGCGCCGCAAGTTGCGTTGCGGTGGCCATAACTTGCTCTTCCGTTTCAGCAGAGCAAGGACCGGAGATAACCAATGGGCGTTTGGGTTCAATGCCTGGTAAGTTGAGGGGGAGAATATCGAGTTCCATAAATTTTTGAGGGTAAGAGGTTGGGAGGTTGTGAGAAAGTTAGTAGTGAGGAGTTAGTAGTTAGTAGTCCATGCGGGACGACTATCGTTTATCTTGGAGACAATCTTGTCTACTCGTACCTCGTTAACTTGTTTACTAAAAGGTTATGAAGTTCTGAGGTTGTGAAGTCTTAGGTAATTAAATTCGAAGCAGTTTTACAACTGTAATGCTCTTATTCTGTGTAGTGCTTCTTGGATTTTTTCTTCCGTAGCACAGAGTGAGATGCGAATATAGCGATTTCCGTTGGAACCAAAAATAAATCCGGGGGCAATAAATACCTTTGCCTCGTGAAGAAGTCGTTCGGTGAGGGTTTCTACCGTGTCATAATGGTCGGGAATTCTGCCCCAAAGGAACATGCCTACCTGATTGGGGGCGTACTTACAGTGGAGCGCCTCCATAATCTGCTCAGCGGCACGTCGGCGTGACTTATAGACATTATAATTATGCTCTTCGTGCCACGCATCGTCATTATCGTAGGCCGCAACTGCCGCTAATTGCATCGCGCGAAAGGTTCCTGAGTCAATATTGCTCTTCACGCGCAAGATGTATTTGATGTATTCCTCCTTGGCTGCCACCATTCCGATGCGCCATCCCGGCATGTTGTGACTCTTTGACATCGAATTAAATTCGATACAGCAATCCATGGCCCCAGGAACTTGAAGCAGGCTTTGCGGGTTGCGGTTGAGAATCGTGCTGTAAGGATTATCGTTGACGATAAGAATGTTGTGGCGACGTCCAAAGGCAACGAGGCGTTCGTAAGTCTCATGGAGCGCTTCGGAACCCGTAGGCATGTGGGGGTAATTCACCCACATAATTTTCACTTTGCTGAGGTCGGTTGCCTCAATCGCTTCGAAATCAGGTTGCCAGTTGTTTTCGGGAAGCAGGTCGTAATAAACCACTTCGCATCCTAATAATTGCGAAAGCGCCGTGTAAGTGGGGTAACCGGGATTGGGAACGAGTACTTTTTCGCCGGGATTGACGAAGGCGAGAGTGGTATGGAGAATGCCTTCTTTCGAACCTATCAGCGGTTGAATCTCAGTCAGTGGGTTCAAAGTCACGCCGTAGCGACGCTGATAATAACCCGCCATAGCACGCTTGAGTTCGGGAGTTCCCGAAGTGGGTTGATAACCATGCGCATTGGGGCGTTGTGCCTCGCGACAGAGGGTTTCGATGGTTTGAGTGGAAGGTGGGAGGTCGGGACTGCCAATGGCAAGACTGATAATGTCTTTGCCTTCGGCATTCATCTGTGCCACTTCCTTGAGTTTGCGTGAGAAGTAGTATTCAGGTACGCTTGCGATGCGCTGTGCGGGAGTTATCATAAGGGATAAGATTAAGAGGGAAAATTAAGTTACTCTTAGTAGCGCTTAAGTTACTCTTAATTTTAATTGTAAGTAATTTAATTTTTCCTAAGTTAGGTTTCGTTTCTTTGAAGTCAGTTAGGTTTGTTTTTTACTGCCAAATTCGGGGTATTCTCCGAGAATGCGGAGGTCGCGAGTGAGGGGGCGAACGGCGTCAATGCTTTGGCGGTAGCGCAGGTAGTCGGGGTAGGTCACGTCAACGTAAAAGAGGTATTGCCACTCGTGACCTATAATCGGCAGGGATTGTATCTTCGTGAGGTTAATCTTGTAGAAACTGAAGATGGAGAGCACCTGTGAGAGCGAACCCTCTTCGTGGGGCAAGGAGAAGACAATGCTGCTCTTGTTGGTGTCACTCACTTCGCGATAACGGTCAGCCTGCCATTCGTCAGCGAGAGCAAGGAAGCGGGTGAAGTTATGCTTGTTGTCCTCAATGTGATTTTCGAGCACTTTCAACCCATATTGTTCGGCCGCACTGGCGTGACAGATAGCGGCATGTCCGCTTAATTGTTGTTCAGCAATGCGTCGCGCCACGCCCGCCGTATCTTCCGCTTCAACAACCTTCAGCGACGGATGATGACTCAAGTAATGGCGGCATTGTTGTAAGGCAACGGGGTGAGAATTGACCTCTTTCAAATCCTTCCAACTTTCATGGGGCAGACAAGCAATGCAATGCTCAATGCGGAGTTTGTGTTCGCCAACGATGGTGCACTTATGCTCGCGCAGGAGTTCGTAATTGTGGAGCAAACTTCCCGCAATGGTGTTCTCAATCGCCACTAAGCCCATCACATGATCGTCTTTGCTCATCTCGCGAAACACCTCCTCGAAAGTGTTACAACATATCAAGTCAATGTTTGTGCCAAAATGCTCGCGAGCAGCAATATGGTGGAACGAACCTGGGGCTCCTTGGATGGCAACTCTTAGTGGATATTCGGGGGAAGCTGAATAATTCATAATGGTAGGGATAAAATAAGAGGTCCCGCTCAGATGAGCAGGACCTCTTGTATAGTGTCATAAATGTATTCGTTACTTAATTTAAACACACAACGTCCCGCTCTGCCTGTTCAGCAAAGTAAAAATAAGCGTAAAAGTAAAAAGACGTTGAGAATAGCATAGTGCTTGTTTTTAAGTTTAGATTGTAGAAAAATGTAAGTAAATTCTTGTTTCTGGCGACAAAATTACGGTTTAAAATTTATCTGCCAAAGAAAAAAGAGATTTTTTTGAGGGGATTGTGATTATAGTTCCTATAGTGACTATAGTATCTATAGTTCCTATAGTTTCTTTTCCTATCGCTCAAAACTTACGAAGCGACCGTCGCGTGTGATTCCCTGAACGGAGATGCGCAGACGGGTGCCGTCGAAAGAGTTGTTGAAGAAGACGGCAGTGCCTTTGCCATGATCATCAAGCGTCAGTTGGGGCGTCCAATAGAGGGTGTGGCGCGTGTCCAGCTTTTGGGGCAACTTCATTTCGTAATAGTTGGGCGAATAAAATACTTTACGCTTTGTATATCCCCACACTTTACGCTTGGTCTGTCCTTTCTTAGACTTGTAAAGGTAAGCGTTGGGGCGCTCATAGACAGCGATGACTTGGTCAATTAGTTCTTCGGTCGCCTTTGGACCAATGAACTTTGCCATCTTCCCCTTGTCGGTCACAATTGCCACCGACTGCACCTCGTCTGCCATTAAACAACCAATACCGTTGCCACTGTTATTCAACACCCACTCCGTAACCTTTCCATTGATGATTGATGGTTCGTCTTCCGTCTTCTCTTCAGATTGAGGTTGTGGATCAGTGCCTCCGGATTGCTCCGTCGTAGAAGTTTCGGCGGGCGTACCCCAATCGGGCGCTGCTTCTTGTTGGAACATCTTGTTTGCTGCATCCACACTGGCACTCGCATAGTTCGTGCCGTCGATGAGCATGGCAATAAAACTCATGGCATTCATCGTACCGTCATTTCCCGCATCACGCCAGCGCTCCAGTTCAAGTTCTACGTTATAAAAACTCTCAGCCGTGCGTTTGCCTTTGTCTTCTCCGCCACCCCATTTGTAGCGGTTGCCTTGCAGCGGACGGTACTTTCGCTTGCCTTTCACCACCGCCTCGTCAAGGAACGTGTCGCGCCAGTCGTCAATGGTGTCTTTCCATTCGAATACGTCGGGTTGGTTCGTCACTTGCTCCGTCGTGTCAAGAGGAATGGCGGGAGCATACGTCTGCTCTTTAGGATGGTAAGTTCGGGGCAACGGGTCAAACCAGCGATCAAAGGCCACGCGGGCCCATTTTCGATTCTTTTCAGCATCCTCCGTGTAGACTGTTGCCGACATTTCTCCCTCATAATCAATGGTAGAACGGAAGGCAAACTGTCCCTCGGCATCTGTCAGGCATTCACCCTCAACAACCGTACCTTCAGGAGAGTACATGATGAGTTTGAGTCCTAAGTTAGGCCAAGGTTCGCGCTTATTATTATCCTTAAACACCGTACCGTTGAGCACGAGATTCTCCTCAATGGGTTGCTCTGCTTGAAATTGTTCATGGTGGCACATCTGCTCAAAACTTGTGGCCGTCCATCCCTGAACGAGCAGCAGATGGTCGAGTGCCGTAAGGCGCTTTCGGAGAGATGCGACCGTATCTCCCGGAGCAAAGTAAAAGTCGGGGTCGTGAATGTATCCACGCACTTCACTCGCCAGCAACATTTCAGCATCAATACTATGCCCCTTGTTGGTTACCACTTCTTGAGCGTCGTCGCGCACGGAAAGTGAGAGGTTTGTTTCCACGGGAGCACCTTGTGTATCTGTGACATAGAGTTCAAGCGCGATGGGGGCATAAGGTGCATAGGAAGAAGCATTTTGGCGCACCTTGACTTGCACTTCGGTTGCTGCCGACATAGGATAATACACCAGACGTTCAGCCAGCGCCTCGCCCTGTTTGTTGAAAAGTTGAATGCGATTTACCCCTCCGCGCAACAGATTTGCAGGGAGTGAAAATTCAGCGGGATCGTTCACGTGTAAAGTGTCAAAATAGCAGGCACGTTCGCGATTAAAGATTCCCATGCCAATGACTTCATGAGGCATTCCCGGGGTGCGCTCTACGCGAAGGTCTAAGTAACCATCTGCTAAATCTGCGCGCAAGGTGTAACCTTCCTTTTGCGCCTCGGGAAGTTCTGTGCGCTGGTCGCCCACCAGGGCATAACCACTCATCACACCTACAGGCAACAAAAAGGCGCCACGCCCCTCATGCAGAGGGCGCGCCGTGAGCAGGGACTCGCCCGCTGCATTATAAATAGTGATGTTGTCGTCACACGGCATGCCATTGCCGTCCGTCAGCAAGAAACCGATGCGTTGCGCAAGTCCCGCAATGCGCTCACCGCCTTCGGGGTAAAAGGAAAGCAAGCGCTTCTTCTCTCCCTCAAATGCGAAGGAGCGTTTTGCACGCTCAGTTAACTTCCACGAGGCATCGATAACATCAATGGAGAACGACTCTTTCTTGCGCTCAAACAAGGGAATGACGCGTGAGAAGTAAGCGTCCTCGCCCCAATTCAGCATGGCACGCGTATAGGCACGCACCTCGTAATATCCAGAGTGCATGTAAGTGTCAAACTTTATGCACCCACTGCCACCCCCCGGCGAGTCAATTTTTACCAATTGGCGCTCCATCATCTGGCCAGCCGCATTGAGGAGTTCGACATAAAGCACCCCGCTAATGTCCGTAGGTTTCAGGCTTGACGCACGCACCACATAGGCTTTATAAAATAGGGAATCGCCTTCATAGTAAGCGTTGTTGTCCAAATGAAGAAATACTTTTTCGCGCGGAAACTCATGATCGAAAGCCGCGGCAGACTTGAAGTGCTCAAAAAGTGCTGCCACAGAAGCATCGGTTTGCCCCATAAGAACTATAGGGGCGTGAAGAATGCAGATGAGGGTAATGTAAAAACGATAAAGACGCATCTGAAGAAGTTGTTTTAGAATTCGTGGGACTACTCAAACAGTTGTGCCCAAGTTAAAAATTTCTCTACACCTTGACTTCCAAACTTTTCAAGACTCTTTGCCGTCTGCTCCACGGTGCGTTCGCGTTCGGGATGACTTTTGGAATAGAATTTATCGGCGTAACAGACCACCTGCTCCTCCAATGTCTCAGGGAGCAAGTCGCGCTCGGGAAGGGGGAGTCCTTGAGCACGGATGTTTTCTACGGTAAGTCCCGTGCCTGTATGGCGCTCACAGATGCGTGCCAAATCCTCTCGTCCCTCATTGCGCATCAGTGTAGCGCCCTGAACACCATGCGTGAGGTAAGGCATTGTGCCATGGCAATGTATGCCAGGAGCGTCAGTCAGGAAAATTCCGATGTCGTGAATCAGTGCCGCTTCGCGCAGAAATTCTCGATTAAGACCGAGTTCGGGGTGCTTGTCACAGATGTTCAAAGCGCGACGGGCCACTTGTTCGCTGTGGTGAATGAGCAGGCGACGCAATTCGTTGTCTTCGGGGTAGTATTTCAGGATGTAGGGATGAATATCCATAACTGTTTGTTGATGATAGGTTTCGTTTCGTAATGCAATATTCGTTAAAACAATTGGATTGGACAAGGGTCGAGGGTTTAAAGTTTAACGTTTAACGGTTAGGGTTTAACGGTTAGGGGGCAACCTTCATCGCTCAACGTTAAACGTTCAACCTTCAACCTTCAAAGAGGCGTTACTGCCTTCACGCCAAGTTCTTGCTCTCGTGAGTTTGCCCTTTACTTTTCACCTTTCCTATCCTGAATAACATTTATTCCAAATATTATAGTACCTTTGCCTATAACGAGTAGAACACATTATTAACCTCCTTTCAGATACATTTCTATGCTAATCATTGGAATCGCCGGTGGCACAGGTTCGGGTAAGACCACCGTGGTGCGTAAGATTCTCGAAAGTCTGCCTGAAAGTTCTGTGGCAGTAATTCCTCAGGACTCTTATTATAACGACCAGAGCAACTTGCCCCTTGAGGTGCGTAAGCAGACCAATTTTGACCATCCCGACGCCTTTGAGTGGCCCTTATTGGCGCACCATATTGAAGAACTTAAGGCGGGGCGAGCTATTGAGCAACCCACTTATTCCTATATTACCTGTACACGACTGCCCGAGACGGTGCATGTCGTGCCCAAAGATGTCATTATTGTGGAGGGGATCATGACACTCTACGATAAGTCTTTGCGCGACCAAATGGATCTCAAGATATTTGTAGATGCCGAACCCGACGAGCGCTTGCTGCGCGTAATCGTGAGGGACATTGCTGAGCGTGACCATCCCTTGGAAATGCTGATTTCGAAGTATCGCAATGTGTTGAAACCCATGCACGATGAATTTATCGAACCCACCAAGCAGTTTGCTGATATCATTATTCCTAACGGTGGAAATAACGAGCGTGCCATCAATATGATGCAGCTTTACATACGTTCGGCGCTGAAAGAACGCCGAAATGGTTAGTCAAGTTTACGTATTAGCGTGTAACGCTTTGCTATGTAAGTTTTTTTTTCTAACTTTGCCCCAAATTGTGGAGTCTCCACACGCTTAACACTATTACTATGGGAAAAAGAATTCGTAAAATCAAAAACATCCGTCTGCATCACGAAGGTAACGAAACGCTGCTTGTCATGGGGGCTTCGTTGGCCGTCTTCAACGCTGCGCTCTATTGGTTGTGTCGCGATTGCTGTATCTGGGTGTTTTACTCTGTAGCAGCGGTAAGCGCTCTTCTCTATTCAATTATCGTCAACTTCTTCCGTTGCCCCTTGCGTCACTATGAAGGGGACACAGAACGCACAGTAGTTGCTTCTGCTGACGGTAGAGTGGTGGTTATTGAGGAGGTTGATGAAAATGAATACTTCCACGATCGTCGCTTGATGATCTCTATCTTTATGAGCGTGACAAACGTTCATGCCAACTGGTTCCCCGTTGAAGGTGTAGTCAAGATGGTGCGCCATCATAACGGTAACTTCTACAAGGCATGGTTGCCCAAGGCAAGTACAGAAAACGAACGCTCAACAGTAGTGATTGAAACTCCCGAAGGCGATGAAGTATTGGTGCGCCAGATTGCAGGTGCTGTGGCACGACGCATCGTAACGTATGCAAAGGAGGGTGAAGATTGCGTGATTGACGAACACTTGGGTTTCATCAAGTTCGGTTCGCGAGTAGATGTCTACTTGCCTCTCGGCACTGAAGTCCTTTGCGAAATTGGGCAGCGCACAACGGGTAACCAAACCGTAATTGCTAAACTCCCCGAAATTCAAGAATAACATAACATAAGGAGGGTGTGTCAAAGATTGTTTTGAACACACCTTTTTTATTAAGGTGAAAAGGTTCATTTATTAAGGTGAAAAGGTTGTAAGGTCGCTTCGCTCTTAGGATATAAGGACTATGCAGACTGTGTGACACCTCAAAAACCTTAGCACCCCAAATATTAAGGTGAAAAGGTTGTAAGGTCGCTTCGCTTCAGAACTTCTTAACTTCAAAACGTCATAACCTTTTAGTAAACAAGTTAACGAGGTACGAGTTTAACAGACCCCCTCCGCAACTCCGTTGCTCGTCCCCCTAACTTCGGGGGACAATTTAAGTTTCCAAGATAAACGATAGTCGTCCCGCATGGACTACTAACTACTAACTCCTCACTACTAACTTTCTCACAACCTCATAACCTCTTAACCTCATAACCTCAAAGATTATGAAAAAGCATATTCCCAACACCATTACATGTTGCAACCTTATCTGCGGTTGCATCGCAACAGGTTTTGCCCTTAAGGGTGAACTCTCTATGGCAATGACATTCATCGTCATGGGCGCTGTGTTCGACTTCTTCGATGGTTTTGTGGCGCGCCTTTTGAAGGTATCCTCTGCCATTGGTAAGGAACTTGATTCGCTTGCGGATTGCATCACCTTTGGATTTGCACCCGCAGCGATTGTGAGTAGTCTTTTGCGCTTAGCTCCGCTGCCTGTGCAGAATGAGGTTGTGGCAATGGTGCTTCCCTATGTGGCGTTTATCATCGCAGCCTTCTCAGCATTGCGCTTGGCGAAGTTTAATCTTGATGAGCGCCAGTCTACCACCTTCTACGGTCTGCCCACACCAGCAAATGCCCTCTTCTGGAGTGCGCTCGCATTGGGCGCTCAAGAGTGGATTGCTACGACCTCGTGGAGCGTTTATGCTTTGTTGCTTGGCATCGTGTGCTCGTCATGGATTCTCGTGGCAGATATCCCGATGTTTGCCCTGAAGTTTAAAGACTACTCTCTTGCGCACAACAAACTGCGCTACGGATTTATTCTTGCCAGTGCTGTGCTCTTGCTCTTTGCGGGATGGACGGGCTTTGCATTTGTCATCTTGCTCTATATCGCAACCTCATTGGTGGCGAATACATTAAAATAAGACGTCTGGCAGACCTGTGTCTGCCTGTGTCTGCTAACTCAAAAAAAGAAACTAAACTACTTAACTCGTTATGCACATCCTTGGATGCTTCACACTGCTACTCTTCTTGGTTGTGGTGCTCCTGATGCTTGCCCCGGTGATTCTGTTAAATATTGTGCGTCGCTTATTTGGCGCCAATAAGAAGAATCCTTTTGACAACAGGAGTAGAACCCAACAAGAAACTGCTCAACAGCAAAATTATGCTTCATCCTCTCAACGGAAACAGAAGAGGAAAGGAAAGATCTTTAACAGTGGAGAAGGCGAATATGTGGATTTTGAAGAGGTGAAGGATTAGTGTTCTTCTGTCTCCTTCTTTCTTTCGAGTCGCCCTCCTATATCGTAAAATAAGCCTGCGGAACATCACGTTCCGCAGGCTTATTTTATGGTGATAATATAGCAGATGTCCACAAATAATCCTTACACCAAAGATGTTGTGATCTCATTATTTTAGCCACTAATGGACACTAATTTTCACTAATGCCTTGCGGGGTTTTTAAGACCGG
>JAZTYI010000043.1:0-28020 GCA_045636885.1 Alloprevotella sp.
AGATGCTTATGGAGGTTGCAGAACCACCCCCAAATGAAGAACTAAATTTATAGAGGAGGGCTTGTCATAGATAAAAAAACTCCCAACTACTCTTTTTTAGAGGGTTGGGAGAGAATTGTTGTGTTTAGCGGACAGTAATAACTTTTAATAAAGAATTATCTCTTCTTGTTAATTAGATGTGTGTTAGAAGAATTTACTTTCGCTATCCTATTTTGTTCTATTAAATACCATAACTTACAGGAAATCAAGAACCATAATTATAAAATAAAAGGAGGTTGGGAAATTCTCTTTCTATGATAAGTTGTCTTTCTAAACTTATGTTTAAATTTGTTGTCTGAATAAGTTAAGACTATGCAGAAGAAACTTGTAATATTTGACCTTGACGGTACGCTGTTGAATACGATTGACGACCTTGCAATGGGTGCAAACCATGCGCTTGCCGTGTTGGGTTATCCCACTCATGAGGCAGCTACCATTCGTTCCTTTGTGGGTAACGGTATCAACAAATTATTAGAGCGTGCATTGCCGGAGGGGGAGAAGACCGAGGAGAATATTTTGCGCATGCGCAGCGTGTTTATCCCTTATTACGATGAGCATAATGCTGATTTAACAGTCCCTTACGAGGGTATCCCCGAATTGTTAGTGCGTTTGCAGAAAGAAGGAGTGCAACTTGCTGTGGCGTCTAACAAATATCAGGCGGCAACAGAGAAATTGGTCGCGCACTTTTTCCCCAATATCAACTTTATCAAGGTGCTTGGACAAAGAAGCGAGGTTCCTATCAAACCTGATCCTGCTATTGTAACAGCCATCCTTCAGACGGCCGGCGTAAGTAAGGATGCGGTGCTTTATGTAGGCGACTCGGGCGTGGATATGCTGACGGCATTGAATGCCCAAGTAGATGCCGTGGGTGTGACTTGGGGATTCCGTCCGAAGTTGGAGTTGTCAACTTTCCCCTCGTTGGGATTGATTGATAAGGCGGAAGAGTTGCTGAATTATATTTTATAGGAAATGAGAAATGAAAAAGGAGAAAGGAGAAAGACCATGCGGGACTTCACCGCGCCTGCGTCTTTCTCCTTTTTCCTTTCTCCTTTCTCCCGCTCTTGCTTCGCACGTCGGTTCTCCTTTTTTATCTTTCCGCCGCCAGCGCATCGTAATCGTCATCGTCCAATTCATCGTTCTCAAGGTCGAGTCCGAAGAAAAGGGGAATATTGTCCTCGGCGGCAAAGTCATCAAGGGCACGGCGGTCTTTTTTCGTGGGGCGACCTGTACCGCGAGCACGGTCGATGAAGCCTGAAATCTTGCTCATTTCCAGGAGTTCGTATTGCTCGGGCGCAGTGATGTTTTCCAAAATATCTGGGAGGAGTTTTGCGCCCACACGCTTCTCAATCGCCTGCTTCACGAGAAAGGTGTAAGTGATGGGTGCCTTCTTCACGCCCACTTTGTCACCCTCCTTGACAGTGCGTGAGGGTTTTACCTGCGCCCCATTGATGGTGATGCGCCCATTCTTACAAGCGTCGGCAGCAAGTGTGCGCGTCTTGTAAATGCGTGCCGCCCACAGCCATTTGTCTATGCGTGCTTCCATTGTTTACTTCTTGTTGAAGTTACACATTGCGTGTTGGATGCCCTGAAGGGCGTAATCCTTAATCATGTCTGAAGCTACACCGATACGCTCGTCCATTTTGGCGAGGTCTTCAGCACCAAATTCTCCGAGCACAAAGTCAACCTGACCGCCCTTTGGGAAATCGTTGCCGATGCCGAAGCGCAGGCGGGCATAGTTCTGCGTGCCCATCACCGAGGTAATATGGCGCAATCCATTGTGCCCTGCTTCCGAACCATTGGGCTTCATGCGGAGTTGACCAAAGGGTAGGGCGAGGTCGTCCACTACGACAAGCACGTGGTCAAGTGGAATTTTCTTCTCATTCATCCAGTAACGCACGGCATTGCCTGAGAGGTTCATGTAAGTAGAAGGTTTCAAGAGCGTGAGCAGACGGTTTTTCACACGTATCGTAGTGACAAACCCGTAGCGCTTGTCCTCCCAAGTTGCTCCCGCTGCCTTTGCCATAGCGTCAACTACGCGGAAACCAATATTATGTCGGGTGTTAGCATACTCGTCTCCGATGTTGCCAAGTCCAACTATGAGATAGTGCATATCTTTTTAGCATTAAAAATGCCAATGTGCAGGGCGCACACTGGCATGTATTGTAAAGATGTAATGAATTGACTACTTCTTCTTGCTTGCAGCAGCTGCAGCAGCCATAGCACCCATTGCAGCACGAGTCATCTTAACTGTTACAACAACAACTTCCTTGGGAGTAACGAGTTCGAGACCTTCGAATGAAAGTTCGCCAGCCTTGATTGACTTACCGAGCTGGAGGTTTGTAACGTCAATAGTGAGCTTTTCGGGGATCTGAGTGTAGAGCGCCTTAACCTTGAGCTTACGAACCATTGCAACGAGCTTACCACCGGCACGTACACCTTCAGCGAGACCCTGGGGAGCGATGGGTACAGCCATAACGATGGGCTTTTCGGGAGTTACTTCGTAAAAGTCAACGTGGAGCACGTTGTCCTTTACAGCGTGGCACTGTACTTCCTTAACAACAGCTGTCTTGTTAACACCATCGAGGTTGATGTTTACGAGGTAGATGTTGGGAGAGTAGTAAACCTTGTTGATTTCCTTTTCAGAAACTACGAAGTGAGTAGCTACAGGAAGGCCGTTTTCGCCCTTCTGTTCACCATACAAGCAGCAAGGAACGAGACCTTCTGCACGAGCAGCCTTAGATGCCTTCTTACCGATGGCATTACGGAGTGTACCGTTGATTGAAATTTCTTTCATGTTAAATAAAATTTGTGTTACTCTAAATTAAGTAAAGTTTGCTTAATTCGCCATCACACGCGCCCTTTCGAGCCTCTGTTTAGACAAATCGAGTGCAAAATTACACTTTTTTATTGGAATGAGAAAGTCAATCTTCTGATTTTTATAAATAATGGTGAGATTTTTTTAGAAACAATAAACATCCTGGTACCATTTTTTCCATTCATTCAAACTGCTGTGCCTTTCTGTTACTGTGTTAAGAATATCATAATTCGTAAACGAAGTAAACATCAGGTCGTTGCAGATCAAGCTCTTGTATTGGTTAATTGTATGCGTAAGCATTGAATTTTGAGCATGATGACAAACTGAAAATGTAACAGTATGATATTTGCCCGTGTTCTCTAATGCAAAGGCAAGCATTTGATTGCGCCATAGTTGGTTCATGCCCAATTTAAATGGGCAACCTTTAATAGCTAATAAACTCCCGTTAAACTTGCCAATTCGATGTTTGAGTAAATCCCAATACTTGTATTTAATGTGATGGTAGTGACAAATTTCAGGGTTAGTAGATATGTCGGCAAAATTGCATTTCTCACAGTAACTCTTCAGTTTGTTCGCTTTACTTTTATATCCCCCACAGATGGTGAATTCTTTTTCGCTGAGTTTATGCTCAATAAGCCAAAGACACAATTTCCCATTGGTATCGCGATACGCAATAGCCACATCAGCATCAGTTCCGGCTTGTGAAGTGTGGTCATTTAACAAACCTTTGCCCTTTTGAATGTCTTGTCCCCAATATTCAAAGCAAAAACCGTTGAATAATTGATCCTTAGCTAATTCCTTAAACCCAACGGGGCACCCAGGGATTTTGGGAAGTATAGCATTAACATTGTTGGATAATAAAAGGGGCATGAATAAATTGATACATGCAGTTTGTGAACTTACAGCATGGTGAGCGTATATATGAGGTTTGTAAGCAAATTCCCCCAATTGCATTTCCTGTAATATGGGGATAATGGGTTTGTAAATCATTAAGGGTACTGATGATACCTTTGGTAAAATTGCATCATACTCATGCCCTCTAAAAACTCCTCTTTCCCCAGTAATATTTTTACGTTTCCAGTCAATGATATGACAATAGATTTTTTCTTGTTCCAATGTGAGATCGTCGGGGAGGTAATATTCTATTCCGTTAATTATTTTGTTCATATTTTGTATAAAAGAACCACCATGATGTAAGAAACTTTGATTCTCTAAAAGCAAACTCCGTATTATTTCAAATTAAGTCCGACTTATTTTGTTTTAAGTCGGACTTAATTTTGAGAATATCCCTTGTTGTTTTACATTCTGCTCTTTTGCTGGTCGCCAGCTCCCGTTCCTTTGTACTTACTCTTGGCGCTATTAAATTTGTAGCGCAGGGTGAATACAAATTCTCGAGAACCAAAGATGTTTTTCTGCTTTATCATGTAATCACCGCTCCACATTCGTACGCGGTCGCCTCTGTCTCTGAAAAGGTCGGTGCCTTTAAGTTCAAGACTTAGGGCGTCGTTCAGGAATGTCTTTCGGATGGCTACGTCTAACACGTGAGTTGGTTTGTCTAATTGGTAGATACGTTGATTGCCCTTTCCCGTAAATGTATAATCTACTTCCGCCGTAAAATTCTTTGGGAGTTTGACCGTATTTCCCCATGAAAATACGGGGATGGGGCGATTCATATTTTGGCGTTTCCCATTAAAATCACCCTTAAACCATTGCTTAAATAATGCTCCCGTGAGGCGAGGATACCAAATTCCGATTGTGGGCGATGCCGTGAGCGACACGGTAAGTTCGGGGATGCTGCGATTGAAATTTTCATAGTGGAGCATGATGCAATTCTCGGTGGTTTCGGATTGCTTCCCCCAATGCAAAATCGGTCTTTCGGTGAGTTTATAATTAGCAGCAAATTGAAAATATTTCCAAACGGCGGCCAGCGACGCATTGTGTTGCAATTCGGGTTTCAAATAGGGGTTCCCCTTGGTGTAACTATACCGGTCGATATACATGCTCGCATTGCTGAGTTGATTATAATCAGGGCGACTTGTCTTTGCGGTATAACCCAATTGTAATTGCACTTCTCCCAAAGCGCCACTCAGCGAAACAGAAGGAAAGAAATTGCCAAACTCGCGACTTTGGTCGTGTTGCTTGATGCGATTTTCAAAATAGTTAAAGCCTAAATATTCGTAGCGCATTCCGAGAACGAGATAGAAAGTCTTAATCGGGTAGGTGAAATCCATAAAAACATCGGCGCTGTTCTCGCGAATGTTCGTAAATGAATTAGGACCTTGCGCGTTCTGATTCCAATATTCATCGCTTCGGTCAGTGTAAGCATATTCTGCGCCACCAGCAAGTTGACCGCCTAAGAAGGGGTGAGAGAGCACTAATTTAGAGGCATAAAGTCGGTTGTGCTCCTTGCTTCGAGTGGTTACTATTCTGTCAACTTGCAACTGACTCTTTTCGTTATACACCATGCCCTCTTCAAAACGACTATCGAGAAGGTCGGCATTAAAGTCTATATTGAGTTTACCAAACGTACCATTATAATAAGCATTCACTTGATGAATGGGGAGTTTTTTCAGTCCGCCTTCAGATAAAGTGTGGGTAAAGTCATCAATAACTCCGCCCACCTTTGCCGTCACCCGACTGTCATTGAACGTTTCCCCTTTTAGTGTGAATTTGGGGCGGTATTGAATGCCGAAGGAGTGCTTCTCGTTGAGTTGGTAGTTGACTCCAAGGGTGGTGTAAAGGCTTTGGGTGTTGTTGGTGAAGTTTGCCTTTTGTTGCAAGAACAAGGGCTTTTCGGAATAGAGGTATTGCTCTATTTCTGTGTCCTGAAAACCCTCTGTTTGCGCGAAATCAACAGACGCAAAAACGTCAAGATTGTTATGGCGATAGTTCATGTTGAGCGTTTCTCTCAAATCGGTGTCTTCACATTGGTACCAACTTGAACGCAGGTTGAAACTCAAACCATCACCTTGGCGCTTTACCGTCTTAATTCGGATTACGGCATTGACCGATGCGTCATAGCGCGCCCCAGGATTGGTGACCACATCCACGCTTTTAATGTCCTTTGAAGTAAGCGCCTCCAATTCTGCATTGTCTCTTACCAAGCGACCGTTGATGTAGATTTGAGGAGTGCCTTTTCCTAAGACCTCCAATCCATCTCCCTTTTGCGTCACACCAGGCAATTTCTTCAACACATCGTTTGCAGAACCTGCATCGGCGAGAACGCTGTTTTCCACCGTAGTCACAAAGGCATCGCCTTCAAGTTTTGTTTTAGGCAGAATTTTCTTAATGACCACTTCGCCCAATACACTTGTGTCGGGGTTTAACTTGATAGTGCCGACATCAGAGTGGGAGAGTGGTAAAATCTGGGTGGAATAACCTATGTACGAAACTTTTAGATATGTGATGTCAGGAGATTTCTTTAGTGAAAAAATCCCACAAGAATCACTCATTACGCCTGCCACAAAAGTTGAGTCAGAGGTTAGGGTAATGATGTTGGCATAGCGTAGTGGTTCGTCAAGTTCGTTCACCACCTTCCCCTTAATGTTTTGGGCAATGAGAGGACAATGTAAAATTAGTGTCAAGATAAAAAGACACAATTCTTTCAAGTGCTGACGGAGCATAGTCGTTGTGTATTTTCTTTGTAATTCAAGCGCTTATCCCTGTAACTCTTCCCCACGGATGCCGAGGGCGCTCATGAGGGAGTAACCGAGGAGTTCTTGTAGGTAACCGCGCTCCTGTGTGGGCAGCATGGTGAAGAGGACGATGTCTTTACCTTCGGCTTTGAGCGCTGTTTGACGCACGCGGTCGCCGTATT
The DNA here is from genome assembly GCA_045636885.1 of Alloprevotella sp. Taxonomy (GTDB): domain Bacteria; phylum Bacteroidota; class Bacteroidia; order Bacteroidales; family Bacteroidaceae; genus Alloprevotella. Next base: position 6,672 of record JAZTYI010000043.1, read on the forward strand.
CATCGAGTGCGGGAACGAGCAGGATGCGCTTCACGTCCTTGGCTTCAAGCATGGCGTCGAAGGATTGCATGTAGAAGTCTGCCATAGTTACGACGTCCTCAACGGGATAACTGGCGAGGGTAAACTCTGCGAGGTGGTCCTTAAAGGCTTGTCCGTTGAGGTCCTTATCAAAGACGCCAGGAGTCATGTTCGTCATCTTCTCCTTACTCTTGCTGTGGAGAAAAATTACTTGAACTTCATTTTCGCCGGCACGAATGCCTCCGTCAAGGGCAATGCAATCGAGCCAGTGGCAGAGGTCTGCTTGGGGAATGCGACGGCCGAGCATGCGCTCGAAGTTTACGATGAGGTTGAAGCACACGCTATCTAAATGGTCGGCATCAATGAGCACGACGGTTTCTTTCCATTGTGACATGAGGTAGGTGAGGTTATGAGGTTCTGAGGTTATAAGGTTTTGAGGTTATAAGGTTTTGAGGTTATAAGGTTTTGAGGTCCATCCGGATGGTAGTTGTACTCTGTACTCTGTACGTTGTACTCTAACTCGTCCCTAAAACCTTATGACCTTATTGGTAAAACTAAAACGGACAGAGGGAAGGAAATTCGCCGTCTGTCCGCTTGTCTGTTAATGTTTAGAATTATGCTTCAGCAGTTTCTTCTGCGTCAACAAAGTCGGTGTAACCGTTTGTAATCAAGATGTTGTACCACTGCACCAACTTGCGGATGTCGCTCATGTGTACGCGGTCGCGGTCGAAGTTGGGCACTGCAGCAGCCATGAATTCTACCAACTGGTCGTTAGTTGCATCCTTATGTGTAAACGCTGTAGCCTTGCCACCAGTAACCTGCTTGCAGCTTTCGAAGATTTCCATGAGTGGCTTGTCTTCTTCTTCGGTGTACATGCACACATCGTTGAGTGAAGTCACGCGTTCGCGCGTACCCGCAATGGTGCGCTTCTTCTGCGCGTCGATAGTTTCAACGATGAGGTTGTTGTTGCCCTGAGCAACGAGGCGGAACAAGCCAGGCTTTCCGGCTATAGAGAGAATTACTTCTTTCATAGATTATAAATGTGTGATGAGTTAAAAAGTGGGGCAAAGATACTGCTTTTTGTGAAATAAATGGGGGTGTGGAGGGAGTTTTTTACAGAGAGTAGTGAGTAGAGAGTAGTGAGTAGACGTGCCGCATGGTAAACTACTCTCTCCTCACTCCTCACTCCTCACTTCTTCGTCGCCACCGCCAAAAGTACACCGAGGGCAATACCGAGGAGTGCCGCAAAGAGTACGCGCTGTTCGGAGGGGAGAAGGAAGGTAATTGTGTGGGCGGGGTACCAGAAGAAGGGGATGGTCTTCTTAAACACAAAACCCCATTGCTTTCCCCAGTCGATTTGCGCAAAGCGCTCAGCCATGGGAATGGGCGTGATAAGCGCCTTAAGGCTACCTCCGTGGAGGGCAATGTGTGCGTCCGTAATCTTGTGGAAGGTCATAAAGACGGGGGCAAAGATGGTGTTCATCGCTACGGATACGGCAAGCGCTACCCATAGTTTGTCCATACTGAAAGCTGCGCCGTTGAAACTTGCTACAGCGTCGGTCATGCCCATATATGCCATCAGTGCGGGCGTACCTTTTGAGAAAATAATCATTGCCGCATTGATGCCCATGCCGAGAAATCCCCAAACAATCATACGGGGCAGAATGCCAAACGCCTTGGGCAAATACTTACCGCTACCGATGCGGCTTCCCAACATTTCGCCGAGCGTAGAGAGCACACCAAACTTGATGAAACTCATCACCATGCCGTGTTCGGCGTTAAAGGATTTGTAGCCTTCGTAGAGTGCGTCAGAAAGGCAGAAGGGTAGGAATATTGCAAGGATTGCAAGGAGAAAATAGAGGTCTGTGCGTTTCATAAGTCTATAGTTTCTATTGGGTTGTTGAAAATTTTTGTCCATTTTGAATTTGCAAAAATACGAAATAAAAATCGTTAGGTGAAATATTAGGGGAGGGAGTTTTGTTTTACTTTTACGATATGTTTCAAGGGCGAACAGACTATCCTTTGTAGTTAATTTCGGAAGCATCTCCAACTTCCAAAAAATGTTTGAGACATAATTGAAATTAAGTGCCTAATAATTTTATTTATAATGCTTATAATTATAATTAGGTGCCGTTTCTTTTTTTCTGACCTACAGTTGAAAAATATTACGCGATCTCCTCTCTTAAAAAACAAATATTCTCTTTGCCCTTAATTCTTAATAATGTAAATTTGCAGAAATATTGTGCGCATCATTGGCATGCGCCTCTTAGTTGATAGTAAATAAGTAAATTAACTAAACATAAAAAACTGATGTACAGAACGCATAACTGCGGTGAACTCCGCATTCAGGATACAGGAAAGGTGGTAACGCTTTCTGGTTGGGTGCAAAGATTGCGTAAAATGGGCGGTATGACATTTGTCGACCTCCGCGACCGCTATGGCATTACGCAACTCGTGTTTAACGAAGAAACAAATGCTGAACTTTGCGCACGCGCTAATAAGTTGGGACGTGAATATGTGATTCAAGTAACAGGCGCAGTAAATGAGCGCTTCTCAAAAAATGACAACATTCCCACAGGTGCCATTGAAATTATCGTTGAAACACTCAACGTGCTCAATGCTTCGGCAACGCCTCCCTTCACGATTGAAAACAATACGGACGGTGGCGATGACATCCGCATGAAGTATCGCTACCTCGACTTGCGCCGCGATTGCGTGCGTAGCAATCTTGAATTGCGCCACAAGTTCTGCATCGCCGTGCGCAACTTCCTCGACAGCCTCGGCTTTATGGAAGTAGAAACTCCCGTGCTCGTGGGTTCTACCCCCGAAGGTGCTCGCGACTTCATCGTGCCCTCACGCATGAATCCCGGTCAATTCTATGCCCTTCCCCAGAGTCCTCAAACGTTGAAGCAATTGTTGATGGTAGCCGGTTTTGACCGCTATTTCCAAATCGTGAAGTGCTTCCGCGATGAAGACCTCCGCGCTGACCGTCAGCCCGAATTTACACAGATTGACTGCGAAATGTCGTTCGTCGAACAAGACGACGTCATCAATACATTTGAAGCCCTCACGAAGTACCTCTTCAAGGAAGTACGCGGTGTTGACTTGGGTGAAACTCCCTTCCTCCGCCTTCCCTGGGCAGATGCAATGCGTCGCTTCGGTTCTGACAAACCCGATATGCGCTTCGGCATGGAGTTTGTAGAATTGATGGATGTGATGAAGGGCACTGGCGAGTTTGCCGTGTTTAATGACGCTGAGTACATAGGCGGTATCTGCGCACCTGGTTGTGCCGTTTACACCCGCAAGCAGCTTGACGAACTCACTAACTTTGTGAAGAGTCAGCAGATTGGCGCCAAGGGTCTTGTATATGCTCGTGTGGGTGAAGATGGTAGCGTGAAGAGTTCGGTAGATAAGTTCTACACTCCCGAAGTGCTCGAAGCCCTCAAAGTGAAGATGGACGCTAAACCTGGCGACCTCATTCTCATCCTCAGTGGTGATGACGCTATGCGCACACGCAAGCAACTTTGCGAACTCCGCCTCCTCATGGGCGACCGCCTCGGCTTGCGCGATAAGAATAAGTTTGCTCTCCTTTGGGTGGTTGACTTCCCCATGTTTGAATGGAGCGAAGAAGAAGGTCGCCTTATGGCTATGCACCACCCCTTCACAGCACCCAAACCCGAAGATATTGAAAAACTCGACACGGCACCCGCAGAAGTATGTGCAAATGCTTACGACATGGTGTGCAACGGCGTAGAAGTGGGTGGCGGTTCTATCCGTATTCACGACGCTGTGCTTCAGGCAAAGATCTTTGAAATCCTCGGATTCACTCCCGAACGTGCACAAGAGCAGTTTGGTTTCTTGATGAATGCCTTCAAGTACGGTGCACCTCCTCACGGCGGTTTGGCATACGGTCTTGACCGCTTCGTGAGCCTCTTCGCTGGTCTTGATAGCATCCGCGACTGCATTGCCTTCCCCAAGAACAATTCAGGTCGTGACGTCATGCTTGATGCGCCCTCATTTGTAGATCAGAAGCAGCTTGACGAGCTCTGCTTGCAGTTGGGCGAAATCAACAAATAAAATATAAAAATAAGAAAGGAGAAATGAGAAATTACTTGCACGAGAAGGTCGGGCTTGGTTTTCTCCTTTCTCCTTTCTCCTTTTTCCTTTCTCAATTATGAACTTTATTGAACTTTGTCAAAAGCGTTATTCCGTACGCTCATATCATCCACTTGCCATAGAACAAGAGAAATTAGATTACATCCTTCAGTGCGCACGTTTGGCACCCTCTGCAGTAAATTTCCAACCCTGGAAATTGCAACTTGTTACTGATATGAAAGACATGGAGCGCATCAAGCAATGCTACAAGCGCACGTGGTTTGAAAGCGTCAGCACCTGCATCGTTATTTATAAGAATAAAGAGCAGGAGTGGGTACGCAAGCAGGATAAAAAGGCGCACGGGGATATAGACGTAGCCATCATCACCGAGCACATCTGCCTTGCCGCAGCCGAACAAGGATTAGGCACTTGCTGGGTGTGCAACTTCGACAGAGCGGAACTCTTCAATCAGTTTGAAATCCCTGAATACCTTGAACCCGTAGTCATCGTCCCCATTGGTTATCCCGCTGATGAACCCAAAGAAAAACAGCGTAAGTCAATGGACGAACTGATGATAAAGCTTGCAAAGAAATAATGCTAATCACCGACTCTTTAACCCTTCATCGTTAACCTTTTACCTTTCGTCATGTTTGGATTTATAAAATTAGCAGCCGCAGTACCCCAAGTTACTGTCGCAAATTGCACGCTAAATGCTCAACATATCATTTCGTTGCTACATAAAGCTGATGAGCAACGTGTGGGCGTCGTATGTTTCCCCGAATTAAGCATCACGGGAGCAACATGCAATGATCTATTCTTTCAACGCCCCCTTATTGAAGCAGTAAATAGGGAATTACATAACATTGTAGAAGCAACTTCAACACTTACGACTTTTGCTATCGTGGGTGCACCGTTGCTCTACAACCAGCAATTATACAATTGCGCCATTGTAATAGGGAAAGGAAAGGTGTGGGGTGTAGTACCCAAAACGTATCTCGCCAACCATGCAGAAGCATCCGAAACACGATGGTTCACCTCGGGAGCAACATTAGTCCCTGAAGCGCACATCCAAATTGGCGAAGCGCAAGTCCCCTTCTCTGCCCAACAAATATTTACAACTCCCGACTTTACCTTCGGAATTGCTTTGGGTAACGACGTCTTGGCGCCACTTTCAACATCAACCTCCCTATCTCTGGCTGGTGCTGACGTCATTTTCTCACCTTCCGCTTTCCCAGAAAGTGCTGGACACCACGCAATGCTCCGTTCATCGTTACTCAACCAAAGCAAGAAGGACATCTGCGCCATCATTTGTGCCTCAGCAGGGTATGGAGAAAGCACACAAGACCTCGTCCTCTCTGGAAAAACCTTTATTACTGAAAAGGGCGAAATGATTAACGAGGGGAAGCGCTTCCTCCACAAGGAGCAACTCGTCACAGGCGAAATCGACATTGAGCGTCTTCGCCATGCACGCCTTGAGAACAGTCTCTTTAAGCAAGCCACCACACTTGCTAACGGAGTCTGCCCCCTTCACACACAAATCCCCCTCCATGCGCCCTCACTCACAACCCTGGAACGACACTACGCCGCCCTCCCCTTCATCCCCACAAGCGAACAGGGGCGCCAGGAGCGCTGCGAAGAAATCTTCAATATTCAGGTAGAAGGACTCATGAAGCGCCTTCAGCACACACATAGCAGCACAGCAGTGATTGGCATCAGTGGCGGACTTGATTCCACCCTTGCCCTGCTCGTGACAGTGCGCGCTTTCGATGCTTTAGGAATTTCAAGAAGCAATATCTACGGCATCACTATGCCCGGGTTCGGCACCACCGACCGCACCTACCAAAATGCATTAGAGATGATGAAGCAGTTGGAGATTACCACACTCGAAATCCCCATTGCCAACGCCGTAATGCAACACTTTGCCGACATTCACCACGACCCTGCGAAGCACGACGTTATCTACGAAAACAGCCAGGCACGCGAGCGCACACAAATCCTTATGGACTTCGCTAATAGCAAGGGTGCAATGGTCATTGGCACGGGCGACCTTTCAGAACTCGCCCTCGGGTGGGCCACATACAATGGCGACCACATGTCCATGTATGGCGTTAACGGCTCTGTTCCAAAGACACTTGTGAAGCATTTAGTTATCCATGAAGCACTCGCAACTGAAAATGAAATAGTGCGCAACACGCTTCTGGATGTGGTCAACACGCCCATCTCTCCCGAACTAATCCCCGCATCAGCGGACGGCACAATAAAGCAAAAGACAGAAGACCTCGTAGGTCCCTATGAACTCCACGACTTTTTCCTTTACCACACCCTGCGCAACGGATTCACCCCTGAAAAGATTCGCTTCATTGCCGAGCAAACCTTCCAGGGCGTTTACGACAGCGCTACCATTACGCATTGGCTCAACACGTTCACCCGCCGCTTCTTCATGCAGCAATTCAAGCGTAGTTGTCTGCCCGACGGTCCCAAAGTAGGCAGTTGCTCACTTTCCCCCCGAGGAGATTGGCGCATGCCCACCGATGCCGATGGGGCGCATTGGCAGTTGAGGTAAAATTGAATCGTGGGAGAAAAATAACAAAATCAATTCGACAAATATCCCTAGTAGTATGTAACTATAAAATAAAAGGCCAATAATATGGGCAGTAGCCCCCCAATATAAGCATCTTCCTACCCATCTCTCCGCCAAAGGCGGTTAAGGGGAGAGAGCCCTGCGGAGCATGCTTGCATTGTTCATGCCCAGTGAAAGCGAGAGCGTTTACACCCTTAGAGTTAATTTAACGGAAGCGTCAAAACTATCCACTCCCCTCACAGGTGGTGGACCGCTTTGCGGTGAAGGGTATGAAATGTACTCTAGGGCCTACTCCTATATCATTTCCCAAAAAACAAATGTTATCAGTGGCGAAAAATTGTGACACTTTCATCCTTCATTTTTCGTCATTTTTCGCCGAAAACTTTAACAAACATTAACACTCTACATACACACCCTTGCGACAATGTCTATTTGTGGTGCAAGAATAAGTAACATTAAAAACCGGTTGTTTAACCTTGAAAAAACTAGGTAACTTATTTTTTGCCCAAAAATGGTTTTTTTGAGACAAAAAAAGTGGAGATACCCCCGATTCCTAGGGGTATCTCCATTTCCGTAGTACAAAGATACAAAATTTCCAAGCGAAATGCAAATCCGTTAACACTTGTTAACGCCAACATTATTTCTCATTTTTCTTCATTTTTTTGCATCTGAAAAAGGCGATAATATGCCCTTCATTGTCATAAAAGTGAAACGGTCCCCCCCCAATGGGGCAACTGCTATATTGCGGGTCAATAAAAGATTAGCGTGTGCCTCAAGGGCAACGCTAATCTCTTTATTTTTATATGTAAACGAGCGTGGTTCTCTCTCTCTTAAAAAACGCCATTATTAGCGCAGTCATTGTAGAGGGCGAAGACCATGAGCGCGAGCAGGAGGTACATGCCTATGGTTTGCGTGATTTCGAGGAAGCGGTCGGAGGGTTTGCGACGCGTGATGACTTCGTAGAGCAAGAAGAGGACATGGCCGCCGTCGAGCGCGGGGATGGGGAGGATGTTCATAAAGGCGAGCATGAGCGAGATGAAGGCGGTGAGCTCCCAGAAGCGTTGCCAGTCCCACGCTTGGGGGAAGAGGTTGGCTATCGTGCCAAACGAACCGACACTGCTTGCTCCCTCCTTGGTAAAGAGGTATTTCAAATCGCTGACGTAGCCCACGAGGACGTTGCATCCATGAACTGCGCCTGCGGGAATGCTTTGCAGGAGGGTGTAATGCTTGTGCATTGCTTCATAATCGGGCGCCTTGAAAATGACGCCTAACTTGAGGTCTTCAGGAAGGGTGGTGAAGAGGGTGTCAATGGAGGTGTCTGCGCGGCGCACTACTAATGATACATGACGCAGGGGGGCGGCCTCCTCGGCGGATGAGGTTTGGAGGGCGTTGTTCTTGACGTGCATGATTGCTTGGAATTCATTCCATGTGGTGAGGGCAACGGAGTCAAGGCGCAGGATTTGATCGCCTGGATGCAGACCTGCGCTCTCGGCAGCGGAACGGGGCGCTACTTTGTCGATGACAGAGGGGATGCGCGGGGAGATATAGGGCGTTGCGCTTTTGGTTGCTCCAATTTCAAGCAAGCTACGCTTTACGCCTGGAACGACATTGTGGAGGTCTGCTCCTCGGCGCACTACGATGGTGTCGGCCTCTGCCAGGGAACGGTAGAAATCGGCATTCACCTTGTGAAGCGCTCCAAGATTGGTGCGTAGGGGGATGTCGCCATCTTGGAATCCGTGTGATTTTGCTGCATCGCTGAACATGAAACCATGGGTCATGTTTTCAACGGGGATATAGCTCTCGCCCCAGGTGAAGAGAATGCCTACATAGATAATCAGTGCGGTAAGGAAATTAACGAGCACACCGCCGATCATGACGAGCAGGCGCTGGTAGGCGGGCTTGGCGCGGAATTCGTCGTCCCTTACGGGTTGCTGCATCTGCTCAAGGTCCATTGACTCATCAATCATGCCTGCAATTTTTACGTAACCTCCAAGTGGTATCCAACCGAGGTGATAGGCTGTGCCCTTGAAGGTGAAGAGTTTGAGCGAGAACCAGGGGTCGAAGAAAAGGCAGAATTTCTCTACCCGAATCTTAAAAAGGCGGGCGAAGAGGAAGTGGCCTCCCTCATGAAGCGTGATGAGGAGGGCAAAGCAGAGGATGAGTTGGAGGATTTGTAGGAGGCCTATTGTCATAAGTGTTTAGTCTTGATATGTAATGTGTAAAGGAGCGTTAAATTTCATGCTCTGACACAAGGTTGAGGGCAAATGCTCTTGCTTGTTGGTCGGTTTCGATAAGTTGTTCCAAAGTAGGATTGTGAATAACGGCGATAGTTTGCATTGTTTTTTCAATAATTTCGGCAATCATCGGATAACTGATTTTGCTTTCTCTGAAGGCAAGGTTGACAATCTCATTTGCCGCATTAAGCACACAGGGCGCTGTGCCTCCTGTTCGGATGGCCTCGTAGGCGAGGCGCAGGCAGGGGAAACGCTCCATGTCGGGGGTTTCAAAATGCATTGCTCCCAACTGGAAGAGGTCTAACCTTTCTCCATCAAGATGTATGCGTGCGGGATAGGTGAAAGCGTACTGAATGGGGAGGCGCATGTCGGGGACTCCTAATTGTGCTTTTACGCTACCGTCAGTGAATTGCACGGCGCTGTGGATGATGCTTTCGGGGTGAACTACGACCTGAATATCGTCGGGCGAAATGTCAAAGAGCCACTTTGCTTCGATCATTTCAAAACCCTTGTTCATGAGTGTGGCGGAGTCGATGGTGATTTTCGCTCCCATTTCCCAATTAGGATGGCGCAGGGCTTGTGCGGGAGTGACATTGTTCATCTGTTCACGGGTAAAGGTTCGGAAGGGACCTCCAGAGGCGGTGAGCAGGATTTTCTCAATCTTGTTGTTGCCTTCGCCTGTAAGTGATTGAAGAATGGCTGAATGCTCACTGTCGACGGGGAGAATGGCCACCTTGTTTTCAAGAGCAAGATTGCAAATTAGTTCGCCAGCAACAACTAATGTTTCTTTGTTAGCCAATGCAATGGTCTTCTTAGCATTGATGGCGGCAATGGTGGGGCGAAGTCCTGCGAATCCCACCATGGCGGTGAGTACGATGTCGATTTCGGAATGTGTGACAACTTCACACAAAGCTTGATTGCCTGTATAGACCTTGATAGGGAGGGGAGCAAGCGCTTCGGTGACTTCGTCATACAGGTCTTCACGCACGATGACTACGCTGTCGGGAAGAAATTCTCGTGCTTGTTGGATGAGCAGTTGTGCGTTGTTATAGGCGGTGAGTGTGTGTACTTCAAACAACTCTTGATGTTGGCGAATCACATCAAGTGCCTGGGTCCCGATAGATCCGGTTGACCCTAAGATGCATATTTTCTTCATTCGTTCAGATCGATGATGCCTTGAGGCAGGGCAAGGGTGATGGTACGTTCGGCTATGTTGTAAGACATGAGAAAGTCGTCGTGGTAGGGGAGTATGAGTTCGCCCTTTTGGGGATGGTCTACATAAAAAAGTGTGTTGTAGGAAGAATCATCTACTGTGTTGATGGTTCCGATTTTTCCGTGAACTTCATCGTAGAGTGTATATCCCGTCAATGCTTTGAGTGAAGAAAGTTCTTGCTCTTCTTCGTCATTAAGATGGGACAAGGGATAATAGACTTGGAGACCTACGAGCTTCTTTGCTTGACGCTCGTTATTGATGTCTTCAAACTTCAGTATTGCCGTTTCGTTGTTCTTAAAACGATACTCCTCAAGGAAGAATGGAACAAGGATTTCGTCAATCTTTAATACAAGATAATCGGCAGTGCCGCGGTCGAAGGGGTCGTCGGTAAATTGCAATTCCACTTCGCCTTGGAGTCCGCGGAATTTTTGTATGTAGCCGATGTGATAAACTTCGTCGTTGTGTATCATTACTTTTCTCTATGGATTACAGCGCCGAGCGCATGGAGTCGATTCTCGAGATTTTCGTATCCTCTATCTATTTGATGGATATTATCTATGCGACTGGTGCCATCAGCAGTCAGTGCGGCGATGAGCAATGCGATCCCCGCTCTGATATCCGGTGATGACATCTTGCGGGCTTTCAGTTGCACTTGTCTGTCGTGGCCGATTACGACGGCACGGTGGGGGTCGCAAAGAATGATTTGTGCTCCCATGTCAATGAGTTTATCCACAAAGAATAGGCGACTTTCAAACATCTTCTGATGGATAAGCACGCTTCCTCTTGCTTGAGTGGCCACGACAAGCAACACGCTTAACAAGTCGGGGGTGAGTCCAGGCCATGGAGCATCAGCAAGTGTCATAAAAGACCCATCAAGGAAGTTTTCTATAACGTAGTGTTCTTGACGGGGAATGAAGAGGTCATCGCCGAGTCGCTCCATCTTGATGCCTAATTTGGAAAAGGCGTCAGGGATGATTCCTAATTCATCATAGGCTACGTCTTTAATCGTGATGCCATCTCCAATCATTGCTGCCATACCGATGAAACTGCCTATTTCAATCATATCGGGGAGAATGCGATGAACCGCACCATTGAGGTTTTCAACCCCTTCGATGTATAAAAGGTTTGACCCAATGCCTGATATTTTTGCGCCCATTTGCTTCAGCATTTTACAAAGCTGCTGAATATAGGGTTCGCAAGCTGCGTTGTAGATGGTTGTTTTACCTTCTGCAAGCACTGCTGCCATGATGATGTTGGCCGTACCCGTTACGGACGCTTCGTCAAGTAGCATGTTTGCGCCTTTTAAGCGCCCTTCGGAGTATATTTTAAAAGTGTCTTCTTCTTCGCAAAATGAAAATTGAGCACCCAGTTTCTGTAATCCCAAGAAATGGGTGTCAAGGCGGCGTCGACCAATCTTGTCTCCCCCTGGTTTTGAAAGGGTGGCACATCCAAATCGTGCCAACAAAGGACCGACGAGCAAAACGCTTCCTCGGAGTTGCGAACATTTACGCAAAAAGGATTCGGAGTTGAGGTCGCTCAGGTTTACCTGTGATGCTTGAAAGGAAAAGTCTCCTTCGGCATGCTTTTCTACCTTCACACCGATGTCGGCGAGCAGTTGGATTAAATTATTGACGTCAAGAATGTTGGGAATGTTGGTGATTCTTACCTTTTGGGATGTGAGAAGCGTAGCACAAATTACTTGGAGCGCTTCGTTTTTAGCACCTTGAGGTACTATATCGCCTTTAAGGAGATGCCCTCCTTCTATAATGAATGCAGACATACAGTTTTTACCTATTCTTTACTCGGTGATTGTGGTCGATTTTGATTAAATCGTAGGGTTTGAAATGAGGTTTGATCTCCCCGTTTGTGTATTCAGCAATGTCTAGAGCAACTTTATCATTAGTGATTCCGTCGCCCTTCCAATCCGCAAGATTCCTCTTCATACGGTTGGCAACAGCCTTTAAGGTATTCTGTTTTAAGTTCCCCTCAGGTAGTTGTACCATTTTATCTATCAACTGCTCTACAAGATTGCCGTAGTGGCGGTATCTCATTTTGTGTTGGGGGTAGGGGAGTCTGTGTGGACTAATTGTTTCGAGTGAGAGTCGAGTTATCTCTACGGGATAGTCAATGTCTAATTCGTATTTGCTTAAATATGCCAAGTGGTCCCACAATTTGGACGTGTAATCTTGTGAGTACTTACGATATCCCGCTCCTGCTTCTTCCACATTCATATCAATAGCGCTCATTGCTTCTATAATGCGCTTTGAGTAGGCCAAACGTGCTTCGCGAGAAGGTATTGTCAAGACGTGCTCAATCATCTTGAGAATGTTTCTTCCGTATTCGGGAAGTAATAATTGTTGAGATTGATGATCAGCGTTCATGATGAATCAATTGGATAGTGTTAAAACGGCGATTTAGATTTGATCGCTACAAAATCTTTGAGATAGAAGGGCTCAAAATAGGCTACGTCTACAAAATCCTGCCTTGCAATAGCCATTTCAGCAAGTGGAAGCATTGATTTCGCAGTGGGGGTAATACCTTCTACAAATCTTGCATTAGGATGCTTGATGACTTCTTTACATTTTTCAGAACCGTTCCCGAAGAAATATACAACTCCCTTGTTCAACCATTCGGCATAAGTGTGCTCATCGATGATGTCGGCTTGCACGCTTCTGATTTCTTTTAGCGCACGATCGTAAATAGCGGTGTATGCTTCCATTCTACGAGCGTCAATCATGGGGCAAAGCAGGGCTTCTTCGTCTTCTATGTCATCGGACAATAATGGTTTTACACAGAGTAGTTTTAATGTAGGAATCGCAATAAGTGGTATGTTCCTACCGTAACACACACCCTTGGCTGTTGATACCCCAATGCGAAGTCCGGTGTAAGACCCTGGTCCTGAACTTACTGCAACAGCGTCCAAAGGAATGGCATGGTTATCGGCAAAAGATATCGCTTCATCAACAAATGATGAAAGGTATTTAGTATGTGAGTTGGCGTCATTATTGATTTTTTCAAAAATAACACTTCCGTCTTGACATACGGCAACAGAACAAGTTTCCGTTGAGGTCTCTATATTAAGTATGCACGACACGGCTTATATCTCTATTAAGTTATTTGCGATTAGAAAGTTATATCTACACCAAGTGAGAGTGTTTCTTGAAATTGGAAGTATGAATTGTCTTCCGTCCTTGTTACGCTGTCGTCAAATCTGGGATAGAGGAATACCTTTGTGGTTAAGTATTTGTTAATGCGCAGATTGATTGTGTTTTCCCATTCAATTTGAGTCTTTTCGTAGTCGGTAAAGTAATATATTCGACCATTCCATTGTATATCTTTCCAAATATCCCATTTGAATGTTGTTGTGATATTCGAACCGAATTCAAGTACGCTGTGCTTGCCTTCTAACCCATAGTTATTAACTAAATTGCGTCGGTCGCAATATTTAAATTTTCCAGCGAATGGAGACAAAGAAACATTTATGTTGAACTTATTATTGTTATACTTGTAGTCCATACCAAGCGTGAGTAGACTTTCAAAGGGTGACATAAAGTCTGAATACACTTTGGGGTCGTTAGCGCGATAACCTTTATAAAATTGAGTCCAACTTTGTAGCGTTGCTGTATAATACCATCTTTTTGAGGCTTGTAACCCAAATTTATTAGTCAAACGAATCAAGTCGGCATGTGTCTTGAAATCGTGAAGATCGTCGCCCTTGGAGTTCTGAAAACCAATCTTCATTTCAAGATGATTGGTCCAGATGAACCCTTGTTTATTGTCATAATTAGCATGGATGTTGCAAGTTGCTAATAATGTATTGTTGTTGTCTCCACCTTTGTACCAATTGTCGGAAAAGTATGCCTGCATAAATTGCAAAGAGGCATTGCCCTGAAAAGTCCAGAAATTGGGGCGTTTTACAACAAGATTATGATTTGGGTCATACCCCTTTGTTAAGACGGGCTTCAATGCCTTGTCTTCCTTCTTGGGGTGTTGAACCTCTTCAACAGGGCCTTTTATTGTGCTTTCTTTATCATTGTTCTGCTTCGAGGTTGATGATAAATAGTTCTTGATAGAGGTTGGATTGTCAGTGTAAGTATGTGCTATAAAGTTGTTGATATAGTTGTACTTATGTCTTGATTTTGTATTTTCTGTTGAATTGTCTTTAAGACTACCTATAGACTCTTTAAACAGGTCTTCACTCAATCCATTTTGAAAGAATAAACGATAGTAGTAGGGGTTGGATAAAGTGTCTCGCCCTGTATACTTCCAATTTTTAAACTCTTCCTTGGTTTTGAGTAACGAATCTTGATATACTTGAATTGTTTTCAAGTAAGTTGTGTTGCTGTCATTGCCTTGAGTGTGAAGATACTCTTGGGCTATAGATGAATTAATACAAACTCCGAAGAGCAATAACGTTATTGTTTGACGCAGAATCATAACTATGAAAACGTAAAATGTACGATTGATAGAGTTAACTAATTTTAATCTACAAAGTTAATAGATTTTTCCTTTTAGTGACTTGTTATCGGTCGTTTATTTGTTTATAAATTTAAATATAGGTGAAAAAGGAGATTGAATATCTTCCTCTTTCAGTAGAAATGTGTAATTTTACAACCAATTTTAAGTAATATAGCCTTGATGCATAGAGGGCAAGCCACTGAAGATAATTCAGATGACTTGTCTATTCTTGTGTTATATATAGGATTTTGAGATTAAATAACTTTTTATAAAATGGATAAAAACACAATTACTGGATTAGTGTTAATGCTCTGTGTAGCACTGGCTTTCCCCTATATCAGTATGATTGGAGGAGAACCTGAACCTCAACCCGTAGAGGAGGTAAATAATGAGAAAAAAGAGGTTGTTGCTGAACAAACTCCCATTGAAGAGATTGTTGCAAAACCCGATTCATCAACGCTTTTCTTTGCTTCTCGTAAGCAAAATATGCAGGAGGGTGTGATTCTTTACAACGATAAAGTAGAGGTCGTTATTAACCCCAAAGGCGGTATGATTGCACGTGCCAATCTTCCTGAATATCGTAGTTATGAGCATTATAAGATGGGGGAAGATGCTCCTCTTTACCTTTTTGATGAGTATAACTCAGAAATGAATTTCACTTTCGATACAAAGGACGATGTGATTTCATTGAAAGATTACTATTTTACCGCTGAAAATCAGACTGACACAAGTGTGACAATGGTTTTGTCTCATCCCACAGGTGAAACCATTATGCTTGATTACAAACTTCTGCCTGATAATTACCTCGTAAATTTCTCTATCCGTGCAAAGAATATGCAAAAGCATTTTGCACGTAATAGTGCTATTCAGGTGGATTGGAAAGACTGCGTTAAGCAGCAGGAAAAAGGGTATTACTTTGAGAATATGTACTCAACCCTAACCTATAAGGTTACGAACGATGGCGCAGAGAATCTTGCAGAGATGGAAAATGAAGAAGAGAAAGTTCAACAAACAGTTGATTGGATTGCCTTTAAAAACCAGTATTTCAGCGCAGTAATGATTGCTAAGGAGTCTTTCATAAACGTCGACTTGAAGAGCGAACAGATGGCTGAACATTCTGGATATTTGAAGGGTTATACTGCAAAGATGAACTTGCCCTTCGATGCTTCAGCAGAGGAAGTTGCAAACCTTCAATTCTACTTCGGTCCTAACCATTACCGTACGCTTCAGAAGATGGACGACTTCCGTCTTTCAGAACGTGAAAATGATTTGCAGGAACTCGTTGACCTCGGTTGGCCCCTCTTCCGTTGGATCAACCGCTTCTTTACCATCTATGTGTTTGACTATCTTACGGCATTGAACCTCCCTATGTGGATAGTGCTCTTGCTCATTACGCTCTTGTTGCGCATAATTGTATATCCTCCTACGAAGAAGAGCTTCTTGAGTGGTGCAAGAATGCGCGTGCTTCGTCCGAAACTTGACGTAATCAATGCGAAGTACCCCAACAAGGAAGATGCGCTCAAGCGCCAGCAGGAGACGATGCAACTTTACAGTCAGTATGGCGTAAGTCCTATGGGCGGTTGCTTGCCCATGTTGATTCAGATGCCTATTTGGATTGCGATGTTCAACTTCATTCCTAACGCCATCGAATTGCGTCAGCAAAGCTTCCTTTGGGCAGACGACCTCTCGGCTTATGACGACGTGATTAGTTGGGGGACAGAAATTTGGGGACTTGGAAATCACCTCTCATTGTTCTGCTTGCTCTTCTGTGCAGCACAGATTTTGTACAGTTGGATGACTATGCGCCAGCAGAAGGACACCATGACACCCGAACAGGCCGAGCAGATGAAGATGATGAACTGGATGATGTACCTCATGCCCTTGATGTTCTTCTTCATGTTCAATAAGTACTCCAGCGGTTTGAACTATTACTACTTCATCTCACTCCTCTTTAGTGCCATCACCATGTGGTGGTTGCGCAAGACGACTGACGATAAGAAGTTGCTTGAGCAGTTGGAAAAGCGTTACGAAGAAAATAAGAAGAATCCGCAGAAGAAGACTTCAGGTCTCGCAGCCCGCCTTGAAGCCATGCAGAAGCAACAAGAAGAACTCTTGAAGCGTCAGCAAGAAATCAAGCAGAAGCGCGGACTCTAAATAGATTTTTGAAAGTTAGGAATTAAGACAGTTCCTTCATGGTCACACGATGGAGTGGGGTGGAGTTGATACTTCTTAATTCCTAATTTTCTAAATGTACTAAAGAGGTGTGGTAAATTATCTCCGAAATAATAAAAATTATCTGAGATATAAATTAAAATATGTCCGACTTAATTTGAAACAAGTCCGAGATATTTTCAGCGTCATGCTATATCCTTCGAAATCAAGTAATTTATTTTACATCAATATGAACAAAATCCTTACTACAACTATGCTGACTATGGCACTTGCCGCATGTAGTCCCTCAGCTTCGGTTGAAACTGACGGCATCAGCAGAACTACGGAATTTTCCGACTCTTCGCGCCAATTCACTCCCGAAGTAATGTGGCAAATGGGTCGCATTGGTGGTTATCATCTTTCTGCAGATGCCCAGAAGGCCGTTTACGGTGTCACTTATTATAGTGTTGAGAAAAACAAGAGCCGTGCCGTAATCTATGCTTCTACTCCTATGACGGATGCTACGCCCGTGATGCTTACTGCCGACGGAAGTGCAGAATACGCACCCTCGTTCATCCCCGGCACAGACAAGGTGGCTTACCTTGCTCCCGATGCAGATGGCGTGATGCAACTATGGATGATGAATGCTGACGGCACGTCGCGTAAGCAAATCTCATTCGAGGCAACCGATGTCAACGATTACCTTTTCTCACCCTGCGGTAAAAAGGTGATTCTTGTCAAGACTATTACTCATGAAAAGAGCGTTCAGCAGAACGATGCTGATTTGCAATTCACCACAGGTATCGTAGCCAACGACCTCATTTATAAACATTGGGATCACTACACGACTTCTGCGCCTCACCCCTTCGTGGCAGATTTTGACGGCAATAAGGTGAGCGAGAGCAAGGACCTTCTTGAGGGCGAACCTTACGAATGCCCCATGCTTCCTTTCGGTGGTGTAGAACAGTTGGCTTGGAGTCCTGATAGCAAGCAGATTGCTTATACTTGCCGTAAGCTTTCGGGTCTTGACTATGCTATCAGCACGGATAGCGACATTTACCTCTACGACCTCGAATCTGGCAGCGTCAAGAATCTTTGCAAACCCGAAGGTTATGTGCGTCCAGCTTGCGACCCCACACGTTCGCTCAAGCATCAGGCGGTTAATCAGTTTAAGGAAGATGTAAATGCGGGCTATGACCAAAATCCGCAATTCTCGCCCGATGGCAAGTACATTGCTTGGAGCAGCATGGAGCGCGATGGTTATGAAAGCGACCGTACACGCCTTTGCATTTATGAATTTGCTACGGGTAAGAAGATCTACGTGACAGAAACTTTTGAAAGTGGCGTCAACGAATTTGCTTGGGCGGCGGATAACAACACACTTTACTTTAGTGGCGTATGGCACGGCCGCACCAATCTTTATCAAACCAATCTTAAGGGCGAGGTAAAGCAAATCACGGATGATGTAGCTGATTATGTGCTCCTCGGTGTGCACCCCAATGGCGAGCAACTCCTTGTGAAGTGCCACTCCATGAGTCGTGCTGATGAAGTGTACTTTGTGAATATTGCCGATGGTAAGACTGCGCAACTCACTCAGGAAAACGAACCGTTCTATGCCCACTTCGAGTTTGGTGAAGTCAAGGAGCGTTGGATTGAAACAACGGATAAAAAGCAGCTGCACGCTTGGGTAATCCTTCCGCCCAACTTCGACCCTGCGAAGAAGTACCCCACATTGCTCTTCTGTGAAGGCGGTCCTCAATCTCCCGTCAGTCAATTCTGGAGCTTCCGTTGGAATTTCCAGGTAATGGCAAATCAGGGTTACGTAGTTATTGCCCCTAACCGTCGTGGTCTGCCTGGTTTCGGCATGGAGTGGTTGGAACAAATCAGTGGCGACTATTCAGGTCAGTGCATGAAGGATTATCTTTCTGCTATTGATGACCTTTGCAAGGAACCCTGGGTTGACACCGAGCGCCTCGGTGCCGTTGGTGCAAGCTTTGGTGGGTATAGCGTCTATTGGTTAGCGGGTAATCACGACAAGCGCTTCAAGGCATTCATTGCCCACGATGGTATCTTCAACACGCAACAGCAGTACGTTGAAACCGAAGAAATGTGGTTCCCCAACTGGGATATGGGACAAGCGCCTTGGTACAAGGATGCTCAGGGCAAGCGTGCAAAGGTGTTCGAAACTTCTCCGCACCTCTATGTTGATCGTTGGGACACGCCCATCCTCTGCATTCATGGTCAGAAGGACTTCCGCATTGAATACACCCAGGCTGAAAGCGCCTTTACCGCTGCGCGCCTTCGTGGCATTCCCGCGCAACTCCTTCTTTTCCCCGACGAAAACCACTGGGTGCTCAAACCTCAGAACGGCATCCTCTGGCAACGCACCTTCTTCCGCTGGTTGGATCAGTGGTTGAAGGATGAAAAATAATCAGTTCCTCAAAACCTTATAACCTCAAAACCTTATAACCTTTTACTAAACAAGTTAACGAGGTACGAGTAGACAAGATAGTTTCCGAGATAAACGATAGTCGTCCCGCATGGACTACTAATTACTATCTCCTCACTACTATCTTTCTCATAACCTCAAACCTTAAAACCTCAACAAATGACTGAACAACTTAAACAAACGCTTCGCGATTCCAAGGCTGCACGTTGGACTGCCTTGATTATCGTGAGTTTCACCATGATGTGGGGATACTTCCTCACCGATGCTATGTCTCCCTTGATGGATATGCTCGGCATTTCTATTGAACAAGGAGGCATGGGATGGAGTGCCAGCGACTTTGGCAACTTCAACTGGGCTTACATGTGGCTCAACGTATTCTTCTTTATGCTCCTTTTTGGTGGCATCATCTTGGACAAGTTTGGCGTGCGCCTTACGGGTGTTGCTTCTTGCTTGTTCATGGTTGTAGGTGCCGGCATCAAGTTTTATTCCGTTGAATTCATAGCCCCTGGCGGTGCGCCCATTGTGATGGGGCTTAATCAGCAAGTGCTTACCGCTTGTATCGGTTACGCTATCTTTGCCGTAGGTACAGAGAACTGTGGTATCACCGTTACAAAGGTCATCGCTCGTTGGTTTCAGGGTTACGAAACAGCCCTCGCTATGGGCATCCAGGTGGCGGTGGCGCGCTTGGGAACTGCCCTCGCCCTTGCCGTGAGTCCCATTCTTGCCAAGAACTTTGAAGTGTCAACCCCCTTGCTCCTGGCATGGGTATTGTTGCTCGTAGGTTTGATGGCCTACCTCGTGTTCTGCGTGATGGACCGCCGTTTGGATAAGCAGGAAGGCGCGGTTGCAGTGTCATCCGACGACGATGAAACCTTCAAACTCAGTGACCTCTCCATCATCCTCCGCAGTAAGGGTTTCTGGCTCATCGCTTTGCTTTGCCTTTGCTTCTACTCCGCCGTGTTCCCCTTCCTGAAGTACGCTACGTCGCTCATGATCAACAAGTATAACGTCGATCCCACCTTGGCAGGTTTCCTTCCCTCCATCCTTCCCTTCGGAAACTTGATTATGACCCCCGTCTTTGGCGGCATTTACGATAAGTATGGTAAGGGAGCCACAATCATGGTAATAGGTTCCGTGTTGCTCATTCTCGTCCACCTGCTTTTCGCCATGCCCTTGCTCAACTATTGGTGGTTTGCAGCCATCATCATGGTGCTTCTCGGCGTAGCCTTCTCCTTGGTGCCCAGTGCCATGTGGCCCTCAGTTCCCAAGATTATTCCCCTCCGTCTTTTAGGTTCAGCCTATGCCCTGATCTTCTGGGTGCAGAACATCGGCTTGGGCAGCGTACCCCTCCTTATTGGTAATGTCCTGAGTGACTATTGCATCGTGGGCACCGTAGAGCGCGATGGCAACGTAGTTCCCCTTTACGACTATACTCTCCCCATGCTCATCTTTGCATGCTTTGGTGTTATTGCCCTCGGACTTGCCCTTTGGTTGAAGGCAGAAGACAAGCGCAAGAACTACGGCCTTGAAAAGCCAAATATTGCAGCATAACGCTTTTTTATCTTCGTTGAAACACATCCCCCCGACTCACTCTGCATTTCTGCTAATAGACGGGAGGAGACAAAATGTTATGCATGTGTTCTCGTCAACTTAAAAGCGATAATTACTTTCCCCTTTTGATATTAGGTGAGTAGCATTGCTTTTGAAAAAAAGTGGAGGTATCCCGATCACAAGGGTTACCTCCATTTTTTTGCGAAAAAATGTGACAGTCCAACCCTTCATTTTTCGTCATTTTTCGCTGAAAACTTTAACAAACATTAACACTCTACCTACTCGCCCTTGCGATAATGTCTATTTGCGGTGCAAGAATAAGTAACATTAAAAACCGGTTGTTTAACCTTGAAAAAACAATTATTGGTGTCCGGTAAAGTTTTTGAGAAGTAACGGCCTGAAAGGCCAATAAGCACACAGACCAGGGCAACGCCCTGGGTCTATGGATGTTTGGATTTGCGCCCTGAAGGGGCAAAAGCATTGCAGTTCAAACTCTTATAATTGCTTTTGCCCTTTCAGGGCGTAAGTCTCGACTGCAACAACACCCAGGGCGTTGCCCTGGGCTAATGGCTTTATCCCCTTTCAGGGGAATCGTCCAA
>JAZTYI010000044.1:0-3769 GCA_045636885.1 Alloprevotella sp.
GGGTAAGTTTTCCCAAACACGCTACGTGGCGCTTATCGCCGTAACTGATATACACACTACACATGTTACTTCGCAAAGGTATACATTATTTATTTAACACGCAAAGTTTTTTCGGAAAAGTTGCCTAATTTTCTGAGGATGAAGAGGACTGGGACAACAGTCAACAGTCAACGGTCAACGGACAATAGGCAATGGACAATAGGCAATGGACAACAGGCAACGGACAACAGACAACAGACAATGGACAATAGTCCCATCCGGATAGTAGTCTGTTGACTATAGTCTATTGACTTTTATTTTATCAACGTAATTACACGGATTATTCCTCGTGATACTTGAGATACGGGGAGAGAAGTAAACGTCCCACAAAGCAACAGTATCAGTTGGTTTTTCTATGTCTCCAGCGTATCACGGGGATCTACGCGTATTTTTATCAACAGATTGTACGGATCATTGAAACCATCTTAAAAATACCTAAATAACGTTAATTCAACATGCTAACCCAAAAAATATGTGTAATTTTGCTTTGCAAAGTGGGGAGGAACGTTGAGAGGTTAACGTTGAGAGGTTAACGTTGAAAGTTGAGAGTTGAGAGTTGAGAGTTGAGAGAGAGAAAACATTGTTTAACACACTATAAATTTGTAAGATCATGAACAATCGAATATTCCTGTTGTTATCATTCGTAGTGGGCTGTGCGCTACATGCGATTGCTCAAGATGACCTTTACTTTGTACCGACGAAGAAAAAGGCCACACCGAAGACTGATGTTTACACATCTTCAGACTACGACAACTGGGCGGACAACCGCAACAGCACAATAGACGTGGATGCTTACAATAGAAGAGGATCAAGCGACAAAACTAACGAGTCGGAATATTATTCGGAGGACAATGATACTGAATCATTTACAAGTCGCATCGTGCGCTTTCATGCACCAGGCGTCACTGTTGTGAGCAGTCCTTATTACACGGAATATATTGACGTGTATGCCGACCCTTGGTACTCATACTATAGTCCTTACAGTTGGCACAACTACACCTGGAGCAGTCACTACGGTTGGAGTTATTCGTGGGGATGGCATCGTCCTTATCATTGGTATTACAGTTGCTACGATCCCTGGTGGGGTTGGCACGGACATTACCACCCCGTTTATCACCATGCTTGGCATCCACACCATGGAGGTCATCACCATCATCATTATTATCCCTCGCGCACGGAACTACACCGTCGCCCGACGGCAAGCAACCGCGGTTACCGCCCGAGCACAGAACGAGGCACACGCCCTTCTACAGGTCGTCCTTCAAAAGCTGACCGCCCCTCCAGACACAACCGAGAACAGGTTTCAACCAACAGAGGAGATGCTCCGAAGAACCATAAAACGGTATCTACCGATCGCAATTCACGTAGGCCATCCTCAACGGTTTCACCCAGCAGAACAGAGCGTCCACAGCGCGTGATGAGCGGTGGAAGTAGAACTCAACGTTCTATGGGTGGTTCTCGCAGTTCGGGTGGAAGAAGAAGGTAAGGAGGAATAGGTGAAAGGTGAAAGGTGAAAGGTGAAAGGGCATACTAATGCCTTGAGAGCGAACGCTATTTATAGTAACATTCAACAAACTTACCCTTTAATTTTAGTTCTCATTCTTTTTATTTACTCAAGCGCTTAAAGTCTTACAAATGGAACATTTTTCTTATCGAAGATTAAAAGCATACGAAGAATCCAAAAACTTTGTATTATTCGTATATAATTTATTCAAGCAATTTCCCAAAGAAGAGAACTATGCACTTTGCGACCAATTAAGAAGAGCCGTCATCTCCATCCCCTCAAACATTGCAGAGGGAATGGGAAGAAATTCCCTAAAAGAACAAATCCATTTCTTAGAAATCTCCTTTGGTTCCCTAAATGAAGTCATGTGCCAATTAGAACTGGCTTACGACTTAAACTTTATAGAAAAGGAACAAATTACAACGGCCGAAAATTATTACAAGAATATCTCACAAATGCTTTCAGGATTAAGGCGTAGAAGAATTGAAGCAATGCAAAAACATTCATCCCCCTTAAACCCACAAACTACAGATACCACTCACCATTAACCGTTAATCCTTTAACCGTTAATCCTTTAATCCTTTAACCGTTAATATATGAAACGCATATTACTTCCCCTATTACTCATAAGCGCACCTCTTGCAGCGCAAGACATTTACCGTATGGAATCATTCTCAGCTACGGACCTTAATGGTACGGCACGTTTTGTGGGAATGGGCGGTGCGATGAGTGCGTTAGGGGCTGATATTTCGGTCATGAGCACTAATCCTGCAGGGATTGGTCTTTTCCGTCGTGGGGATGTTGCCGCCACGGCGAGTTTGACGGCACAACCACACGCTGAAAAGTTCAATGGCATAGGCAGAACACGTGCATCGTTTGATCAAATTGGGTTTGTCTACGCTATGAATATGGGCGACTTTGACGGACTCAAGTTTGTAAACATCGGGGTGAATTACCAGAAGAGTCGCAACTTCAAGAATCACATCAATGTGCAGAACTTCGCCACGGGAGGAATGTCGCAGTCGTGGCAGATGATGGATCTCGCCTATTCTGGAGGATGGCTTGATTTAGACTATAATGAAGACCGCGAACTGACTACGCCCTTCACCAACTTGGGATACGACACGTACTTGATTGACCCTACAGTTGACAGCGAAGGTCGTGTAAATGGTTATACCCCTTCAGACGCTGATAGTTACACCTATCGCCGTGTACAATGGGGCGGAGCTCATGAGTTGGACTTTTGTTTTGCGGCAAACATCAACGACCGCCTGTTTTTAGGTCTGGCGGCTAAATGCTTCTTCTTAAACCAGAAGTCGTATACCGATTACTCAGAAATGCTTATCAATCGCACCAACGACTCGCTACATGAATATTTCTACCTCAACGATGAGCGTACGGAAGGCGAGGGGTATAGCGGTTCGTTAGGTGTCATTTTCCGCCCGAATGAAGACAATCCGTTCCGTGTGGGACTGACCATTCACATGCCTACGTATTACAGCATTGAAACATCTTCCGACCTCTATATGGAGACGCCATATGCTAGTGGAAGTCAGAACTATACAGGTTGTGGCGACCGCGTATTCAATCAATATGAAGTATCTACCCCTTGGCGCTTCAACCTTTCCATGGGTAACACTTTTGGCGGCAGATTGGCTTTGGGGGCAGAATATGAGTTTTACGATGCAGGGGCGATGACCGTAACCTATGACGAAGGTTTTACAAAAGACTATGCCCTGAAACACGAAGCGGACCGCCAAATGCAATTTGTACACATCCTTCGCCTTGGGGCAGAGGTAATCCTTGACTACGGACTTCACATGCGCTTTGGTTACAACTACCAGAGTTCACCCTTCAAGAAAAGTGCGTATCTCAACCACTTCCTCGACAGTAGCAACTATTACTATGCTACAAATACCGATTACGTAAACCTCGGCGAATTACAACGCGTAACCGCGGGTGTGGGTTACCGCTCAGGCAAATGGTATGCCGATATGGCTTATCAATATCAAATGCAAAAGGCTGACGTGTATGCTTTCCACGTTCCTGAAGGTAGCAATAATATGACCAATAGATTGCAGGCGGCAAAGGTGGATCTCAATAGACATAATGTGCAGTTTACGGTGGGATATAAGTTTTAGGAGAAAGGAGAAAGACCCGATGCATGAAGCACTGCGATGGTATCGCAGTGAAGCGAACGGGAGATGAACTGGCGCCTCAAACTGC